>CAVJLN010000004.1:0-85358 GCA_963650485.1 Bacteroidaceae bacterium
TTAATTATCTTTAAGAGCGCATCTACCTCTTCTTTTTTGGCTTTTGCATATATAATGGCAAATTCATCGCCGCCGATACGATAGAGATGCGCTTTTCCAAGCAGGGCAGACAGAACACAATGTCCTAATTCCTGAAGGGCATTATCACCATATAAATGTCCTAATTCGTCATTTATATGCTTCAAACCGTTCACATCATAAATAATGAAATATTTGAAGCCATCCTTCTTTATATCATTGTAAAATCTGCTGCGCACAAAAGCACCGGTAAGTGCATCTTTTGTATTGTATTCCGTATATATATATATAATAGAATATCACACCAAGAAGACAGGCCATAGGAAGTGATCCAAGCAGGTTATACTTCGACTCCAAATAGACCGATACACCACAGGAGAATGCCACAGGTATCGAAACAATCCATTCATTAGAACCATTACGCCTCGTTTCTCCAATAAATAAAATTAAGTAAGCAGCCAAATACAAAAAACCTATAACAAATGGAAGGAATCTCATTGGTCCGCCTACAAAATTATTATTGTCATCAAAATAATACACAATTCCGCATAATGGAGAAATCAGTAAAAATATTGCATTGACAGTAAGTGGAAATGTCATAACAAAATAAAACCATTTTCCTTTTTCTTTATGTCGCAGCATAATCAAAATCAAAATATATGCGAATGCAGGTCTGAGAATATAAGCAGCTATAGAAATTGCCCAACGCTGCCAATTAGGATATGTATAATTTGGCGGTTTGAAAAACGTCTCTGCTGCTTCAAATAGGATAACAGCCAAAATCATAATTGTCACAGCAAAGAAATATTGTGAAATATTTTTCATCGGTGTTGTCCTGCCGATAAAAACAAATGCAAGAAAGCATATACAGGCAATTATCGGGATGATATAAAATTGTAATTGTCCTAACATAACTACATAAAAACCTCCCAAGTATTGAAATAGATAACAACATCATTCATTATGTCATCGTTACAATGAAAAATCAACAACAAATTAATCCGCCAAAATACTGTACTTTATTAGGGAAACGCTGATTAAAACAGCATTTCCTTAGTTAAAAGGTAATTCATCCTCCTCATCAAAAGCAAAGTCATAATCCGGATCTGAGAAATATTCCTCAACCATCTTATCATAGTTATCGACGGCCGTATCAATTTCTTTCTTTGCCTTTTTGTTTCCGGTCAGACCATACAGTTTCGAAGCAGCTATAAACATTATTTCATTGTCATCATCGCACTCCGATTTATCAGGGATAAATCTGTCTACAAGCTTTTCAGCTTCCTTATATTCCCTTATGCCCAGTAATGCATATACGTTAGCTGTGGCAGCAACGATATTCAGGGGCTCTTTATCCAACCATTGCCTGCAAAAGGTTACAGCCTCTGTTGTTCTGCCGAGATTTTGAAGTGCGAGGGCTTTTCTAAAGTGAAGGTCGGAATCCGTATATTCGGGCCAGCTGAACAAATCAAGCAGGTCATCACACATCGCAAGAAGAGTTTCATAATTCTCACGTAGATCAGTTTCATCCAGACAATCTTCCAACCAACCCTGAATATCCAACGTAAAATCGGTGGCATCATCGATCCGTTCTAATTCAGCGGCAAACTCCGGGTTCGTCGTTCTTTCCTCGAGAATAATTTCTTTCAATAGTGCAAATGCCTGTTCCCAACAGCTTGCATCTTTTTCAGCACCAATCATATTGAGATAGCATTTCTCTTTTAGTTTGTCAAAGCGCTTCCAATTTTTATTCATTTTGATTGCCTTTCGGTATCATGATTTTATCTTAATTGTGGTTAGTTACATTTTATTGGATTTCATTGCGATTTACAAGTAAAAGTAATTGTTCACTTAGTGAGAGGAAATCCGACGGCCCGACTTCCAGTACAAACTTATGAAACCGATAATCACTATAATCCGTTCCCCACAGTTCCTCTGCCTGTTGTTTCAGGGAGAGAAATTCCAGATATCCGAGATAATACTTCAGGTAATTGCAGGGTTCCTCTACGAGATACTCATAGATTGCCTCTGCATCTGTATGCTGTCCCAGTCCCAGATTTTCAAGAAACCGTCCGGTCTGTTCCGGGGTGGCTCCATCATAATGAATGGCAATATCCATGTAGGAATACAGGCACAGATGCAGGTTGCGGTTCAGCCGGCAGGCCTCAATGTAAGCAGCGGTTTCTTCATTCTTTGTCAACTGAGCTGCATAGTCGTAGGATAAGTTTTCCACATAAACCGCCCAGCCTTCCACAAATCCGCCGTAATGCAGCAGGGAGCGGATGCAGGAAGCGTTTTGCTGATTTAGGAAGCTCTGGCTGTAAACGGTCTGGTACAGATGGCCGGGATACCCTTCATGGGCAAGGGTGGTATACAGGGTGAGATCATCGGTGATATTCGGCTCATTCAGATAAATGGTGTTATGCTGCAGGTCATCGATGGGAGGTGTGAGGTAATACGCCGGACTGCTGTAGGACTCCATGGAGGGGGAAACCTTTTTTATCTGGCAGGAGATGGGCATACCTTTTTCTTTATATGCATTGCAGGTTTTACATTCCAATTCACGATTAACAGAAGGGAAGGCTGTTGGAAAGTCTTCCTGCATCTGTTTCTGAAGATGATCAAGGATCGCATCTGACAGCCGGCATAAGGTGTCCGATGACTGTACAGGGATGTCGGAGCTGTCAGAAAGGTATGGGGCAGCGGAACGTTCAGCAGCATTGAGGCCGACAGAATGACCGGTATAGCTGTCCTGCATATTCAAGGATAAGGAAAAATCCTCCGCTGACCTCTCAAGCAGTCCGGGATGGTCCTTTACGAGATCACGAAGTGCATGAAAGTTCTCCTGATAATCTTTTTCCAGAAGCTTCCGGATTTCCGGAATACTCCGGCTGCTTCCGGTTGTCCGGGCGAGCAGATACATGTAATATTCTTTTCCATCCGGATAATAACACAGCCCGTAAGGGTTTGTTCCCGTTCCCTTTAAAACAAGAAAAGCATCGCCGACTTTTTCATAGGCAGGAGCCATCACGGTAGTAAGCAGCAGGTTATTTTTGTCGATGTACTGCTGTTTTTCTTTCTCGGTGATGATTCCGTCAGACACAAGACCATCAAGGCGCTCGGTAAACGTCTGCTGCAGGAAGTGACTGTCATCCGTAAGAAGGGTAGAATCCATAATCGAATCACACTGCTCGATGACCTTGTCTGCGGAAGTGTCCGACATAAATAGTCCGGCAGAGGATTTTTCCTGTTCATATCGGATGAGCGCATCAAAATAAGTCCCGGTCTGTTCGAGAATGCCAAGATAATCCTCCACATCCTTCTGATTGCGGAAGGTGTAGTCGGCGAGCAGAATCGGGAGACCGGAAACCATGCCCGAGGAGGGAGACAAAGGCTCCTCATAATAGGCAAAATCCGCGCCCTCTAAGGTGAGGGCAAGAACCCGAGGAGGGAGACAAAGACTCCTCATAATAGGCAAAATCCGCACCCTCTAAGGTGAGGGCAAGAAAACGGTCAAATAACAGATAGGCATACCGGTCCTGGGTGTCTAACTTTTGGGGATCAATCCGGGAAAGACGATACTGCCATTCCGTGATCTGAGCCTTGGTATCACCATCCGTAAAGGAGGATGGCAGGATAGGATCACCGGATAATCCATAATTTTCCGGGTGGGCGAGGGTGTAGTGCAGATTTATGGTGTTGCCGCACAGTTCCGCATAGAGAAGATCATGGGAAAGCTGCTCAAACTGTCTTGCATCTTTCGTTCCATACAGGTAAAGACAGAGAACAACGGAAAGGGTGGCAATCAGAGAAAAGGTAAGAATCCGTAATTTACGGGAGAACTTCAGCTTCATGCAAAATTGACTCCAACAGATGCTCTTTACAGTATATGAGCGGGAGTAAAGGAAAAG
Source organism: Bacteroidaceae bacterium (assembly GCA_963650485.1). Lineage (GTDB taxonomy): Bacteria > Bacillota > Clostridia > Lachnospirales > Lachnospiraceae > Suilimivivens. The sequence continues at coordinate 3,930 of CAVJLN010000004.1, forward strand.
TACCCGAAAAATTAGCAATATCTGAAAACTATTTAGCATCTTTATTGTATAGACGCTGTTTTTGATTTGTGATACGATATATCTGTTCGGGATTTCCGGACCGTTACCAATAAAAGAAAATAGGAGAGGACAATATGAACAATTTAGAGCTTAAGAAAATTGCGAACAATGTGCGTAAAGGCATTGTAACGTCAGTACACAGCGCTAAGGCCGGTCATCCGGGCGGTTCTTTATCCGCGGCTGACATTTTTACTTATCTGTATTTCGAAGAAATGAACATTGATCCGAAGAATCCGAAGATGGAGAACAGAGATCGTTTCGTTTTATCAAAAGGTCATACGGCTCCCGGTTTATACTCTGCACTTGCAAACAGAGGCTATTTCCCGGTAGAAGAACTGACAACTCTGCGTAAATTAGGCTCTCATCTTCAGGGACATCCCTGTATGCAGCACACTCCCGGCATAGATATGAGCAGCGGCTCTCTCGGACAGGGAATTTCTGCGGCAGCCGGTATGGCACTCTCTGCAAAATTAGATAACAAAGATTTCCGCGTATACACCCTGCTTGGCGATGGCGAGATTCAGGAAGGACAGGTCTGGGAAGCATCCATGTTTGCCGGCTTCCGCAAGCTCGATAATCTGGTTGTTATTGTAGACAACAACGGATTACAGATCGATGGCCCTGTCGATCAGGTATGCTCTCCTTATCCGATTGATAAGAAATTTGAAGCCTTCAACTTCCATGTCATTAACATTGATGCACATGATTTTGACCAGATCCGTGCAGCCTTTAAGGAAGCAAGGGAGACCAAGGGTATGCCGACCGCAATTATCGCTCACAGCGTTAAGGGTAAGGGCGTTTCCTTTATGGAGAATAACGTAAGCTGGCATGGTACGGCACCGAATGATGAGCAGTATGCCGTAGCAATGGCAGATTTAGAGAAAATTGATGAAGAACTGGCAAAGGAGGAAGCATAAATGGCAGAGGTTAAGAAGATTGCAACCAGAGAAAGCTATGGTAACGCATTAGTAGAGCTCGGTGCAGAGAATCCCAATGTTGTGGTTTTAGATGCTGACCTTGCAGCAGCAACCAAGACAGGCATGTTTAAGAAAGCATACCCGGACAGACATATAGATTGTGGTATCGCAGAATGTAATATGGTAGGTGTGGCAGCCGGACTTGCCACCACCGGTAAAATTCCTTTTGTCAGCAGCTTTGCAATGTTTGCGGCAGGAAGAGCCTTTGAGCAGGTTCGTAACTCCGTAGGCTATCCTCATCTGAATGTAAAGATCGGAGCAACCCACGCCGGCATTACCGTAGGAGAAGATGGTGCCTCCCATCAGTGCAATGAAGATATTGCATTAATGAGAACCATCCCCGGCATGGTTGTGATGTGCCCTGCAGATGATGTCGAAGCAAAGGCAGCCGTTAAGGCAGCAGCAGAATACGAAGGTCCGGTATATCTCCGTTTCGGACGTGCAGCCTGCCCGGTTATCAATGACAGACCGGATTATAAATTCGAAATCGGCAAGGGCAATGTGGTACGTGAAGGCTCTGATCTTACCATTGTAGCAACCGGTATCTGCGTAGGAAATGCATTGGAAGCAGCAGAAATGCTCGCTGCAGATGGCATCAGCGCAGAAGTAATTAACATCTGTACCATTAAGCCGTTAGACGAGGAGCTCATTGTGAAGTCTGCAAAGAAGACCGGCAAGGTAGTAACCGCAGAAGAGCATTCCGTAATTGGCGGACTTGGAAGTGCGGTTTGTGATGCACTTTGCAAAGCTTATCCGGTTCCGGTTAAAAAGATCGGTATGCAGGATACCTTTGGTGAATCCGGCTCAGCGGCAGCTCTCGTAGAAAAGTATCAGTTAGATGGCAAGGGCATTTACGCGCAGATTAAAGAATTTATGTAACGATTCTGAATCGTTACGAATTTATGAAATAATTTCCGTCTGGAGGAAAGACATGTATATATTAGCGCCATCCTTACTGGCAGCAGATTTTACGAAACTGGGTGAACAGATTAAAGAAACAGAACGATGTGGAGCACAATTTCTTCATATCGATGTCATGGACGGGATTTTTGTACCCAGTATCTCCTTCGGGATGCCGCTGATTGAATCTATCCGCCCGGCTTCGAAACAGTTTTTTGATGTACATCTGATGATTGTGGATCCGGAGCGTTACATTCAGGAATTCGTGGACTGCGGAGCAGATGGAATCACCTTTCATCTCGAAGCTACGGAGAATCCGCAGAAGGTAATTGACCGGATTCATAAAGCAGGAGCGCAGGCCGGAATCTCGATTAAACCGGGAACTCCGTTAGAAGAGGTTTATCCTTATCTGTCCAAGGTAGAAATGGTTCTGATTATGAGTGTAGAGCCGGGATTTGGCGGGCAGAGCTTTCTTCCGGAGGCTTTCGAACGAATCCGAAAAACACGGGAATATCTGGACAGACATCAGCTGGCGACCCGTCTTGAAGTAGATGGCGGTATTGGCAAGAAGAATGTCCGTGAAGTAATGGCAGCCGGCGCCGATGTGTTTGTCGCAGGCAGCGCGGTATTCCGCAAACGCAGCATCGAAGAGAATATCCGAAGATTCCACGATGCTTTTGAGGGAAAATCGGAAGAAATGAACGATTAAATGACGAAGCAGCATCATTTTTTACAGTGATGCTGCTTTATTTTGAGCACAGCACTTAGCGAAAAAGGTTGTTTAATCATAAGCAGTCGTGCTATGATTATATTTGGTTTTTTTAGGCACATCTGGCATACTGCCAATAAAAAGTGAATAGAGGAATAGAGGAAAAGAAGGTAAAGAAAATGGAAAAGATAGGAAGAAATGATCCCTGTTGGTGTGGAAGCGGCAAAAAGTATAAGACCTGTCATATGGCAATGGACGACAAGATTCATCACTATGAGCTGATGGGACATATTGTTCCGACACATGATATGTTAAAGACCGCAGAGCAGATCGAAGGAATCCGTGAAAGCAGTAAAATCAATGTAGCAGTCTTAGATGCCGTAGGAGAAATGATCGGACCGGGCGTCACCACACAGAAAATTGATGATCTGGTACATTCCATGACGGTTCGTATGGGAGGTATTCCGGCTCCTTTGAATTATGAAGGATTTCCGAAGAGCGTATGCACTTCCATTAATGAGGTGGTCTGCCATGGCATTCCGACACCGGATCGGGTGTTACAGGTGGGTGATATCGTCAATGTCGATGTATCCACCATTTACCGGGGATATTTCTCTGACTCTTCCAGAATGTACTGCATCGGAGAGGTAAGTGAAGAAAAGAAGAAGCTGGTTCAGGTAACCAGGGAATGTGTCGATCTGGGGCTTACGATGGTGAAGCCATGGAATTTTCTGGGTGATATGGCACAGGTCATCAATGATCATGCCAAAGAAAACGGATACAGCATTGTGGTAGAAATCGGCGGACACGGAGTAGGACTGGAATTCCACGAGGAACCGTTTGTCAGCTATGTAACAAAGGCCGGAACAGAAATGCTGATGGTTCCCGGAATGGTATTCACGATTGAACCGATGGTGAACGCAGGAACAAGCGAGATTTATGTCGATGAAAAGGACGGCTGGACGGTTTATACACAGGATGGCAAGCCTTCCGCACAGTGGGAGGTTACCGTTGCAGTTACCAATGACGGTTATGAGGTGCTGACCTGGTAATAAGTAGTTATTGACCAATAGTAAAAACAGGAGAGAATCATGTATCAATTGGCAATTTTTGATATGGATGGAACCATTCTGAATACGCTGGAGGATCTGAGAATCAGCATCAACCATGCACTTGTTGAAAACGGATTCCCGGAACGGACATTTGAGGAGGTTCGCCGATTCGTAGGTAACGGGACACAGAAGCTGGTAGAGCGAAGTGTTCCGGAGGGGACAAGTGAAGAAAAGCAGCAGAAGGTGCTTGCGAGCTTTGATGAGTATTACGCGGTGCATTGTGCAGATTACACGAAGGCCTATCCGGGAATTGTCGAAGCCCTTCAGGAATTGAAGAAAAGGAACATCAAGACAGCAGTCGTATCGAACAAACCGGACTATGGAGTACAGTCTTTGTGTGAAAAATACTTTAAAGGATTATTTGATTTTCCGGTTGGAATGAAAGAGGGCATGAGGAAAAAGCCTGCTCCGGATGCGGTGCTGCAGGTACTTAAGCATTTTGAAGCTGCAAAGGAAGCTGCCGTCTTTATCGGGGATTCGGACGTGGATGTGCAGACAGCACGGAATGCGGGTCTTGCCTGTGTTGGCGTAACGTGGGGCTTCCGCGACAGAGAAGTATTGCAAAACGCCGGTGCAACGGTTACTGTGGATGACACAGATGCAATGCTGCAAGAAATTTTGGCTGGATAATAGGAGACAGATTTCATGAAATGGTTAAAATTTAAAATAAAAACGATCACAGAGGCCGAAGATATTATTATCAGCACTCTGTATGACCTTGGGCTGGAGGGTGCACAGATTGAAGATAAGATTCCACTCACCGCATGGGAAAAGGAGCAGATGTTTGTAGACATTCTCCCGGATGGACCGGAGGATGACGGCGTGGCATATTTGAGCTTTTTTGTGGAAGAAAAGGATAAAAAAGCAGAGGACAGTGGATATCCTGTCATTCTTCTGAACGAAGAGGAAACGACGGCAGAAGCAGTTCTTGTCATGGTTCAGCAGGAATTGGATGAATTAAAAGAATTTAATCTGGATATCGGAGAGGGAACGGTCTCTATGGAAGAAACAGAGGACATTGACTGGATCAACAACTGGAAGCAGTATTTTCATCAGTTCACGATTGACGATGTTCTGGTTATTCCTTCCTGGGAAGAGGTTCAGGCGCAGGATCAGGACAAAATGATTCTGCATATTGATCCCGGTACGGCATTTGGAACCGGAATGCATGATACCACCCAGTTATGTATCCGTCAGTTAAAGAAGTATATCACACCGGAAACCGTATTGCTGGATGTGGGAACCGGAAGCGGAATTTTATCAATTCTGTCCCTGATGTTCGGTGCAAAGAAAGCCGTGGGAACAGATCTTGATCCGTGCGCGGTAGAGGCTGTTAAAGACAATATGGAAGCAAACCACATCGACCCTTCGGATTTTACCATGATGATCGGAAATATCATCACAGAAAAGGAAGTGCAGGACAGGGTTGGCTATGAGTGCTATGATATCGTGGTTGCCAATATTCTGGCAGAGGTACTGCAGGCACTCACCCCGGTGATTGTTTCACAGTTGAAGCCGGGGGGAATCTATATCACCTCCGGTATTATTGATGACAAAGAGCAGGTTGTGCGGGATGCGGTAGAAGCTGCAGGATTAAAGCTCCTTGAAGTGACTTATCAGGGAGAATGGGTGAGCGTTACTGCACAGAAGCCGTTATAAAATGCGTTAAATCGGGAAAGGATACAGAAGATGTATCAGTTTTTTGTAGAACCACAGCAGATTCATATTGATGACAGGACTGTCATGATTACAGGGAACGATGTGAATCATATCAAAAATGTTCTCCGCATGAAAATCGGGGAAGAAATTGCCGTAAGCAACGGACAGGATGGCAAGGAATACCGCTGTGGTATCCGGGAATATACAGAAGATGCGGTGCTGTGTGAGCTTCGTTTTATTAAGGAGGATGGTGTGGAGCTGCCCTCCAGGATTTATCTGTTTCAGGGGCTTCCCAAGGCAGACAAGATGGAGCTGATTATTCAGAAAGCGGTGGAGCTTGGCGTATATCAGGTGATCCCGGTTGCCATGAAGCGCTGCGTGGTGAAGCTGGACGATAAGAAAGCGGCATCCAAAATCACACGCTGGCAGGGCATTGCAGAGGCAGCAGCCAAGCAGAGCAAACGGGGAATCATTCCACAGATTACGAAGGTCATGACCTTTGCACAGGCGATGGAATACAGTCAGAAGGCGCAGGTGCGTCTTGTGCCGTATGAGCTGGCGGAGGGAATGGACAGGACACGCAGGATGATCGGACAGATTCAGCCGGGACAGGATATTGCTGTTTTTATCGGACCGGAGGGTGGCTTTGACGAAGATGAAATCTGCAGGGCGGTGGAAGATGGCATACAGCCGATCACGCTTGGAAAGAGAATTCTCCGTACGGAGACAGCAGGAATGACGGTTTTATCCATCCTGATGTATCATTTGGAGGAATCGTTCAGCTAAGGTAATGCTGATTTGATCTGTGTTTTTCACCCTTTGAGGTGTTTTGGCATAAGATGTAACAGGGGAGCAGAAATCAGACGGCTGCCCCAACAAACTATAGAACAAGGGAAGTGTTGGTATGGAAGTATATTTAGACAATTCTGCAACAACCCGGTGCTTTCCGGAGGTTGCAGAGCTTATGAAGCAGATCATGTGTGAGGATTACGGCAATCCTTCCAGTCTTCATAGAAAGGGCGTGCAGGCAGAAAACCATCTGCGTACCGCCAAAGAAACAATCGCAAGGATTTTAAAGGTGAATGAGAAGGAGCTTCTTTTTACTTCAGGAGGTACAGAATCCGACAATCTTGCCCTGATTGGGGCGGCGCATGCAAACTGCCGGAGGGGAAAGCATCTGATTACGACATCGATTGAGCATCCGGCCATTTTGCAGACGATGAAGTTTCTGGAGGGAGAGGGCTTTCGGGTAACCTATCTGCCGGTGGATGAGAAGGGCTGTATCTGTCTTAATGATCTGCAGCGCGCCATTACCGGAGAAACCATACTGGTTTCTATTATGTATACGAATAATGAAGTCGGTTCGCAGCAGCCCATTGCACAGGCCGGGGCACTGATTAAGAAAATGAACCCCCAGATTCTTTTCCATGTAGATGCGGTACAGGGCTTCGGCAAGGCCAGAATTTATCCCAAAAAGATGAACATTGACATGCTTTCTGTCAGTGGACACAAGATACACGGTCCTAAAGGAGTCGGCTTCCTTTATGTGGACAGTCATGTGAAGCTCAAGCCGGTTCTTTTCGGCGGAGGACAGCAGAACGGTATGCGTTCCGGAACCGAGAATGTACCGGGTATCGCAGGAATTGCGAAAGCCGCACAACTCATGTATGAGCATTATGACCAGGATATCGAGAAGCTCTATGACCTGAAAAGATGCTTTATCGAGGGCGTAAAAGGGATCGATCAGGTGATTGTAAACGGCCCGGACTGCATGGATGGTGCACCTCATATTGTGAGCGTTTCCTTCCGTGGGGTGCGCAGCGAGGTACTGCTTCATTCTCTCGAGGATAAGGAAATCTATGTGTCGGCAGGAAGCGCGTGCTCTGCCCACAAGCCACAGCCCTCTGCAACCTTAACGGCGATGGGCGTGCCGAAGGAGCTGCTGTCCTCCACGATCCGTTTCAGCTTTTCCGTCTTTACTACCATGGAAGAAATCAACTATACTTTAGAGGCTTTGTATGATATAATTCCCATGCTTAGAAGGTACACTCGTAAATAGAAAAGAAAGAGGCAACTGCGGGAATAGGGAGCAGTTGCATAATGAGGAAGCTATGTTTACAGCATTTTTAATTAAGTACGCCGAGATTGGTGTCAAAGGAAAGAACAAGTATTTATTCGAAGAGGCACTGGCAAAGCAGGTGAAATATGCTTTGAAGCGTTGCGAAGGAGAATTCAAGGTGACAAGAACCGAGGGCAGAATTTATGTGCATGCCCTGACGGACTTTGACTTCGATGAAACCGTGAATGAGTTAAAGACTGTATTTGGTATCAGCGGAATCTGTCCGGTCATCCATGTAGAGGATGAAGGATTCGAGAAGCTTTCGAAGACCGTGATTGATTATATGAACGAGAATTATCCGGATAAGAACATTACCTTCAAGGTAAATACCCGCCGCGCGCGGAAGAATTATCCGATGGATTCCCAGCAGGTCAACCGCGAAATGGGGGGAGTGATTTTGGATGCGTTCCCTGAAATGCGTGTGGATGTCCATCATCCGGATGTCATGCTCCACATTGAGATTCGTGAAAAGATTTATATTTATTCTATGGAAATTCCGGGTCCCGGCGGAATGCCTGTCGGCAGCAACGGCAAGGCAATGCTCCTTTTGTCCGGCGGTATTGACTCTCCGGTTGCAGGCTATATGATTGCCAAGCGTGGCGTGAAGATCGATGCAGTTTATTTCCATGCACCTCCATATACCAGTGACCGTGCGAAGCAGAAGGTGGTTGATCTGGCCAGACAGGTTTCCCGCTACTCGGGTCCGATTTATCTGCATACCATTAACTTTACCGATATCCAGCTTTACATCTATGAAAAATGTCCGCATGAAGAGCTTACGATTATCATGCGCCGTTATATGATGAAGATTGCAGAAATTCTTGCGAAAGAGAATGAATGTCTTGGACTGATTACCGGTGAAAGCATTGGGCAGGTTGCATCCCAGACCGTACAATCTCTGGCGGTAACCAACGAGGTATGTACCCTCCCGGTATTCCGTCCGCTGATTGGATTTGATAAGATGGAAATCGTAGATCTTTCCGAAAAAATCGGTACTTACGAAACCTCGATCCTTCCCTATGAGGACTGCTGTACCATTTTCGTAGCCAAGCATCCGGTAACGAAACCGAATCTGAACATTATCAAACGCCATGAGGAAAATCTCAAAGAGAAGATTGATGAACTCGTACAGCAGGCACTTGATTCCGATGTCGTGGAAATTGTGAAGGTAGACTGATATTTGTTGTGATAAAAGCCCAATATACTTGTCCTTATTCAGGACTTCGAAGCTAAGAAGTTCTAACTATTTCAATTTAATAACTGGTAGTGCACGCAAACGACGCAACTCACCATCCAGGTTCGATTGCGTCTTGCTCGAACATCCATGTCCGGGCATTGCTGTCTGTGTATGAAATAGAAGAACTTCTAAGCTTCTTCGAATGAACAAGGACTAAGTATAATTGGGCATTATGATACGAACAGATAATAACAAAACAAGTGCCAAATCGAAATTCGGCACTTGTTTTCAGCTTCGTATTAAGTACAGATTCTTAAGCCGGATCTTAGATCGTGTAAGGCTTTAAGGTTTCTAATACGTCGTCAACGTTTTCTTCAGCATGAATGTTCAGATCAATCGGTCTGGAAAGATCGAGACTGAAAATACCCATGATAGACTTAGCGTCGATAACGTATCTACCGGATACTAAGTCAAAGTCATAATCAAACTTAGTAATATCGTTTACGAAAGACTTTACTTTGTCGATAGAATTTAAAGAAATCTGAATTGTTTTCATTTCTGAATTACCTCCTTGTTTTCATACCTTCTGCTATTATAGTAAAGGGTGAAACTGGAAAAGTCAATGCTAAAAAAGGACAAAATTAATGGAGAATACTATGAAAAGTGTAGCATTTCATAATCTGGGCTGTAAGGTGAATGGATATGAAATGGACTATATGCAACAAAACTTACAACAAAGAGGATATATCATTGTACCTTTTGATGCAAAAGCGGATATTTATATCATCAATACCTGTTCTGTGACGAACATGGCGGATCGAAAAAGCCGTCAGATGATTCACCGGGCCAAGAAGAAAAATCCGGATGCCATTGTTGTGGCTGTTGGCTGCTATGTACAGACAAGCACACAAGAGGTACTAAAGGATCTGAATATTGATATCGCTATTGGAAATAACCGTAAGAAGGATCTTGCAGAAATCCTAGAAGAATATCTGCGCCGAAGCGGCGAAGAGGGGGGAACCTTTACCAGAGAGGAAAAGGAAGCCTTCTCGGAAAGGAATATCATTGATATCAACCGCACGCAGGAATATGAGAATATGCAGCTTTCCCAGACGGCAGAGCATACCCGTGCATTTTTAAAGGTACAGGATGGCTGTAATCAGTTCTGCTCCTATTGTATCATTCCCTATGCCAGAGGACGGATCCGTTACCGCAGGATGGAGGAGGTGCTGGAGGAGGTACAGAAGCTTGCTGGGAACGGCTATCAGGAAATGGTTCTGACGGGCATTCACTTAAGCTCCTATGGAATGGAAAAGGGAAATGATTTTGCGTTCAGCAGATTAGGTGAGCTGATCTGTGCAGTGAATGAGATAGAAGGTGTGAAGAGGATTCGACTGGGCTCACTGGAACCGCGGATTATTACAGAAGAATTCGCACAAATGCTGTCCGGCTGTGAGAAGCTTTGCCCACATTTCCATCTCTCCCTGCAGAGCGGCTGCGATGCAGTCCTTAAGAGGATGAACCGTAAGTATACCACGGAGGAGTATCGCGACAGGGTCAGTATTCTCCGGAGCTTCTTTGATAAGCCGGCGATAACCACTGATGTGATTGTCGGATTCCCACAGGAGAGCGAAGAGGAGTTTGAACAGACCGTGCAGTTCTTAAGGGATATCCGGCTCTATGAAACACATGTGTTTAAATATTCGAAAAGAAAGGGAACACCGGCGGCTGTGATGCCCGGGCAGGTTCCGGAGGAAGATAAGAGCGCAAGGAGTGATCGTCTGCTTGAACTTCATACAGAAAACAGCCGTCTCTTCCGTGAGTCTTATCTGGGCAGAGAGGCCGAATACCTTCTTGAAGAGGAAATGTGGCTTGACGGCGTGCGTTATCAGACCGGATATACCCGGGAATACATTCGGATTGCGATGAAAACACAGGAGAATCGGGCAGGAACGATCCGTAAAGGTGTGCTCCGGGAATTCCTGACACCGGACATTCTGCTGGTTGAATAAAACCTTTAACAACTCTTTAAAAAAAAAATAGGGAAATGTGCTACAATTAAAACAGTATAACTCGGAATAGGTTAACAGTTACGATTAGACATTGGATTTGGAAGTAAATGATGAAGGTAAACAATTATAAAAAGAACAGAGAGGGGCAGGCTGGTGAAAAGTAACGAATTATTATCTTTTAGCAGAAACAGATATTACAAGGGGAAGATGCTGACAAGTGCTGATTTTGAGGCAGAGCAGCTCTATATGATCAATAAACGCCGTTTTGTGAACCGGGCAGTGATTGGCTCGGGGATTGTGTGCGGACTGAATGTCATCAGTCTAGATGATCTTTCGGTGCTGATTGAGAGCGGTGCTGCACTGGATGATACCGGACGTGAGATTGTGGTAGACAGCTCTGTAGTAAAGAAGCTGTCAGCAATTTCGGGCTTTGAGAGCCTTACAACGAATCAGGCCAGTCTTTGTGTACGTTATAAGGAGAAGGAAGAACAGCCGGTTTATGCCATTAACCGACAGGACAGCGAAAAGGAATACGAATACAATCGTATCGAGGATGGTTATGAGCTGTTTCTGGCAGACAGTACATCGCTGGAGGAGGAATTTGAGACAGAGACAGACTTCTATACCGGCGGTGTCCTGATGGAGAACCCGGATTATCAGGTAAGCCTGCGTATTCCTGCCAATATCTGTGCGGGACACTATGTGAAGCTGGAGCTGACAGCGGAGAAGCTGAGCGATGAGAAGGCAACGCTGTTTTATGAGGCTGTGCTGCAGACTCCGGTTCTGGCAACCCTTGACGGCAGTCAGGAGCTGAAGATCAGTCTGGAGGGACTGAAGCTTGAAAAGAACAAAAAGCTTACCCGGGAATACTGGATGCTGGCACAGACCGAGGAATATGAGGACACCAGTATTATGGTGAAGGCCGGAAGCGCAAAGGCACAGGTAAATCAGATTGACTGTCCGGTTTCCCTGGGAACAACCTATAAGATTAGTATTGTTGATATGAACCCGGAGCTTCTGGCAGCCAGAGAAACCAGCAGGGTCAGTCTGGAGCTACGGTCGCTGGGAGCCTATGAAGGAATGATCCGCCTTGCGGATATCACCTTGGTACGGACAGAGGCCGCTTATCTGATTGAGAAGGTCGATGAATCGGTCAGAAGGTATATTGAAACTCCTGCGGATGCATGGAAGCGTCTGGAATACAGCAGCTGCTTCTGTGAGAAATATCCATTCCTCGGTTCGGGAGTGCATGAGCCGGGAGAGCAGCTGCAGGAGCAGCTGACAGGAAAGGAATATGCACAAGCCCCGAGAATTGCAACCGGCATTGTGGAAATTCCGGTAGGCGACCGGGCGAAGCGAGGGGATATCTGTTATTCCGGTGAAATCATGCATGGACTTGGAGCCGGTAACGTTTATGTGGAGGTTGGTTACGAGTTCCTGGAGGAAAACAAGATGCTTGGCAGGAATGCCAAGACGACGATTTACGGTGATCCGATGCTCTTTGACCATGGAGATCTCAAGGTGGCTGCCCAGACCGCAGTCAAGGTGTTTAACGACAAGGGAAGCTTTATGGTTGCGCTGCAGCTGAAAGAGGATGTGAGCATGCTTGTGCTGACCTATCGCTGGGTAGCAATCCGCTATGACAGTGAGAGACAGAAGGATGAGATTGATGTGAATAATACACAGTCCATCAGCGTGGTAACACCTACGATTGTAATCGGAACGAAGGAAAGCTATTACTTCGAGGTGAAGTTTAATAATATGAAGAGCCGTTCCATTTCCTATGAGCTGACGGAGCAGGGAAGCGGTGAAATTTCGGCAGAGGGTATTTATACTGCACCTTCCAAGGAAGGAGTATATGAGATACGGATCTATTGTACAGACAAGCCGCTGATCTGTACGTATGCTTACGCCATTGTAAAGAAAAAGCTGACAGAAGAGAATTCCTCCGAAAAAGGCAGGGCAGCAGCTGAGGCAGTGGAGGAAAATCCCACACAGGAGGGAACGGACGAAAAACTACCGGATCTCAGTGATCTTAAGAAGGGACTTCTATGATATACCAATCAGAGAAAATTACATACCATCCCGTCATGACGGTCCTGCAGGGAGGCACTAACGATATTCTGATCTGCCGGGATGCCGGAAGTGACAGAGACAGCTTTTATACACTGCTTGTGATTAAGGATCATGAGATTGTTAAAAAACTCATAAGAATCCTGGAAACATCCACCTATGGTTATGCCTGCTGTCTGGATTTTTTTCAATATCAAAATCAATATTGCATTGCCTTTCCCCATGTTAAGGAAAGGAGTCTTCAGGGCTTTTACATGGCATCACAGTTTTCTGCGAGAAGCTGTATGGAAATCTGTGAGAATCTGGTATTGCAGTGTATGCTTTCAAAGCTCCCTTATCCGCTCCTGTATCTTGTGCTTAAGCAGGAGCAGATCCATCTGCTTAAGGACTATAATATCGAGCTTGGATATACACTGGAGCTGTCGGAGCTTGATGAAAGCATTGGAGAGAAGGAATGCGCTGAGAAATGTGCTTATCTGACCAGAAAGCTGTTACAGGAAAAGAACAGCAAACGGAACATCGGTTACCACCTGTTGTCCAAGAAAATTCCGCGGGAGGATTACCAGAGTCTTCAGGAGCTGTATCGGGATCTGAAGATTTCGAGGAAGGCCGGCACTCGGATGAGCGCACTGCAGTGGATGAAATACTGGTGGCAGGAAAACAGGAGCAGGCTGTTCCGGCTTTTGCTCATTACCTGTCTGGTGCTGCTGGTTTTTGTAGTAGCCTGCTTTTTATCAAAGGCAATCTGGGGAGATGTCTTGTTTTTGAGAGTATTTTATAATCATTTTAAAGTAATCGGAACTGAATCTTTGGTTTCGTAGAGGAAGCTTGTATGGACAATGTAATTCTGTTATGCCTTGTAATATTATTGATTATCATGATTGCAATGATCTTCAGCCGCTCACAGGCGGTTCAAAGAATCGGACTGACCGGTCTGGTTCTGGTTCTGTCAATCGGCGGTGCCTCCCTCTACGGCTTCTTAAAGTCTTCAGAATTTGCAGAGGAACAATATGAGCAGATGTATGCGCTTTCTCTGGGGACGGTATATGCTTATATGCAGGAGCTTGAAAGCAATGAGGAGATCTATTCCTATAACAGCAACGAAATGATGGAAAGCTCCGCTTCTGTAGTGAATGATGCTCTGCCGACCGTATCGGACGGGGAGGGGAGCTCGGATTATATAGACCTGACCCTGGTTCGCAGGGACGACACCGGTAATTATTTTGAATGCTATCAGGACGGGCAGGACAAGGAGTTCTGGGATGAGAATAAGGATACGGCATTAAATCTGATCGCCGTATCGGTGAAAAACCAGATGGCAACCTGTGTGCAGATGGAGGACGGCAACCTGCTCCTCGCGGTCACGGACAAGACGAGAATTGCTCCTTCTTATGCTATTGTTATCAAGGTTACAGCCAGTCCGCTGAATACCTATACCCGATATCTGAAGCTGCAGTATTTTATCCTGAGCCTTTTCTTCCTGGCAGCAGGAATGGCACTTACCTTTGTTGTAGTTGCCATTCAGGAAAAGGAGATCCGCAGGATGATCCGTCTGGTTACTCAGGTTGCTGAGGGCAGGAAGGAATGGGCGAAGCTGAGGATTAACCGCAGATCCCTGCTTCGTGAAAGCACAGAGATGCACACCTTAAGAGGCGGGCTCTGGCAGATTGCTTCCAATATTGAATGGATGAACTATTCCAAGTACAGGATGCTGCAGGCTTATTACCGCTTCGCACCAAAGCAGATTGAGAAAATTCTGCACAGGGAGACGATTCTGGATGTGGGAACACTGGATCGGGTAACGACCGAGGCTTCTCTTGCCTTTGTGTCCTTTGCCGGGGAGGAGAATCTTCCGGAGAGTGAATATCTGCGCCTTATGGTGAAGAACTATGCTCATCTCGGAGAGGTGAGAAAGGAATATGACGGAGTGATCGTATCGGGAAGCAGTGATTTAAGTACGGTTAAGCTGATGTTTCATGAGGAAACGAGAAAGGCTCTTGATTTTGGTATCAAGCTGGTTACCAGAGAAATTACGGATGATACAGTAGGAGAAGCATTTATTTTACTTCACCATATGAAATTCGTATATGGTGTGGCCGGAGATGAGGAACAGGCATTCACCTATATTCACTCCAATGAGATGAAGGTTCTGGATCGTTATGTCGATGATCTGCGGACGATGGGAGTGCGGATGGTGGTGACCGATTATGTGCATGAGGTGATCGGAAACGAGGTGCTCAGCAGATACATAGGTTATATTGAAAGTGACGGATACAGCTTTAAGCTGTATGAAATTCTGGATGCCCATTCGGCAGACGAGCGCCAGAGACGTCTGGAGCTGATGCCGAAGTTTAAGAAGGCACTGGGATTTTTCTATAAGAGTGATTTTTATCTTGCCAGAAATCTGTTTTCGGAGATTTTGCGATGCTGTCCGACGGATGAAGTGGCGAAGTGGTACCTGTTTTTGTGTGAGAACAGCCTGAATAATGAGGATACGGATAACCAGTCCTTTGCATTGTTTTCGCAGAAATAAGGAGCAATAAGATATGAAACAGATTTGGAATACCCTGATAACAGCGATATCGACACGGTTCATACTGCTGCAGACGAAGTTTCAGAGATTATCTTCTCCGGCTTATATGTTCCAGCAGCTGATCATTAAGATCAGATCGATATTCAACAGAATGTTGGATGTCAAGCCCAAGCATAAAAAGGATTATTATACGATATTCGGCTGGATGTTCAGCCGGCGTCTTATTAATCTGCTGCTGATCATAGCCGGTTTTGTCTGTATCTTTTATCTATCGGTAGAAATGCCGTTCCGGAAAAGCAGCGAGGGTGTCGCCACAACGACAGTATACAGCTACGCTTCCATCCCCTTACGGTATGTAAGCGGGAATGTACGGATCAAGGCGAAAGACGGCTACATTGCATATGAAGGTGAAGTCAGCAAGGGCTATGCCAGTGGAGAAGGGAAGCTGTATGACAAGGAGGGCACCCTGATCTATGATGGTGAGTTCTCTGAAAGCAAATATAACGGAACCGGAGTTCTTTATTATTCCTCCGGACAGATGAAATACAGCGGACAATTCAAAGATAACCTTTACGAAGGAACCGGAGTCCAGTACCGCGAAAGCGGTTCGAGACTGTATGAAGGAGCCTTTGCAGATGGAATGCGGGAGGGCGAGGGAGTTTATTACAGTTCTGCCGACAATCCGGTATTTACCGGAAATTTCCACCTGGACGATATTGTTTATACGCAGCTTCTTAAGAAGACTGCAGAGAATATCGGGGCTTTATATACCGGGTCGCAGCTGATTTATCAGAATGCAGAGGCAACAGAGAATGCAGTGATTCTTTCTGATATTGATGTGATTTATTATTCAAAGGATACCTCAGGCAGCATGGATTCAACCATGAAGTCCGATGTCCTGTGTATCGGGGAATCGAGCTTCGGCTACGGACATAAGAAGATTGATACCATTGAGGGGCTTACCGAGACTCTGGGTAAGCCGGAATATGAAGGAAACAGCTACATGACGTTCCTGGAAGCAGTCGGAATAAGCTGGCTGCAGAATCAGGGCAAGGCCATGGATATTGATACCGGAATGGATCTGGATGCAGTTTTTGATGAAGTGAATATTGTAAACAGCTATGAGAAAAATACCACACTTTATCTTCATAGCTATAAGGTAGGGGAACAGACCTATACCTTTATTTCCCGGGAACGGACGGGAAGCTTTTTCATGTATGAGATTGAGTAATACCAAGGAGGAATGACGGGTTGAAAAAGCGCATCACGGCACTGTTTGTCAGCTTGAGCATGATTCTGGTCATTCCGGCCGGATGGATCAGTGGTGGGACAGTACAGGCCGCACAAAAGCAGCTGAATATTAATACGGCAAAAACGACGGCGCTTGCCAACAGCGATACCTACAGCGGTATTCAGAATAAGCTGACTCTTGCCCGGGTGAAATACACCCAGGCCGTAAAGAAGCTGAAGCTGAAGGAAAAGAACCAGCGTTCCTTCCGGTGGTCTCCGCTTTTAAGCTTCAAGCTGCCGGAAAAGCCAAATCTCTCGGATGCCTATTCTTACGCTTATGAGCCATTGGAAATGCAGTCGGAGATTGACCAGCTTAAGCATCAGCTAGATGACTCCGTGTATGGAATTTATGAGACGGTTGAGCTTCAGTTTGTAGAGCTCTATCGTCTTCAGGAGGAAATCAGCTACAACGAGGAGCTGCTTACGAGCTATGAGAAGACGCTGCAGCGAAATCAGGCGAGGCTCTTGGTTGGACAGGCAACGCAGACAGATGTGGATTCCATGAAAACGAAAATCAATACACTTAAGAAAACCATCGCAGCGGATGAGAGAAGTCTGGAAGCAGGACAGGAGAAGCTTGGAACCCTGATGGGAATGGATCTGACCGGATATACCTATGCAACACCGTTTGTGGATGCTGATATGGAACGGAAGGATCTGGATACCCTGATTGAGGCTACATTAGATAGAAGTGATACCTATTATCAGGCACAGCAGACGGCAGCCAATGCCCTGCTTTCGCTGAATACGAACTACAGTCTGATGGAGAAGCAGTATGGCTCCTCCAAGATGTCCATCATTGACAGCTATATCAATCGTGCAAAGAATGGACAGAAGCTTGATTCGGCAGCGTTTAAGCTGAAGTACAACGAATTCCTGAATGCGGTGGACGAGCCGTGGAACGGCTACTTCCGTATTCTGTTTGTCAAAATTCCCAAGGAATGGCTGAAGGGCTCGATAGATGGTGTCCGCTATGTGGAGGATGAGCCATACGCTTTATATGAAGCAGCCGTGGAATATCAGAATGCACTGGCTGACCAGAATGCCACCAAGGCAGAAATCACGCAGAATGTGAAGGATAGCTTTGAAAACTATATATCAGCCAAGAATGCCGTCAGCACAGCTAAGGAAAATCTGGAGGCAAAGTCCCGGGAATTAAAGAAGGATTCCTATCTCAATATGAGTGGAAAGATGACCTATGAGGAATATTCGGCTGTGCAGTCGGAATATGAGGAGCTGCAGCTTGATTATCTGCAGGCTCAGGCAGATTATTCCGGCATTCTTTACAGCTTTAACCGGCTGACCTGCGGCAAGGTTTCCGAATATATGACCGGAGAGTTCGTGAAGCTTTCGACAGCCTCCGGAGGCAACAGCTATGTGGTAGAGGATGAAGGGGATGGCATTTATTATTACATCCGTTCTCTGGTTTCTGACAATATGTTTGAGCTGGGGCTCAGTACCTCAGAGAATCTGGAAACAGATATAGATTCCTACGAGCTGTGGATTGACGGAGTACAGGTTGGAGGAAGAACCTCCATCGAAAGCACAATCCGTCATCTGGCATTGGATACACAGGAAGCAGAGAAGGTCATTATCCGGCTTTATGCAGGAGACAAGTTCGTTGATGACTGCGAAATTGATCCTACGGTTTATTCCGGGAAGCTGACGGTTACAGATTATCATGTGGAACAGCGTGAAACCTATGAAGCAGTGGCTTATTATACCGTCACAACAATGAGCTCCGGCTTTATGCAGCTGACGATTACCCCGAAGGATGGAAAGGACATTGCCTCCTTCGTAATCAGAGATCTGGACGGTACGGCACTTGTCAGTGAAGAGCCGATCAAGGTTGGCGAGAAGTTCCAGTATCTGCCGGCAGCCAATAACAGTCTGGATGAGCTTACCGTAAGCCTTTATGACAGCAGCGGCGCCCTGTTCTGTGAAGGCAGCTTCAATACGGGTGATCAGATGATTTACAGAAAGACAGAGTAAGGAAGGAGGAGTCCCATGAAAAAGAAGATCTGGTGCGCGGCACTGGCTGTTCTGATCTGCACAGCGATGATTGTTCAGACCATCAAGGTACAGGCAGTAACCAGTGAACGTGACAACGGAACAAAATCGGTACATGTTTCGGACAGTGAAATTGAAAATTCGACACTGGTCATTGGCTCCTACCTGATTCATATCAACGGGCTGACCGATGAGATTTACTCTCTGGCGACAGAATCAGCCAACGAATTTAACCAGAATAACATGTATTACAAGTCGGAGCTTTCCTCCGGGAAGTGGTATGAAATCACAGATGCCACATCAATTGCAGCAATTACTTCTGCCGGAACACCGGTAGAGGCATCCGTGATTGAAGCACTGGAATTTACCCATAAGGTGGATTCCTCAGGAAATATTACGGATTTGAGAACCGGTCAGACGGTCGGGACTTATGATATCAACAATCCTTACGATCTGGAAAACATGAAGGAATTAGAGCCCATCAAGCTCAGGTATCAGTTCCTCGAGGCAAAGGAATCCAAGTCCGATAGTGACGACAAGAATATTGAAATCATTGGACTCTTTTATGGGCTGAGCATCAAAAATTCCGTAACGGATTCCTGTGATACGAAGCTCAGTGCACTGGAAACCTACAAGAACGGGCTTTCAGGACGCGGCAAACCGGCTTCCTGGGTCACAGAGGTGGAAACGGTGGCATCTGCCGTAGACGCACAGCGAAGAGTGGAATCCCTCACTCTTCTGACCGAATATCTGGATACTCTGATGAAGAAGATCACAGGTCAGGAGGAAGAAACCATGACCCGTAAAGAGTATGAGGAACGGCTTGAAGCAGCAGAGACCGAAGCAATGAAAAAGCTTGTGACAGAGGAGTATGAAGCCCGTCAGAATAAGGGTGGGATCTTCGCAGAGGTCACACTGAATAATGATTATCAGGAAGATTCCACACTGATTGATGCGGTGACGGAAGCACGCTCCAATGTGGAAAACAGCATTACTACTTATACAGCCAAGCTCCTTAGCGAAGGCTCCAGCACGACCACCAGGCAGATTTATCAATATAGTAATGATCTGATCAACTGTGCGAATAATTCAGATATCAGCGGAGCAGATACTGCTACAGAAAATCTGGTCAATCTGCGCAACATCATGAAGAATGTCACGGCAAATGCCAACAGTGAGCTTAAAACCCTGCAGGGCGGACTGATTGATGAAGCATATTCCGAGTGGAAAAGCAAGCTCTCTGCCGGCACTTCTGCAGAATACAGAGAGGCTGTTGCAAGTGGGGCTTCGGATGCAACGAGGAAAAGCTACCTGACGCAGCAGAAGAGTGATACCAATGCAGCCCGTATGGAATATCAGACGATGCTGGATGAGGCCTGCAAGCGTATGGCCAATGCCTCAGCCCAGGAGGATATACTGAACCGTATTGATGAGGC
Source organism: Bacteroidaceae bacterium (assembly GCA_963650485.1). Lineage (GTDB taxonomy): Bacteria > Bacillota > Clostridia > Lachnospirales > Lachnospiraceae > Suilimivivens. Next base: position 23,997 of record CAVJLN010000004.1, read on the forward strand.
GGACAGCCTGAGGGCGCTTGTCCCGGCAGATGAGGCGGAATCCTATCAGCTTGAAACGATTGATGAGTATCTGAACTGGCTCAGGTCAGAGCTCTCAGATCTGGTGGCAGATTCCGGTGATTCCTCGGAGCTGGATACCTTGAGGAAGCAGAAGGAGGAGCTGGAAACGAAACGTCAGGATGCCCTTGACAAGAATAATCTGACAGAGGCGAAACGACTGGAAGCAGAAATTGAGGCAAAGCAGACAGATATGGACAGTCTGACCGGGGAGCTGACCAGTATACTGAATTCGGAGAACAGCTCGGAAGCAGACAAGGCGAAAGCACTTGCAGGACTTTCAGACGGAAGTGCATCGAAGATGCTTAATACACTTGCAGCATCGATTACCTCGGGAATCAGGGACAGCTCCACAGATTCCTCGGCAATTGAAAACCAGCTTGCAGCTTTTTCGGCATTAAGCAGTAATGACCCGGACGCAGCCTCCGCAGCTGTTGAGGAGATCCAGAAGGCACTCGATGGTTCCACGGAGCTTGACAGTGATGTCAAGGAGCAGATGCAAAGCAGCGTCGGTGAGATTAAGGAGCAGATCGAGGCCGCCTCAGCAACCGGTAAGGATATGAATCTCAGCGATTTGAAGAGCCTCCTTAATGATTATTTCGGAGAATATTTCGGGGATTCCTCCGGAAGCGGTACTGCTTCTGAGAAGGAAAAGGCAGGTGCGCTGATTGCCCTGTCCATGTTTGCCGAGGATACCAATCATACAGAAGCGAGAACGCTGGCAGCTTCTATTGCAGGAAAGCTTGCTGCATCCGGCAACAGCTATATTTACGAGCAATACGATAAGGACACTGCAGAATATCTTTCCCTTAAGGCAGTCTCGCAGGTGTTCGAGTACCGGTATATTTTTGATAATGCGCATTATACCGTAACATTGAGCCAGTCCGGCAAATATTATTTATTTACCTCCGGCAAGAAGGAATATATGACTACAGGAAAGGCTGTAGGTAAGCTGGTTAAGGAAGCCGGACTGATGGGAACGCTTTATATTTCAAGTACAGATGGAAGTACGATTTTTGACTGTACTGCTTATTACATACCAAAGAGTAATTACGCATCCATAAGAAACAATGATATGGAACCCCAGATTCAGGAGGTCTACCGGATGCTGATGGAAGGAGGAGCATAGCAATGGCAGATTACACAATTATTTCGGATGTCAGCAGCTATATCTGTAAGATGCTCCGGGAGAAGATGTGTCCCGAGCCTGTGCCCTCTCCGAATAATATTGAAATTTCCTCACCAACCTCCCAGGATGTAGACTATATCGTCGGTCTGTACCTGTACGATGTCAAGGAGGAGGGAGTTAGACTCCAGACACCCAGATATTCCGCGGGTGGGACAGCTATTACAAAGCCGCCGGTACCGTATAGCCTTTACTATATGGTATTTATAAACGGTTCTTCCCAGATGGGACTGAAAGCACCGGATATACAGAAAATTATTGGAAGGGTAGCACAGATTGTAAGCGATAACAATTATGTCTATCCCCACCAGCTGCAACCATGGCTGGATGCGACAGAACCTCCGATTGCGCTGACTCAGGCGAAGATGGCGCTGGAGGAGAAGGTACGGGTGTGGCAGGCGATTAATAAGCCCTATGAAATCAGCCTGTTCTATAAGGCGGCACCGGTATATGTATCCAGTGAAATTGTGGTTGATCCTCCGCGTGTCAGTGATGCAGTATTTGGCATTGACATGATCGGCCGTGAAAGGAGGGATCAGGAATAAGTGGAAGCTTTGATTTCATATTCACTGGATCTGATTGTGCATCTGGTTGATACGACTACCGGGGATCCGGTAACCGAGCATCAGGTAATGTTTTACCATGACAGCAGACTGGTGACATATGTAAGAAAGGGCGACGGACTCTATGTCGGTATGAACATGGGAAAAAAGGACAGAGAGCTTACAGTCAGGGTAAAAGGATATCTGGAAGCAGTTACAGAGCTTTGTTATGAGAAGCTCAGCGGAAGATATCCGGAGATTTTCATAAATCTCATCCCGGAGATGCCGGCTTATGGCTATGTGGATCTGCTGGAATTAAAAGGAAATATGGCAGGAATCAGTTCCATTGATGCCGTGTCCATGACAGATCCCCATGCGATGGTACAGGGCTATCTTGAAAAGAAGCAGCAGCTTAAGCTTCTTCAGTCCAAAAAGCTGACAGAAAGAGATTATGCGCTGATCCATGACAGTCCGGAATCCTTCGAGGAGTTCCATATCCAGCCTGTGAATCACAAGCAGTATCTGCGATTGAGGGAACCTCTTCAGACGGTCTGCAAGCCGGAGGAAACTGTCACACGTATCATCAGAGGGCGGACAACAGGATCCGGAGATTACATTCTGAGAGTACGTGGAGACGGACGGGGAACCGATTATCTGGTTCGCTATGTCGTAAAAGGACAGACAAAATTTAAAAGGATTGTCTTTGATGATCCGGAACACAGGAGGTTATAGGAAAGGATGGGAGCAATGACAGTGACGGGAGCGACCTGTACGTGTGCGTTTGGAACAGCACCATGCACACTGCAGGTAACCTCACAGCTAAGCTGTATGGCAGACGGTCGTCCGATCGCTACGATACAGGATATGCAGCCGGGAACGAATCTCCCCACCTTCGGAATGTGCACTTCACTGGCGAATCCGACGGTGGCAGCAGCTACGGCAGCAGCCCTTGGAGTGCTGACTCCGCAGCCCTGTACGATGGTACCGGCAGGAACCTGGATTGCATCCAATCCCAAAGTACTGATTGGCGGAGTTCCATGTCTGACCAGTGACGCAACACTTGTATGTGGCTTTGGAGCCGGGACAATTAAAATCACGAATCCCGGACAGACAAAGGCAATCGTGTAATTTAGAAAGGAGATAATATTATGGCTCAGTATTTTTCACCGGGGGTATATGTAGAAGAATATGACAATTCCCCCAGAACAATTGAAGGAGCAGGAACATCAGTAGCAGGCTTTATCGGCTTTGCAGAAAAGGGACCCACAGAGGGAGCTCCCACTCTGATTACAAGCTATAGAGAATTCATCCGTATCTTTGGTAAACCGTTAAGCGAATTCGAATACGGCGAGTATCGTTATCTGGCTCCTTCCGTAGAGCAGTTTTTCGTAAACGGAGGCGGAACCTGCTTCGTTGTACGTACTGCTCTTCCGGATGCAGAGAAAGCATCTGTTACCAAGGGAGTTCTTAAGCTGGAGGCAGCAAACGCAGGAAAGTGGGGCAATCGTATCCAGATTACTCTTACCTCTGTGAATAAGCGTAAGATGCAGCTCGTAGGAAAGAATGGCGATGCTTATGTGGCTAAGACCATCGAGGGCTTCCGCGAAGGCGATCTGGTAGTCTGCAATGGTGAATACAACAGAGTAAAATCCATTTTTGATAATGTCATTACCTTCGAAGAGGAATTTGAGAATGAGATTGTGGATACCGCATTGATTCCCAAAACCTGCGTATATCTCGTAGAGACCGACATTTCCGTCCGCTACGGGGAAGAGGTAGAGAATTACAGAGGCATCAGCTTTAATACCTCAAATCCGAATTACATTGCATACCGTATGGCAAACAGTGAGCTTGTGAAGCTGGAGGTGCAGGATGACCACAAGATTGGTAATCCGGTTACCGCAATTCTCGGCGAGGATAACGAGAGCGGAATGTTTACGCTGGAAGGCGGACGTGATGGCAGCATCAGCAAGGTTACGGCAGGTACCTTTATCGGCGAGGATAAGGGACCCGGAAAGAGAACCGGTCTTGAGGCCTTCGTTGAAAATCAGAACGTAAGCATGCTGATTGCACCCGGCGTTACGATCCCTGAGGTAGTTGTTGCGATGGTAGGACAGTGTGAGAACCTGAAGGATCGTTTCGCAATTCTGGATATGCCGAAGGATTCCTACAAGGTAAAGGATCTTCTGGAATATCGTGAAATCATCGATTCTACATATGCAGCAATGTACCATCCGTGGGTTCAGGTATTTGACCGTGCATCCAATAAGCCGGATTTCGTACCTCCCTCAGGAGCAGTTGCAGGTGTTTATGCCAGAACGGATATGACCAGAGGTGTTCACAAGGCACCGGCCAATGAAGTTGTATTTGCAAGCGGCTTAAGTGTCAACTATAATAAGGCCGAGCAGGATTATCTGAATCCGGCAGGAGTCAACCTGATCCGTGCCATTCCCGGACAGGGCATCCGTATCTGGGGCGCACGTACCGCCAGCAGCAACTCGAACTTTAAGTATGTCAATGTACGAAGACTCTTCATTTTCGTGGAGCAGAGCATCAAGGCCAATACCAACTGGGTTGTATTTGAGCCGAACGATGTTACTCTTTGGGATCGTGTGAGAGGCACCATTAATGATTTCCTGGAGAGCTTATGGAGATCCGGTATGCTGGCAGGTGTTACTCCGGCAGAGGCTTATTTCGTGGAAATCGGACCTGAGACCATGTCCAGAGACGATATAGCAAGTGGCCGTCTGATCTGCAATATCGGTATTGCACCTTCAAGACCTGCAGAGTTTGTAATCTTCCGTGTAACACAGTTTACCGCAGAGGCAGGCGGAGCAGCAGGCGGAGAAGAATAAAGAACACTTTAAGGAAATATAGAAAGGAGTCATAGTATATGGCAGAATCAACCGTAACCGATATTAAAAATCTAATAAATGAAACCTACCCATGGACGAAAATGCATTTCCTTGTGACCATTGAACAGTCATCCGCACAGGCACTGTTCAGTGAGGTGACAGGACTGGAATCCACAGTGGATGTCATTGAGTTCCGTTTCGGCAATTCCCAAAGCTTTTCACCGATGAAGGTACCGGGTCTTGTTAAGCATGGAAATCTTACCCTGAAGGCCGGCTATACCTCAAGCAGTGAATTCCGTACATGGGCAGCACAGTGTGTATACGACCAGAGAGCAGCCCAGATGAAGCGTCAGAAGATTCTGATTGAGCTTCTCAATGTGAATGGAGGAATACCGACTGGTGGATTTACCAAAAATTCAACCCAGCAGTATATTCTGGAGGATGCCTGGGTATGCAAGTACAGCGCACCGGATATGAATGCTACCCAGAGTGAGATTGCAATTGAGACGATGGAGATTGCATTCGAGCGACTGGTTATTCCGGGTGCTAAGAGTACAGGTACCGGCACAGGAACCGGAGCATAAGGCAGAAAGAGCAGGAATCTAAGACAGTCTGGCGGTGGGTAACTCCCACTGCCGGATTTTCTTCAATAAAACAGGAGGGACAGCAGAATGCAGACCGTATATGATTTTACACTGCCGAAGGGGTATGTGGATGGAGATGGAGAGGTGCACAGAAGAGGAAAGATGCGCCTTGCTACCGCAGGAGATGAGATTGGTGCAACGAGGGATCCGCGTGTCCTCAGTAATCCGTCTTACCTGACGATCGCATTGCTCAGCCGTGTAATCACCGAGCTGGAAGGGATAGAGATGGTTTCCGGAACAACCATAGAGCAATTTTTTACCGCCGATCTGGCTTTTCTTCAGGATATGTACCAGAAGATCAACAATGTGGAAGCACCGGTGATGCATGTACATTGTCCGGATTGCGGCAAGGAGATTGAAGTACCCGTAAATTTTACTACGGAGGGTTAACTCTCTATCCGACCGAATCCCTGTATCAGGAGATGGCATTTATTTCCTATTATTTTCACTGGTCCGGCGAGGAGGTAATGAGACTGGATCACCGGAGTCGCAGAAAATGGTGCCGGGAGATTTCGGATATTCATAAGAGAATTAATCCCTCAAAAGACGAGCGCAAGGAGATCCCGCTTACCCAGATGAAGCCGACCTCGTTTTTTAGATAAGGAGATAGCATGGCAGACCAAAATGAACAAGATAAAATTATGGTGAAACTTGATGTCGTTGCATCGAACAACGAAGCCGCAGTGATGCCCGGCTTTAATTTCGTGCTGCGGGTGGAGGGAGTATTTGAGATTCCGTGCCGTGCCATTAAAGGCCTGCGTCGTGAAAATGAGTTTGAGTATATTCAGGAGGGTGGTCTTAATGATTATGTCCATCTGAAGAGAAAGCCGATATCCCGACCCTTTACCTTTCAGGTAGAACGATATGCCGGAACGGATATTCTGGATCCGCTTGCCCTTGGAACAGAGCTGACGCTTCCGCTGATGCTGCTTGTTTATGACCGGCCAAAGACAAGCAATTTTTTAGATGCCCATCGTGTGTATACCTTCTGGGGCTGTACGGTCACAGCGAAGGATTATGGTGAATTAAGCGCAGAAAGCAGCAGTCTGCTGGTAGAGACCACCACGATTGCATTCCGTGAAATGACCTGTATTGACACACCGTGGGATACCTTCCGTAAGGAGTCCAGAATGTAAAGGAGAGATGACAGATGCTGACCATGGGAGAACCATTAAAACTTCAGACCGCAAAGCCCATGGAAACTCTGGGAGATGCTTTTACAGAGCGTATTACCGGTAACTATCAGTTGCTGGAGGAGCATATGACTCCTACCGATATGCTGCATTTCATTGCGGCACCGCCGGAGCTGTATACGCAGGAGGCCGGAATGGCGCCGTTAGTAAACAACTACAGCATGGCGCAAACACAAAATGTTTCCATGAAGCTGATCAACAATGTCCTGAACCGGATTCTGGTGTCGGACACTTATCAGCTGACCTATCAGGATCGGGTATTTGTTGAGAATATCCTGAATAAGATCGGAGTGACAGATGTACAGGAATTTGTCCGGCAGGTCAGCCGGATGAAGGAGGAAACAAGGAATACCAGAGAGCTTTTGAGACTGTATCATTCTGACAGTCAGATTATGCAGACGCTTCGGGAATTTCAGAAAACGGAAGATGCGAAGCAGAATGAACAGGAAAAACCACAGGAAGAGAATGAGAGAACGCAGATTTACTGGCTGCAGCAGGAGGTATGGAATCGTCTTCATACCGAAGAGATTTATCAGGAGCTGTCGGAGCTTGTATCCCTCCGTTACGGAAATCCGGTAAGGATTACCAGACAGGAGATGCAGCTTGGCGAACAGACGATTAATGCAGAATACTTTACCCTGAACCGTATGCGGAGAGAGACCTTTTCGCAGCATCAGGATTTGACATATAACAGAGTGAATACCTATGAGGCTGGAGATACCAGTCTTACCAATGAGAATTACGAACAGACCGTCAGCAGTATGGTACAGGCTGTGCTGCTTAATGCCATCAGCCAGATCTATCATATCCGGTATGAGGATTTTAAGAAGCACACATCGAATTGGATGTGGCTTGCTGATGTCATTCATGTGAATGCACAGAATACCTTCAAGAGATTTGAAAGCTATCACAACCGCCTCAATCTTTCGAAGACCGATAAGGAAGAATATCATCAGACCATGCGGAATTTTGAACGCCGTGAAATTTCGGCTCTGCAGAGTCTTTTTGAACATACCAGAGAAGTATCCGTCAACCGGATGGAAATCCGTAATAATCATGAAACAGAGCTTTTGTACCGGACAGAGCATACGGACACAGAAGAGCTTGAAACACAGCAGAATACGATCTATGAGACGGAGCGTACCAGCGATACGGAGCATAGACATGTATATAAAATTTCAGAGAAGCAGCGGGAAGAGGAGATCCGGAAACAACTGGAAATCATCAACCGTCAGAATATGGAGCGGCTTAAAAAGCTCAGAACCCTGGAAATAAGCCAGAGGGAGCTGCCTCCTCAGAGAATTAACCGGGAACGGGCGAAGAAGGACGCCCTTCGTGCCATAGAAAATCCGAATGAGGTTCTGAAGGAGTATATGAATACCACAACGTTCCGGTCAGAAACCGAACAGCTTGAAAAAGAGCGTCTCAGGGAGATTATGGGCGAAGACACGGTACGGATATTCGAAACGCTGGAGGACTATCAGAAAAACCCGGAGAAATATCCGAATATTACCAGCTCCGAGGGGCAGGCTATGAACCTTCTGATGCGGGATATCCAGAGCCCGGTACAGGAGGTCAGTGAGGAGGTTCGGTACGAACAGCAGGAGACTTTGCAAAGAGAGCTTCATCATGAAACGACCCGGGAAGTAGAGCGTATCATGCGGGAAACCGAACGCTACCGGAGCGAACAGATACCTCATACAGAGGAATCTCTGCCGGAAGACGGGGAAGTCTTAAGATATCCGGAGACCGTAAAGGAGCAGCAGACACCTGTGCAGAATGCCGGAAGAGCAGAAGTACAGATGCCGGAAATGCAGTATAGAAGGACAGAAACCGGGGAGGTATTAAAACCGGGAAGGGAACAGCTCAGAATCGAGCAGTCAAAGCTTTTGCAAAGCAATATTCTGAGAGAAAGCACCCGGGAGGTGCAGAAGGTGCTTCGGGAAACCGAGCGCTATCAGACCGAGAGGCTGCTGTCTGGTAAGGGACAGTCGGAAAGCATGAAGGAAGAGGCATTGCAGTATTCCGAACCGGCGCAGGAGGAGGTACAGAGGACTTCGGAAGAAACTCCTGCGAAGGAGAAGGAAGAGAGGGTGGCGCTTCTGCACAGACCGTCTGCAGGGCAGAGTGAGCATGAGGTTGAGCAGCTTCTTACCAAGCAGCAGGTGCTTCACACCCGGATTCAGAAGGAAAGCACCCGGGAAGTGGAACGGATATTGAAGGAGACGGAGCGTTATCAGACGCAAAAGAATGCCGTTTATCCTGAACAGGAGAATGCCATCCGGGAAGAGGTGGAGCTGTTCCATAAGCAGAATGAAAGCGTATTAAACGAGGAGCTTTTAGAAGAGCTGGAGAACCGGAATCGTACTGTGACACAGAGAGAGTCGAAAACCTCGACAGAGCAGGTTCAGGAAACCAGTCATGTGGATCAGATTGTGACCAATAGAGTCAATGAACTGCGTATTGAGCAGGATCAGAACATAGAAAGAATCGTCAGCCAGAATGTCCGTCAGCAGCTTGATACCTTATCAGATCAGGTATTCACCAAGCTTGAAAAGCGGATGGACGCAGAGAGAAGACGAAGAGGAATTTAAGGAGGTAACGGAACATGGATGTAATGAAAACAGCACAAAATCTGGCAAAAGCGCCAACCGTTACCAAGGCCATGCTTACGTTTTATCCGCCGAATACCGAACCGGTTGAGATTGAAAAGCAGGCAGCTCCGAAAACCAGAATCGGCAACTGGAGCGGCAGTATCAGTGATATGGTATCCCAGATCGAAAGTACTGCAAGAAATGTTGCCAAAACGAAACGTTATGAAGGAGACGTGAAAACGCTTCCGTTTCAGTTTAATCCGGCTACCATAAGAATTTCGGCCTATGGCGGTGGTCTGACACCCATTTATAATTATGCAGCGGACACCGATAAGAAAAGCAAGAACGGAGCGAAAAAGAATGCGATCAGCTACGGAGAAATCGATACGAACGTCAATCTGGAATTCAAGGTCGTTTTTGATGCGGAAAAGAATACCGATGCGTTCATGATCGATAAGCTGAATGCATTAAGCAGTGCCGGGAGCGCAGTGAAGACCATCCGCGAAGCCGTCAAGAGGGACGAGTATTCCGTAAGACCGATTGTAGAAGGCTTTCTTGCGGTCATGATGAATCTGGAGTCACGTAAGGTTGTTTTTACCTGGGGATATATGAGCTATTCCGGAAGAATGAATTCCGTAAGGTGTAATTATACGATGTTTAATCCGGCAGGAGAGCCGATCCGTGCGGAGGTGTCCATTCGTCTGCTGGCTACGGAAGAAGCCTATCTGGATGAATGGAAGAGGAAATATTCGAAGGAGCTGCTGGATTATGCGAAGCAGGAAACCTCCAATATATCCAACCTTGCAACGAATCTGATTAATATGCAGCTTTAAAGAAGGAGACCGTATTTATGTCCGTAAAATCCATGGCAGAAAAAAATATCACCGGTATGGTGAATAAGGCCTATATTCTGATGCGCGATCAGGCGAATACCGGCAGTAAGAGCGCAAAGGTTCCATATAATGGACTCAGCAAGGTGGGAGAAAGTCTTGCTGAGGCTGCACGTAATGCCAAAAGTATGGATTTTACGGCAGATACAGAGCAGTATAAGGGCTATACGGCCATAAAGGTGCAATATAATCCAAGCACTCTCGAGTTTACCAGCCGCGGCGGAACCATGATCAACCGGTATTCCGGTGTGGGAGGAGAAGGTACCGGCTCCTTCCAGAAGGCCAGCATTCCCTATGAGGTAGTGCTGAACATGGATCTGATTTTTGATGACACAGAGAATTCAGATGCCTTTTCGGTTATGGATGCCGGCTCGTATTCTGCGACAGGAATCGCTAAAAGGGCAACCTCGGCGATTGTTAACCGGAAACAGAATGGTACCTTTAAAAAAGCGCATACCGTGCAGGATATTTCCGAGCTTTTCGTGGCAGCAGTCACCATGCCGTTTACAAGGGCAGTATGTGTCATCTGGAACAAGACGGTCTTCTGGGGCGAGCTGTGCGGAGTAACGGTGGAATATGTCATGTTTAACCGTGTGGGTAATCCGATCCGCTCCAAGGTGCATCTGGAGATCCGGCAGGATACGCAGAAAATGCCGAAGGCAAAGGCGGACAGATGGAATGCAGCCTATAAGGATCTGTTTACGACGGCAGAAAAGCTTGCGACAGACGGCAGGCTGTCAAACACAGGAAATCTGGCCTCCAATCTGCTGAACTTAAGCTGATGAAGGAACAGATGCAGCGATTGAATACAGGTTGAAGCATTTCGGGCTGAGACAGGAAGAATATGATTGATTCAGAATAGATTTCATGAGAAAGAGTTGAAGAATGGCATCCTATGAATTTGATGATTTAAAGAAAACCTATGATGGACTGGATGATCCCTTTGTCGTAGTCAAGATTGACGACAAGAATGTGGGAAGCTCTGATAAAGGATTCCCGATATCGGATCTGTATGTAGATCTGACCAGCGGCTACGAAGCCTCCATTGCAGAATTTTCCATTTATACGGCCTATGACAAGGATACAGCATCCTTTGAGGTCAGCAGCACCCTGCAGAAATACACGAAGCTGGGAGCCAAGGTAGAGGTTTCAACAGGCTATGCCAACAGCGGCAAAACCATCTTTACCGGCGCAATCATGAGAGTCAGCTATCGCCATGGAATGGATGAAATTCCGTGCATTCGGGTCACTGCCATGGATGTGAAGGGAATTATGATGGCGAGTACCTATTCCAGACAACTGAAGGCCACCAGTTATTCCGGGGCTGTGCAGGAAATTCTGGAAAAAAGCGTCTACACCAGTATGCAGTCTTCAGGGGTCATTGAGAGCATCCGTGTGACGGATACTCCGGATAAAACCGGATCCGGACTTGGAAGCATGACGGGGGATGATACTGCAGGCTCCATGGGCTCAGGCTTTTCTTCCGAAAATAAGGACACGGACCGCACTATCGAGATGGTAGCGGAAAGCGATTACGAATTCATCGTCAAGGCAGCGAAGCGATATAATTACGAATTTTTTACAGAATGCGGAACGGTTTACTTCCGTAAGGCAAAGGCAGATACCGGAACCAGAATCGTGATTACCCCGCTGATGGGAATGTACAGCTTTGATGTTTCCTATGATATTACAGGACTTGTGAACAAGGTGACCGTGAGGGCAACAGATGCAGCAAAGGCCCAGGTGATTGAGGCCTCCTGTAAGAATCAGAATAATCTGCCAAGTAAAGCCAAAACCCTGATTAAGGGAAACGAAAAGTTTTATGTAGATGCCTCTGTCACCTCCAAGGAGGAGGCGGAGAACAGGGCAAAGTCCCTGATGGAAACGGTTTCCTATCGGTTTGCTTCCCTGGAATGTGAAATCCAGGGTCTTCCGGAGTATCTGCCCGGATATTTTGTAGAGCTTTCCGGACTGGGTGATGGGATTGATAACAAATTTTATATCAACAGAGCAGTTCACCGGATGACGCCGGAAGGCAAGTACGTGGTACGGCTGGAGGGGAAGTCAGCAGGAATAAAGGAGTAAGCAGGTATGGGTTTGTATGATATTATGGATGAGATCGCCGCAAAGCAGGTGACCAAATCAGAAACCGGAGACAACAGGATGCCCGGAATTGTCGTGGGAGTTGTCCAGTCGAATTACTCAGAGGACATGCCCGGAAGAGTATGCGTCAGCATTCCGGTCAGGGATGCCAAGGCAAATGAGCTGAAATGGGCGCGGGTTGCCATGCCGTACAGCGGATCCAAATGGGGCTATTACTTCCTTCCGGAGGCAGGGGATCAGGTGCTTGTGGCATTCGAGAACGGAAATATCGAGAAGCCCTATGTGATCGGAAGCATTCCGAAGGATTCCAACCGTTTCCTGACAGGCTCCGTCAGCAAGACCAATGAGCATAAAAAGATTGTAACGAAGAACGGAAGCACCATCGAATTCCACGATGTTGCAGATCAGGATGGACAGAAGGATCAAATTAAAATATATACCGCCAATAAATCACATAATGTGACTCTCGATAATGAAAAGGGAAGCATCAGCCTAAGCGATAAGGAAGGCAAGAACAAGCTGGAGATCCAGACCACCAATGGAAGAATCCAGTTAAAGACGGAGCATAAGCTGACGATCAATGTAGGAGATTCTGTTGAGCTTACGTTAAATGGTGACTCCGGAACCATTCAGGTAAAATGCGGGAAGCTGAATGTGGAAGCAGATCAGAGTGTGAAGCTTGAAACCAGTGGGAAGCTGGGATTAAGCGGCGGAAATGTGGCACTGGATGCATCTGCATCCTTTAAGGTAAACAGCAGCGGAATCAGCAGCATTGGCGGTTCGCCGGTGAAGATCGGCTGATGAAGGAGGAAGGCTATGAAAGCGAATACATTTTTAGGAAGAGGCATGAAATTTCCTCCGCAGGTAAACCCGGCTACCGGACGGTTTGTAATTTCAGAGAACCAGCAAAGCATTAAGGAAAGCATCTATCTGATTCTGATGACACAGAAGACGGAGAGACTGATGCGTCCGGATTTTGGAAGCAGGGCTTCCAGCTACGTATTTGAGGAAACCGACCTGTCCATGCTGAATCTGATGGCGAGTGAACTGGAATATGATATTATTTCCAACGAGCCGCGCGTGGAAAATGTCACTGTAGATATGGATTATACGAGAAAGCCGGGCTGTCTGTTTGTGGATATCACCTATACAGTCAGAGAAGAAAACGTAACGGAAAATATGGTATTCCCATTCTACCTTGGAGAACAGGTAAAGGAAGAGGAAACAGAGTATGAAACAGTGGAAGACAATTTCGTCGAGTGATTATATCATAGATAACCGGAATAGAAATGAGATTCTGGACCGAATCAGGAGTCTTGCACATTCTTATACACCGGAATGGCAGTTTGATGAAGACGATCCGGACATCGGTTCGGTGCTTGCCCTGCTGTTTGCAGACCAGCTGCAGGACAATGTCAGACGCTATAACATGACCCTGGAGCGGGACTATGTGGAACTGGTGAATATGCTCGGTATTTCTCCGCATGCTGCCTATCCGGCCCATAGTATTGTGCTGATGAACATGGTACAGGATACGATACCGGGGCAGCGTCTGCGCAGGGGGACACAGTTTCTGGCCGGAGGAGAGGATGACGGTATTATCTTTGAAACCGCACATGGAATCTATATTACAGAGGCACGTCTCACCAGCATGTTCATGGCTTCCGGACTGACCGGAAAGGTAATTCCGTTAAAGGGTAAATTCCCTCAGGTGGAATTCATCAGTGAGGATATGAAGATCCCGGATCCGGAGGAAGCAGCGCAGGAAGAAGCAGAGCCCGCCTATACAGAACCGGAGGAGAAGGAGGAAATTGCAGAGCCTGATTTTGAAGAATTTACCTTATTTGATTTTTCAAAAGAGGGATATGGAAAGACCGGTCTTGTCATGTATCATCCGCATCTGTTTGATGAGATAGATAATGATATCTGGATGGATCTTCCGGGTTCAGACCGACTGGCCGAGCGCATTCTGAACGGAGAATACAGTCTTTATTACTACGGGGCAGAGGGCTTTGAAAAAATAACCAATCTGAGGGTTTCGAAGAACCGCTATCTGGTATTCCGGAAATCCGGTGTCTGTAAGAAGGTACGTCTTGGGCAGGAGGAATATTCCGCATTACTTCTGCAGCCGGAGAACATGATTGAAAAGAACGTTGTGGTATCAGACATCCGGTTTTCGTGTTCCGGAGAGGGACAGGTACCGGATTATGTGGTAGACAGTGCCTCGGAGCTGGATGTGCACCGTTTTTATCCGTTTGGCAGGAAGATGTCCCTCTTTTCAGAGCTCTATATCGGACACCGCTATTTTGCAAATCCGGGCGCACTGATGACGATTGAATTTGATCTTGATTTTGAACAGATTCTTTCGGCAGCGCCGGAGGCCAAGACGGAGGAAAGCCTTAAGATTATCAAGAAAAAGCCCAAAAGGGATATTGTCGGGGCAGTTGCAGAGGTTTATGCCGATGAGATATCGCTGGAATATTATAATGGTACCGGATGGAAGAAGCTTCCGACGCAGATTTCGGTAAGTAATCTGTTTCAGAGTGATTCTGCAGGGCACTGCAGTATTTCCTTCGTATGCCCGGGGGATTTCCGGGCAACGGAAACAGGCGGTTATACGGGAGAAAGTATCCGTATCCAGCTGCTGAGAGCGGATAACTGTTATTTTCAGCCAGCCATGCATCACTGTCCGGTGATTTCAGGGATGAAGATTTCCTATACCTATGAAAGACATTATGAACGTCCCAAGCATCTGATCAGCTTTCAGGGAAGCAGACAGTGGGATATTACCAACCGTATGGCAGAGAATGCAAGCTGTCCGATTCTGTTCAGGAGCAGCTATAACGATACCTCCCTTTATATAGGCTTTGATAAAAAGATGCAGGACGGACCGGTAGGACTTTTGTTCCGAATCGGCGAGACAGAGCAGGAGATGAAGGGAAAGCTGGCATTCTATTATTCAACCAGAGATGGGTTTGCCCGGCTGAAATTAACGGATAAGACCGATGGACTGAATCATACGGGCGTCATTTTGTTCATGCCGCCGACGGATATGGCAAAGTGTACGCTGGAGGGGCAGGAGGCCTACTGGATTAAGATTATGGATGAGGACTGTTATCTGGAAAAGAATCCGATGCGGCGTCCGTTGATCCAGGAAATTGCACTTAATGCAGTAGAGGTAGATAATATAGAAACCATGGAAGAGGAAGAATATTATATTGATGCTTATGAGCCCAATATGAGCTTTCCTCTGACTGCCACCAATATTCTGAGTGTGGATGTGTGGGTGAATGAAACGGCGGAATTTACCATGCAGCAGATGAAGAGACTGCTTCTGGAGGAGCCCCGGAGCACCTATGCCGAATATGATATCAGGGGTGAAATCAGGGACTTTTATATCAGGTGGCAGGAGGTCGATAATTTTGACCGATCGGTAAGCACGGATCGTCATTATGTCATTGACAGAATGAATAACCGGATTTATTTTGGGGATGGGGTAAATGTGAAGATCCCGAGAAATACCTCAGGCCCGGCCTTTAAGACCATCGTGAAGTGCTGTGATGGAAAGAGAGCAAACTTAAATCAGGACCGTGTGGATGACAGCTTAAGTAATCTGCAGTTTGTGGAAGAGATTCACAATCCGATTCAGGCCTACGGCGGCATGGACATGGAAACCATGGAAGAAGCCTTAAGAAGAGGCACAACGCTGTTAAATACGAGAAGAAAGCTGGTTACTGCACAGGATTATGAAAGGGAGGTTCTGGATTATTCCCATAACATTTCTCAGGTC
This sequence comes from Bacteroidaceae bacterium, assembly GCA_963650485.1. Taxonomy (GTDB): domain Bacteria; phylum Bacillota; class Clostridia; order Lachnospirales; family Lachnospiraceae; genus Suilimivivens. The sequence continues at coordinate 39,851 of CAVJLN010000004.1, forward strand.
AGGGTGGTTTCCGGAATAAGGAAGGATGGTGGCTATGATCCATGTGCCGTGACAGTGGTTCTTCTGATGGAGGATTATCAGGACGGCAGATCCTCCTTTGTGAATATCCGGAGGAGACTAAAGGAGCACCTGCTGGAGCGGTGTGAGCTTACGATTGATCCGACCGATCTGGAGGTGGTAGAGCCGATCTTTGTGGAAATTTCTGTGGAGGCCTGGATCAGGGTGGTCAATGAGGATGACAGCTTTGAGGTCCAGCAGAGACTGATCGATATGCTGCAGGATTATCTGGATCCGGTGAAGAACAACGTCTGGGAAATCGGCCGGGATGTTGTGGAAAGCCAGATTGAACTGAGACTGAATATGGAAAAGGGAAGTGCTCTGATCAGCAAAATGATGATCACCTGCCGTTACCGGGATGAAGCCGGTGTGCATGAGACAGAGCTTTCCTCACTGAGGGGAAATCCCTATACGATAGTAACCAGTGGAGAACATAAGATCCACTTTGAATAAGAATAAGAAGGAAGTACGATATGCTGAATCCGAAGATGATTCCTGAAAAAACCTATGAAGAGCTGATGGATGAGAATCTGAGCAAGATTCCCTTCTATTCCGAGGAATGGACGAACTTTAACCCGGCAGATCCCGGCATTACCATTCTGGAAAATCTGTCTGCAATCCAGATTGTCCAGCAGAATCAGATTGATCTTATCACGCCGGCGGTACGTGCCATGCTCCTTAAGCTGCTTGGCTATCAGGCAAAGAGAGGAAGAAGCGCAGAGATTTTTCTTGAGGCATCCGGAATTGAGAAGTCCTTTGACGTTCCCGCGGATCAGAGGTTTATGGTCGGAGACATCAGCTTTGAGACAACGCTTCCACGGCATATTACGGCAAGCCACATCACAGGACTTTTCTGTAAGACTGCCCAGGAAACACGTGATATCAGCTATATTCTGGATAAGGATGTGACGCTGCAGGCGAAGGTTTACGGAAGTAGACCCAAGGAAGGGGCAGAGCTTTATTTTGTGATGGATACCCCGCTTGAGGCAGAAGAAAAGGGAATCATTTATGTCCGTACCACGGAGCGCTTTGAAAGGAATCCTTTTGAAGCTGAGGGCGACCTTTCCTTTGCTTCTATCTGCTGGGAATGCTATACTGAAGAAGGCTTTGTACCGATTGAGGTCAGAGACGGAACCAGAGGGTTTGTCCAGAGCGGCTATATTACCTTTCAGCAGCCTGAGACGAAGGCGGCAGTCTTTACGGAGGGCGAAATCTCAGGCTATGTATGGAGGGCAACGCTTAAGAAATGTGAATATGATCTTGTCCCAGTGCTTACCTACATGACAGGCTTCCTGTTTCCGGTATACCAGAAGGAAACCAAAATTATCACACACTCCTTCCAGAGTGCAGCCAATGTCGTGATGAACAGCGCTATGCTGCAGAACGGATATATCAAGGTTTATGCGAAGGAGCAGAAGGGAACCTCCTACGTCGAATATACAGAAAGTGCCGGCAAGCCACAGCCGGGCAGGTACTACCGGAAGCAATTCCTTGGAAACGGCAGATATTCCTTTGAATTTGACAGGGAAGCCTTTGGCTATGCACCGGGGCATCTGAAAAACGCAGTGAAAATCGTGATTTATAATGAAGAGATGATGCGAAGATATTACCTTGGACAGATTGAAGGGTATGACGGACAGGAATTCGCTCTTCCCTGCGGACATGTACTGACCTCGACCTTCTCCGTGATTGCGGAAAGGGAAGATGAGGACGGAGAAAAGAACTACGATTTTCTGAAGCCGGGACGCCTGGGCGAACGGGAGATGAGCTATGTACTATATGAAAATGAAGGAAAAGTCAAAATCACGAATCCCGGTTCGTATGTAGGAGCAAAGCTTTATCTTGGCTCCTTAGCCGTCTCTCTTGGAACAGAGGGAAATGTCCGGAGAGGAAACGAATTCTTTCCGGTCAATCTGGAGGAGGAGCAGCCGATCCGGTTTTTTAATCCGGCACCGGGAACCGGAGGACGGTTTCAGGAGACCTTTGAGGAAGTCCGTAAGCGCTTCATCAACGACCTGAATACACCGGAGAAGGCGGTACGGCCTGCCGATTATGAGAGTCTGATCCGCAGAACCCCGGGGCTGTGTATCCGTAAGGTGAAGGCGTGGATGGATTATGCAAGAAATGAGGTACAGGTAGTGGTGCTTCCCTACAATGAGGATGCTTTTCCGCACCTTTCGGACAAATATCGTAAGGAAATTGAACAGTGGCTCGAAAACCGGAGACTTCTGTGTACCCAGATCCGTGTCAGGCAGCCGGTTTATATCGGGGTATTTACGAGCGGCACAATCTATGTAAAGCCGCATTATGAAGGATGCCGCAGTCAGATTGAAGAGGTCATCCGTCATAATCTGGACTATGTTAAGGGAAATCAGGAATTCGGACAGACACTTCGTTTTGACCGGCTTTTCCATGAAATCGAGAGTCTGGATTGTGTATCTTATATTTATGAGCTGAGTGTGAACCCACAGAATATGACCTATGCGTCCATGGATGGAACAGATATTGTTCCTGCAGAGAACTGTCTGTTGTATCCGGGAAATATGAAGCTGGATATTCTTCCACTTCCGGATAGTGATAAATAGAGGAGATGTGAAACATGGCTGGATTTGTCTTTTCGATCAGGAAAGAACAGCTTGAAAAAGCAGTATACAAGGGAATGGCCTGCAGGCAGGATGGCAGCATTGCCTGTCTTAAAGAGGAAGGCGTCCATTATATGATTCTGTCACCGATTGACAGCGGAATTGAGGACTGTCCGTGGGGACGGTTCAGGTTTTCCTTGAAGATGCCCGAAAACAGCGTCTGTTATGTGTATGCCCTGGCCTTAAACGAAGCGGAGCAGCAGAATTATCTGCTGGATCCTGCGATCAGCCTGGATGAAAAGAAAAAACGCATGAAGGGCGAAAAGTGGCTTCGGTTTATTAATAAGTCGGATGTGCTTCTGTATGAAACAGAAGGCAGATATCTCTGGATTGCCATTGAGGTGTTGGGAGACGGAGCAGAATTATCCGGATTGGAGGTCTATGTACCGGGAGATAATTTCATGAACATCTTTCCGGAGATCTACCGGGAAAAGAACAGCTTTTTCCACCGCTATATGTCGATTTTTTCCAGCATCCACAATGATTTCCAGGAAAAGCTCGATCACAAGGAGGATATGCTGGATGTGGAAAAGGCTCCCAAACGGCTTCTGGAAATCTTCCTTAAGTGGATGGGAATTGATGTGGACGGCGGCTTCCTTGACGAGGAGGATCTGCGTACCCTGTTAAGGGAATCCGGAGAGCTGATTAAATATAAGGGTACCCGCAAAAGCATTGAAAGAATCTGTGAATTGCTGATTGGTGAGAAGCCGATCATTCTGGAGCGTGGCCTGATGCAGAAATATGTAAGGAACAGTGAGCAGGAAATCTACGATACACTCTATGGAGACAGTCCATATGATGTGACGCTTGTGATGAGTAATGTTGTAGAAGAGCATAAGAAGGAGCAGCTTCTGCATCTCTTGAAACAGTTCAAGCCGATCAGATGCCGGCTGCATATTCTCTTCCTGAAGCACAGAGGAGTATTGGACGAGCATACCTATCTTGACTGGAATGCGGTCACCTTTGCACAGGAGGAAGGAAATCTGGATGCATCCACTTTGCTGGACGGCGCGATTATCCTTCAGTAGTTATGCTGCTAAGAGAGAGGATTAGAGAATGAATATTATTGCAACTGACTGTGGAACGTATATAAGATTAATGGTGGAGGGACGCGTGGATACCAACACGAGCCCTCAGTTTCAACAGGCTATTTTAAATGCCTTCCAGAAAAAGAATGATGTAGTGATTGACTGTTTGAATGTGCCTGCAATTTCAAGTGCAGGACTTCGTGCCCTGTTAATCGGACAGAAAACTGCAACATCCAAAAAGGGAAGCATGAAGCTGACGAATGTCGGTGGTGTCGTAAGGAATGTACTTGATATTTCCGGCTTCAGCACAATACTGACAGTGGAGTAGAAGCAGCACTATGATTTATTTTGAGCAGGTAATCAAGAGATATCAGGACACAGGAACCGATGTCCTTAAAGGTGCAAGCTTCCACATGAAGCCTAAAGAGATGTGCTTCCTGACAGGACCGAGTGGTTCGGGAAAGACGACGATACTGCGCCTTTTATTAAGGGAAATACTGCCACAGGAGGGTATGATCCGGGTAAACGGTGAGGATATTTCGAAGCTTCGCAAGAAAAAGCTTCCGGCCTATCGCAGAAAGGTGGGAATGGTCTTTCAGGATTATAAGCTGATTCAGGATCGTACCGTTTATGAAAATGTAGCTCTTGCCAAGATTCTTTCCGGTGCTCCCGAGAGGGAAATCCGGACGCAGGTAGCCCAGGCATTGCGGATGGTCGGCATGGAGGAGAAGTTTATGAGATACCCTTCCCAGATCTCCCAGGGTGAGCAGCAGCGTGTAGGAGTGGCGAGGGCAATCGTCAATAAGCCCTATGTAATTCTGGCAGATGAGCCTACCGGAAACCTGGATCCCCAGAATGCCAGAGAGATTATGAACCTGCTGGAAAGAATTAATCAGTCGCTGGGAATTACCACATTGATTGCCACGAATGACATGGATACGATACGGAATATGAAGCATCGGAATCTGAAGATAGAAAAAGGCAGAATTGCCGAAGGAGAAACGTCATGGAGAGAAGCTGGGTTGTAAAAACAAAGAGAAGTCTTGAGCTTGCAGCGCAGAAGTCTCTTTTAACCCCATTGCTTGATGTATTTACCGGGGATCTGAAGAAGGAAAACTGTCCGGAGAGCAAGATTGAAGCCATCCGGATCTGTGTGGAGGAAATCTTCGTCAATATTGCAAGCTATGCCTATCCGGATAGGGAGGGGCAGATTCAGATTGAGGAAGAAATGGCGGATAAATCCATACATCTTACCTTCATTGATGAGGGGATTCCCTATAATCCGCTGGAACGGGAGGATCCGGATGTGACTCTTCCTGCCGGGGAAAGGAAGAACGGAGGACTTGGAATCTATCTGGTAAAGCAGATGGCAGACGAAGTCCGGTTTGAATATAAGGATAACAAGAATTGTCTGTACATGGAATGCTCTTGGTAGGAGCAGGATGCAGAAGGGAAGAGAACCATGAATCAGAACAGAAGATTTCGTGAAGAATTGAAAAACGTGCCCTTTGAAAGCTATACGGAATATATGGATTATATCTTTGCCTGTGTCAATTTCCGACTGTCAGATTACATTGAGGGTCTGATGAGAAAGTATGATGCAGGACAGGGAAATTACAAGAATGTCATGTATCCGGATATTGAAATTGCACATGATCTGTGCAGTGACCGAATGATGCAGTTTATGAACGAGGACGTGGGGGGCGATGAAGAAAACGCAGAGCTTCCTCAGGTGGATCAGGAGCTGAATGATCTGTTGTCTGCCTTCAGTCTGACCGATGATCTGCTGGGAGACGGAATGGATGAGGAGGAAGAGAGCGAAGAGTCAAAGAGGGAGGAAACGTTGTCCTCCTGCCACATTCCCATAGAAGAAATGATGGATTTTATTGATGCCAGAATTGCGGCTACCGATGTGGAACATCTGAGGCTCCCCTTTTATGAATTATGTCATAAGCTGGGCTTCGGGCATTTCAGCACCTTTGCACTGGCAAGTGCCATACTGTCCTCAACGCAGACCAGCTATGCATCCGTTTACCAGATTGTGAATGAAAACGGGAACCTGACCGCCCCCACCGTTGAGTCTACGGGGCGTCTGTACTTCGGAAAGGACTTCTCCATTACCATGGCCTACGGAGAAATGTCCGTGTGTCTGGAGCAGCTGATGCCGGTGATGGATTTAAGGGTCAATACCAATATGCCGTTCTCAACGATTCTGGCGCCGGATAAGCGTCTCATTGATTTCCTGTTCGGAAGCAATCCTCTGAGGCTGGATAAGAACTACAGCCGTTTCTTCCGTATGCTTACGGATAACAAGGAGCTGAATCCGATCATGGCGAATACCACGCAGCTGGAGGCAATGGAGATCTCCTATGAACAGGGTGTCCGGATTTTCAGCTGGATGGGAGATGAAGGAAGCGGGAGAAGGTTTTTCATCCGGCAGTTCTGCAGGAAGCGCGGCATAAATGCGATTACCATTGATTGTAAGAAATTGTTTATTTATGATTACAGCTTTGTGGAAAAGGCGCTGTGGGCGGTGAACAGAGAGTGTATCTTTACAGATTCCTGCTGCTGTCTGAGCGAGCTGGACTACCGGGAGGAGGAAAAGGAAAAGTATACCGGTTACATGGATCTGGCAATTTCAAAGCTCAGAGAGCATGATATTCTGATCTTTATGATGAGCCGTGAAAAGCTTCCGCTGAAATCCGTAACCGACCAGGACTTTACAGAGCTGGAGCTTCCGACTCCGACAACGCAGGAAAGAGAGGAGTGCTGGAAATACTTTGCGAAGGACTATTCCTTAGGAGAGGATGTTGATCTGCTTGAGATGGCGACCAAGTTCCTGTTTACACCGGGGAAGATCAAATCCGCACTCTATCAGGCGAAGAGCTTTTCGATTATGAATCATGAAATCCGGATTTCCCGTGCGAAGCTTTTCGAGGGCTGCAATAATCAGATGAGCTCGGAGCTGACGCAGAAGGCTACCAAGGTAAAGGCCAACTTCGGCTTTGAAGATATCGTTATGAATGCGACCCAGAGAGAGACCCTGCAGCATGCGATTGATCAGATGAACTTCAAAAAGCAGGTTTATGATAACTGGAATTATACGAAGAAATATCCTTATGGACGGGGACTTTCGATTCTGCTGTTCGGGGCTCCCGGTACCGGTAAATCCATGTGTGCACAGGTTATTGCGCATGAACTGAATCTGGAGCTGTACCGGGTGGATCTTTCGAAGGTAATTGATAAATATGTTGGTGAAACCGAGAAGTCCATTTCCATGATCTTCCGTGAAGCCAAGAAGTGTAATGTGGTTCTGTTCTTTGATGAATGTGATACCCTGTTTGCAAAGCGTTCCGACGATGGCGGAAGCAATCAGGCTTCGAACAATAACAAGACAGCGCTGCTTCTGCAGGAGGTCGAGGCCTATGACGGGGTTTCTGTTCTGGCAACGAACTACAAGCACAATATCGACCCGGCATTCTTCCGGCGTATGAAATATATTGTGGAATTCCAGTTCCCGGATCCGGATACCAGAGAGATGCTCTGGAAGACGACCATACCGAAGGGAACACCTCTGGGAGATGATGTGGATATCCGGTTTCTTGCAGAAAGGTTTGAATTTGTGGGTGGTAATATCAAGAACTGTATTCTGAATGCTGCGTTCCTTGCCGCCGCAGACGGTGAAGGTGATAAGGTCTGCATGAGACATTATCTGCAGGCAATTAAATATGAGTTCGTAAAGACCGGAAAGGTATTTACCAGAGCGGATTTCGAACCGTATGCATACATGGTAGGCTTAGGAGAAGCAGACGATGACGACTGGAATTAAAAGAGAGGGGCTTAAAAATCATGGAATATACAACACTGAACCATAAACAGGCAGAGCAGCTTATTGCATACCTGCCAATAGACATCGGAGAGAAGATCAAAGCGGATGAGGCATGTGTGATCGGAGCACTCGAGGGGGATTCCGTGATCTGTATCGGCATTTTTTCCTTTGATGAATTTACGGAGGAATATGTGGAGTGTCTGTATCTGTATACCGTACCGGAAAGAAGAAGAAAGGGAAATGCCTCCGGACTTTTGTTCCATGCGGAGCAAACCTTCAGGGAGCAGGGGCTTAAGCGGCTGTGCTTTAATCTTTCCGATGTGCCGGAGCGGATGGATAAATGGCTCCGGTTACTTTCACAGGTGGGCTATCAGCCCATTGACATGAACTGGCATATTCTGGAATATGATTTTGCAGTGATTGCGAACAGTCCGGGAATCCAGAACTGTGGAGGAAGCAGCCTTTCCTTCCAGTCCCTGGACCGCAGGCAGATTTCCTATATGCTGCATGAGGATAAGTCGATTCCGCGTATGATCCGGGAGATTATCCGTACGGAGGCTGACTGGCAGAAGAGCCTGTTTTATTCGATACAGGGGCATCTGGCAGCAGGCGTGATGATCCGGGATAACGGCGTGGACGATCTGTCCATCCATGCGTTATATTTAAGCTCCCAGCTTAAGAATCGAGGAATATTGCTGGTGATGCTTGCCAAGGCTGTGGATATGATGAAAGCCTCCTGTAATCAAGAGGCCAAGGTATATTTTTATGTGGAATATCAAAGGCAGATTGAGGCATACCGGAGTCTGTTCGGGGAGCCCGGTTCAGATTATAGGATCTGCCGTATGGAAAAGGAACTCTGAATCTGAGAAAGGAAGGGAATGTCATGGATAATGAAATGGATTTAATGCTTTCAAAGAAAAGCTATGTGATGGAAACCGGCAAGCAGGAATTCAAGATGCCGGAAAAGGAAGTGCTTGCCCATGAGGAGACTGAGACCAGAGAATTAAAGCTTGGACAGATGATGGAGAATACCTCCCATAAACGGAAGCTGTCTCTTGAGGAGCTTGAGAAGAGTCTTAGGGAAGAACCGAAGGATATGGAGCTGATCCGCCAGAAGGGCCGGATTTTCATGCGGCGTTATGAAACCAGAAGTAAATTAAACAATGCATTCAACTAAAACGATGAACGACTTTATTAAGATCCAGAAAGGAGAACAGGAAGATGTGTTACGGTGACGAAGGGCTGAAGTTGCAGCGCAGGGCAGCCTTGAACGAGGTTCAGAATGAAGCACAGGAGGAGCAGCTTCACAGAAGCAGATCGTTGGAGCATGCGGACAGGGAACAGCGGGCAGACATTAACCAGAGAATGGAGGAGATGCATGATCCTCTGCAGGATTATGAAATTCTGGATGAGGTTCCGAGATCGGTACGTGACAGACTGCAGTGTAAGCTTTCACTGACAACAACAGAAATTGATGTGCGTAAGGACAGCACCTATATGCAGGACGTGAAGCAGGCCGTAAGGGAGCTTTCCGATCTGACAGACGAAAAACTTCTTGGAGATGCGCAGCAGTTTATTGACCTCAAGGAGAACAAAGATCGTGATGACCTGCACCGGAGGCTGAATGATATTGAAGCCCGTTATATTAAGGCGATTGAAAAATGCCGGATCTATGTAGATAAGAGAGAGCCATCCTTTTTCACCTCGAAGCAGAGATTCCAGATGGTGAAAAATACCATGGAAATGCTGCAGAAGGAGGCAGATGACATCATTAAGCTCCGTATGGATGTGGTGAAACATCCCGAACGCTATGACGGACTGCTGAATGTATCCTTCCTGGATCTGCTCTATCATATGCATCAGAATGAAGAAGCGCAGCATACCGTAGAGAATCTGGAGCTGAAGGATTTTGCACGGATTATCAGCAATAAGAAGCAGGATCAGCTTCTTTGCCGGAACGGCAGACTGTATCGGAGGGTCGGCAGTGAAGAGGATCAGGAGAACGAAAGAAGCACTGAGGAAAACTTCCGTATGGCAGACCGTATGGTGACTCTTCTTCTGAGAAGCCAGAACATTCAGGCACCGGAACAGCTGCAGCGGATGAGGGAGAATCTCCTGCAGGGACTCGGTGCGGTTATGAAAACGGAGAAGTGTCCGCCTGTCAGCATGGAAAAGGTGCGCACTCTGTTTTCCAAGTTTAATTTCAAGGTATCGGATGTGGATCGTGTTCTTCACGAGGAGAATGCACAGACCCTTTCCTACCGGACAGCCAGCCGTATTGACGGACTTCTGGGGAATGCCTATGAAAAGGGTATCCTGGAGGATCCAAAGCAGCTTAAGGATTTTGAGACGAAGCTGAAAAACCAGCTTCTTGATATCATCAATAAATGTGAACAGAATGGCAGGGTATCGGTTCTCAGGCTTAAGGATGAGGATCTTGACTTCCTTGTAAAGGGTCGTATCCAGTTGATCCGTGACCGGGTTTACAACAGCATGATGCGCATTTATGAGAACAGGAAGCGTCTGGGACAGGATCCGGTACAGGAGATCAGTGAGGAGGAGCTGCAGAATCTTATGGGTCTTGCAGTTACAGAGGCTGCTGCAGATACAGAGTATATCAGACAGGGAACCGTGCTGCAGATCAAGACGATTGAGGAGCAGCAGAGCGTGCAGGCCGATCCTGAGCTTTTGCAGAACGTCAACGTACTGAATATCGAGGAATTCAGAAAGCTCCGTCCCAATATGATCCGCAGATTTGTCCATAAGCATCCGGAGCTGTGGAAGCGGGCAGACGAGGAACAGAAGCAGGCAGGACTTGTGGCAGTCCTCCGTCTGATTACGAATATGCAGGAGATTTCCCTGCTCGTGCAGAAGGGAATCCACGAGGGCCTTTCTCCCGCAGAGGCAGCTTTATTACGGGAGAGAGCGCAGGAAAGCAGTGAGATCTATGCGATGGAGCGTGCCGGCATTGAGCTGATTAAGAATGGATTTCCGCAGGGCTCCGCTGTTTATAACGGGCTTGATGTATTGAACACACGTGTGGAGAACCAGTTTGGCGCGCATCTTGCGGATCAGATAGCAGAGAAGCTTACAAGACCGGCAGACCAGCAAAATGTGCAGCAGCAGGAGCAGCAGGAGCAGCAGGAAGTCCGTAAGGCAGAGCTTATGACGGAGGAAGAAGCTTTCCGGTTTGCCATTGATCATTTCGAAGAGAAGCCGTTGGAGATTGTGAAAGCAATCTTCCTGGACAATACCCCTGCAAAGCTTATTAAACAGGCAGGAGATGCCGGAAGCAGAGAGATCATGATGCTTCGTAATGCACTGCATAAGCTGACAAAACAGCCTGTCCGGCAGAACGGACAGGATCCCCGCAATGCTGTTGCAGTAACCATTCAGGGTGTGACCATGGTGCTGCGTCAGAACGATTCCGGAAATCTGGTGCTCAGGGTGGGACAGGAGCAGGTGCTGCTTCCCCATAATGCCCAGTACTGGGTGGATACGCTGGAGGCAGATATCTGTTCGGATTATAAGAATTATAATCCGGCCATGGGCAAAAAGATGCTGTTAAGCGCAATTGAAAGGGATGACCTCAGACAGAACCGGCGGGAGAACAGCCGCGTCATGTACGAGCGGTTTCTGACCTATCATTTCGGCATTCCTGCAGAGGATATGTCCAATCTGTCTGCCTATGATCTGCGGGTGCTTGTAGGAACCTATTGCAGGCAGCCTGACATCACGCAGGAACGCATCAGGCAGATGATTGAGAGCCATATTTCCAATGAAGCCGGAAGAGTTTACATCAATTCTCAGTCTGCGATCGAGTGTTTGAACATACTGGAGAACAGACAGAAGGAGCAGGATGGATTAAAGGTTCATAGGCCGGCGAAGCCTCTGGAGGTTCCGGAAAAGGATGAAGAGTGGACGAAGGAAGAAAAGGCTTACCTGAATCTGTTAGGTGAGTTTTATTTCTCAGGAAAAACCAAAGAGGTACAGGATGAAAAGGGAGGCTATACCTCCGGGCGTCTTATAGAAGCGATACAGAATAATATGCAGGATTTTCTGACGGTTCTTAATATGAAACCGGATCAGAGAACGGGAGCTTTCCTGCAGCTTCGGATGCTTGGCCCGCAGATTGCAGGAGCTGTAGGAGCAGTTGAAGACATGCTGCAAAAGATTCTTAAGACAGGAAAGACCGGAAGAGAATCGATGTTAGTGCTGTTTCTGCAAGGCACTGCTACAGAAGAGAAGGTTCAGGAGGCGCTTAAGGATCAGGAGATTCTTGATATACTGAATGCTGCCGGAGAGAGCATGAAGAATGCAGTCGATGAGGTCTCCTATACGGTACAGGAAAAGCTGATTAAGCTAGCGGAGAATATCAGCACGGATTCAGATGATAAGTGGAAACACCTCAGCGATTATACGATTGCAGAGCTGATCAGGAAGGGCATGACCGGTGAAGAAGGCGAAGGCGCCTTTAACAAGCTGGTATTGTCCGGATATATCAGCAATGCCTCGAAGATCGATCGTGAAAAGATGCTTGCATGTGCATTGAAAAATGCACCAAAGATCAAGGCAGAGGATGTAAAAAGCGAAGAAGACAAGCAGTCGATTGCCGGAAAATTCATGGCCGGATATATAAAAGGCGCAGGTCCCCTTCTGCATAAGATGCTGCAGGGACTTCCGGTCAGCAGTATGGAAGGACCCATGCAGATGGTAGTAGCGGATGTCCGGTCCAGCCTGATGGAGATTGATGAGGATATCGTGGATGCCCAGCTTCAGCATATCATTGAGGAGTCCAATGGCACCATTGATCATATTGACAAGGTTCAGGTACTGGGAGCAGCTTCCGTAGGACAGACGATACTGGTTAATGTGTTCGAAAAAGGAAAAACAGAAGGAATACAGAAGGTTGTCAAAATCCTGCGTCCGGATGTGCAGAATTCCATGAAGAGAGAAATTGAATTTATGGAAAATTGTGCTAAGCAGGTAGATGCAGATGTTTATGCCAAAAAGCAGATGGAAGCAGCACAGGCCCAACCGGATAACTTCGTGCCAAACGCACCGGATGACCAGCATGAAGGCGGTATGCTGAAAACCTTCCGCGGTAAGGTAAAATCCATCCGCAGAGAGCTGGATCTCCGCCTGGAAGCAGACAACGTCGAGCTCGGAAAGATTTATGAGGATGAATTGCTTCATATCCGGTCCATGAAGGTGGATTCGAATACCAAGAGCACGATTCAGACACTTGTGCTGGAAAAGGCCAAGGGAGTTTCCCTGGATAAGTACATCGCACAGATGAATGAGAAGAGATATCAGCTTGAAATACAGATTGCGGAGAACAGGAAGCAGGAGGGTGAAGAACAGAGAGCACCGCAGCTTTATCAGACGATGAAGGAGCTGGAGGCAATTCGCGGGGAGCTTGTGGAGAAACAGCGTTATCTGGTAAGTCTTACCCGTAAATGGCTGGATGAAGCGGTCTTTGGCGGAGGCTTTTTCCATGGAGATCTGCATGCAGGAAATATGATGGTGGATGATGAGGGACTGACCATTATCGACTATGGAAATGCAGACAGACTAAGTAAGAGTGATCAGAAGGATATCCTGAATCTTATGGCGGCAGCAAGCCGGTATAATGAAAGCCGGGTAGAATCCCACCTTCGTAATATGCTTTCCCCGGAGGCTAAGGAGGTATTCGACAGGAAGAAGGATGACCTGCATACGATCATCAAGACCGTGATCAAGAAGGAGGATGGTTCACCGGTACAGAAGGTACTGGCTGTACTGAACGAGCTTCAGAAGGAAGAAATCGAGATTCCCTCCGGACTTTATAATTTCATTCAGTGCTTTGTCAGAATAACGGGTACAATGGAAGATTATAAGGCTCTGATTTCCAGTGTGGATCACAGCATTGAAAATGTCATGGAGAGTGAACAGAACGGTTCGATTGCTGCTAATCCGGAAAATGATATCATGAACTCCGTCCGGAAGACGATTCTTGACCGTACCAAAAGGCCGACAGAAGAGCAGAGAGGCAATCTTGATGAGATAGTACGCTCGGCCATGGACAGTGCAGAGCTTAATACAGAGCCTCTGATTGAATTCACAAAGATGAAGCATTCCGTGCAGGAAGGGTTCCAGTTCTTCTATAAGGATGTAGAGAAAAACAGGATGCTCCTTGAGCTGGCAGAGCGGATGAACAGTATCTTTATGCTTTCCTTTGATGGGGAAGTGAATACCACGATTCTTTTCAAGCTGTTTTATACCGATAAATTCAGCAGCCGGGATGCGGAGCTTTTGAAGGTCTGGTATGAGAATTATTTTCTGACGTACTTTAGCGGTGTCGTAGACAACCGGATTGTGTCAAGGCCGGCCGCATGGGAGGAAGAAATCCGGAAGCTGGAGGAGTCAAGACAGGGTGTTGAAGATCCGCAAAGGCTTGAGCAGATTAATCAATCCCTGGCATTCTGCCAAAGAGAGCTGGAGATCAGCCGACGGCTTTCGGCAACAATCGTGGATAAGTACAGAGAGGCAGATCAGATACTTGAGCCGCTCATGAATGACATTACCCATGCAGATCCTGCAGTGATCAGACGGGGAATGCGTCTGCATTTCGAGGCGATCCGGGCATTCGCAGAACAGACTGGAAACGATGATGCAGAAAGAGATTTCTTCACAGGATTGTTTGATATATCAACCGCTACCATTCCGGTTGGCATGGAGCTGGAGCTGACAACCGAAGAAGAAAGACAGATGGAGGAACAGCGACAGGCAGAATATCAGGCAGCGAAGGAAAAGATGCTTGCGGCCGCTGCCATCCTTCACAGAAGATCCAATCCGAAGTCCTATCGTGATCGCCTTACAGAGACGGTGATCGATGAGCAGACCTGCCAGACACTGGGGGAAACCCTTCAAAGAGAAGGCTGGTTTGCAGAGGGCGAAGAGGGAAGTGAAGCACTGCATGCAGCCTATGACGGACTTGCCGCTGCACGTGGCAGGGGTGAGCTTACGAAGGATACACAGGAGGTTCAAACATTCCTGGAGGCGTTCACGGTATGCCTTACCGCAAGAGCATCCAGACTGGAAACAATTACAGATAAGAAGAATCATCAAGAACCCGGAACGGATGAAAATTCCGCTTTGGAGGATATGATCCGGTCCAATATGAAAAAGGCTACCGATCTGCTGGATTTATGGGGAATACCTTATATAAAGAAGTTCTTTGAGTATAAGATGAAGGAAGGCGAGAAGGCAAATCTTGCACAGGGAAAGAAGCAAAGAAAGTCCGAACATGTACGTGCGCTTTTCCAGGCCATCACTGCCTCGCCTCTGAACAGCAAATCAGACCGTCTGAAGGGGGCTACGAAGGAATATGTACAGCTTGCCAAGCTGGTTAATGTTCCTGGACCGCTTCCAATTTACATTTCAGAGGATGAACGGAATAGTAAAAGTAAGGAGCTTAACGATTCCATTCAGGAAATGATGCGGGTCATTGCAAACCTTCCGGTCGGAGTGGCCCAGAAGAGAAGGATCGATGGATTATTCGCAAAATATGAGGAGAAGCCTTCGATAAAAGCACTGTCCGACATTCTTGAGGAAACGGCACGGTATCTGGACAGCTCCTTTGCGGATACAGAGTTCATGGATGCGGATCCGGAGGATCACGTTCATGACAACAGACTGAGCGAAGTATATGACCGGAATATGGCAAACCGGAATATGCTTCCTGAAAAATCACTCGTTACAGTCCGTAACGTGGAACCAAGGCTTGGAGAGGATGGAAAGAGGATTCCTCTGGCAGACAGACTGAGAGCCGGAGAGGTAATAACCTGGATTAATAATGTTTAAAATTGTATCAATTACCAAACAACAAAAAGTATATTTTATGGGAATGGATCTCCTGATGCTGATGGACCGGATGGATCTTGACGGGATATCAGCTCTGGGAGCCATCATTGAAGACGAGGAAACACATGAGCCGGAACCGGCAGGACTGCTGGTTTACAGTGAAGGAAGGAAGGGCTATACCATTCAGTGGCTCTTCGTGGATGCTCTGTATCGCTTCCGCGGAATTGGCTCAGAGCTTCTGGCGGCTGTGTTCCGGGCATCGAAACAGAAGGGATATTCTGTGGTAAAGGCCTATCTGCCGGTGCTTCCGGAGCGTGCGCTGTTCTGTGCACACGAGGAAAAATATCTGAAGGAGCATCTGTTCCGAAAAAAGAAGACACTTCCGGGAGAGTGGCACAGTGATGTGAAGAACGTAAATGCTGTCCTTGAACACCTCAAGCTTCCGAATGACAGAGTGACCCCTCTTGCGGGTCTGCCGGAGGGAGAACGGAAAACGATCCTTAAACAGCTCAAGAGTGTGGAAGCGGTTGATCAGGAGCTGAGCATGGTGCTTTATAAGGATGGATGCAGTAAGGGCGCTCTGATCGTGGAGACGACCGAGGTTACCGATCCGGTTTTTAAGGATGACGAAATCATCCCCTGTGACCGCAGGGTATTGTATCCGGTGCGTCTTGAGTGTGGAAGTGAGCTGGATGCAGTCTGTCTTGCGGCGGGTGCATGCAGTGCGGCAGCCCGGAAGTATCCCGGAGACACGACGGTCTGCGTGATCAGCCGGAAGTCGTCTATGAGCGGATTCTATAACCGTCTGATGCCGGAGGGACATGTGGACAGCTTTCAGATGACGGCAGAGGTTACCGAATTTGTGAAGCCGGATGTACGCGCAACGGAAGGATATATCCTCTGAAAATGATTGATTTTTTGGAAATTTAGTGCTATAATGACAAGATACATCATTGATTCCGGAAGACAGAGAAAGCCGGAATCAATGATGTAAGAATGCTGCCGGAAGCGGTAGCTGGCCAGGCAGCCTTAAGTCAGGAGGATGGCAACATGAAAAAAGTGAAAGCTTCAGGAAGCAGTACAGTGAAGACGGTATCGAAGATCATCGGTATCATTGCAGCAGCAGGTGCTGTACTGGCAGGCGGCGCAGCTCTTTGTAAGAAGCTCGTGAGCCTTAAGAAGAAAAAGGCAGAGGAAATCTGCGAGAAGCCTGAGGAAGAGAAGGCCGAATGGGATGAACTCAATGAGCAGGAGGAAGCTTCCGAAGAAGCAGAAGAATCCGCCACTGAGGAACAGGAAGCTGACGAAGCTGCACAAGAAAAAGAATCCGAAGACGAGGAATAAGAATGAGGATAAGGGTTGTCATATGAAGACATTCATATGCAGCCCTCTTTTTCTGTTCAGGAGAGAAACCTTTAAGAAAACTTTAAAGAAAGAAGCCGGGTAACATGCTATAATAAGCTCATAGAAGAAAAGACGTATGCCGGAGTGTATGCAAAGGAGGAAATGCCTATGCCACCCAAAGTAAAAATGCAGGAAAAACAGATACAGCAGTCAAACGTAATCCATGTGCAGCCACTGGAACGTGTGAGTCAGATGCGGAATGTTCCGCAGGGAATGAATGAAGCAGCACGGATACAGACAAGCAGCCAAAGTGTTCCTGAGACACGTATGTTCAACCTTGAGAAGGAAGTTATGAGGATTGCACATGAGGCGAGCCAACAGGCAGCCCTCATGAAGGAAAAGACGGAGCTTCTGAATAAGCTGAACGCATTGCTGGAAACGAAAAAGAAAAATGAAAGACATTTGAAAAAAGAGGATCAGAATCAGGTTGTAGAAGAGCTGGAAAAAGCTATTAATAAAAATAAAACGGAACTCCAGAAGGCAGCAGGCACCTTTTACAATCTTAAAAGGGAACAGCTTGAAAAGCAGATCGAGCTTACGGAAGAAACCATGCGGCTAAGCAATATAGAGATCACAGATGAATGGCGTGATGAAGCAGAAGCAAGTATCCTGCGGGGAAGTATCCGAACGATGGGGATTTTCACGGAAGGAGCCTTGAAGGACTATCAGGATGCTGACGTCTTTGACGGCTCCAAAATAGAAGATAAGAAGGCCGAGCTTGCCGCTGTGATGAGACGCATTGAATTTCGGAAGGAGTTGGATAAGGGTGCTAAGGGCATTGCTGCCGGAGTAGAACAGTACAAAAAGGATGCAGCTTTAGATGGATACCAGAACATATCCGGGGAAGAACTGAGTGAAATGATATTGGAATTTGTGAACCAATTTTTCGATCAGCAGAAGAGAGAGGAGATGTTTAATCCGGCAACTATCAGGAATACCATCGGAAAGAGTCTTATTATGCTTGATATCTGGAAGGCAGACAGGAAAAAACGTTCCCACAGGAAGGTGACCGGTGAAGCGAGAAAAAAGCTTCAAAGAGCCGACCAGCTCATGGCCTATTATGAGCAGCATGTGAACACGGTTCTTGGAGATTACGGAATGAGCCTTGACCGTCTGGCCTATAGTAAAGAAAATATCAACGAGCTGGCGAAGCGTACACGAAATGCAGAAAGAATCGATGCATGGAATAAGGATTACGAGTCTTATCAGAGACTGTTTGACGGCAATCAGAAGAATCAGAATCCGGATGCAGAGAATGGAGAACTGACCGCAGCAGAAAGAAGACTTCGTGAACTGGAAAGACAGGCAGGAATAGTGAATACGCTGGATCTAAAGACAGAAGCTCCTATTTACGATTTAGAAACCAGCAAGAAATTTACTGATCTCTTGAAAATGGGGAAGACTTCATCAAAAGAAAAGACCACTCCTGTTGCAGTATTCCGACTGAAAGAAGATGTTCTGTCAAGTACTCAGGATCGAAAGCAGGTCGAGCTTAAGGAAGTCAGACTCTGTTATGTCTGTGCGAAAATCCTGATGGATTTAAAAGTTGCTCATGGGGAAAAGAAAAATCTGCAGTTTGAGGAAATTCTGCCCCTTGTGAACAGGATGGTAAGAAGCTATGAAAATCATGGCATCAGGTCTTATGTGAAGGAACAGCAAGGATACCGGGAAGAGCTTATGGAAAAGCTGAGCCAGATTCAGAGAACTTCCCCGATTTTTCAGGAGAGGCGGTATGCATCACTGCTTCTTGGCTATCTGCATTCGGAGCAGATGGGAGAGCTGGTTAAGGAACGCAAGGCGAAGGAGGTCAGGGTATATGATCAAAGCTATGAAGGCTTTGGAGTCCGGCTGGAAAGGTATGACAGACCTTATATAGACAGACTGAAGTCGGTAAAGGATGAGCCGTTGTTTGCACATGATCCTATGCTTAAGGATATTCATCAGGGCGCTCTGGGAGACTGTTATTTCCTGGCCGCACTGGCAAGCATTGTATCCAAGAATCCTGACACCATCAAAGAAATGATGAAGGATAATGGAGATGGGACAGTAACCGTCCGCTTCTATGATCTCCAGAAAGAGGAGACTGACTTTTTAGGAAACAGTGAGGTATACAAAAAAACATATTACGTCACGATTGACAAGACGATTCCGGAAAGAACCTATCTGGATACACATGCAAAGAAGGATTCCTTCTCCCAAGGTGCTCTGTGGGTTAAGCTGATGGAAAAGGCCTATGCAGCAGTACGCGATAAGGACAGTGGGTATAAAAATAATCTCAGGATCAGAGGCAAGGACGAAACCGTTAATTACCTGGGGATTAAGAGCGGCCTGTTCCCACAGGCCATGGAGCATCTGACCGGCGAAAAGTCATCCAGTACGGAGTCGGTTGAACGAAAAAACAATGTTCAGGCATTTCGTGGCCATTTTACGGGTGAAGCTCCGATACTGGAAGGGAGAACTCTGGATAGTCCGTCCATGTTATATTTTTACAAACAGCATAACCAGAACAGCAAGGATACGAAAGAGACGGATGAAAAAGCAAAGAAGTATTTGGCAAAGAAGAA
This sequence comes from Bacteroidaceae bacterium, assembly GCA_963650485.1. Lineage (GTDB taxonomy): Bacteria > Bacillota > Clostridia > Lachnospirales > Lachnospiraceae > Suilimivivens. Next base: position 59,220 of record CAVJLN010000004.1, read on the forward strand.
ATTTCCAGATCCTGAAAATTTAAAGGCTCAGTTCGAGGAAGAGCTTGACGGCTATAAAACCATAGAAAAAATGCTGAAGAAAGCGTTTCTGTCGCAGGTAAAATTATTGGAAATTCAGGCAATGGATACGGAAACCTATGTGGATGAAATAGAAAAGCTTGGCGCGTATATGGAAAATCTGATATCACAGCTTAAAGGCAGCAATGGACAGGAGCTTAGCGATAAGGTGCTCGACAGCCTGCAGGATTATGACTGGAAAGGAAATAAAACGATCCGTTCAAAGGAGTTTGCTAGTGGCGGCCAAATCAGACGCAAGGCCTTCGAAGACATAGGATATGAGCTGCTCAGGGATTGCTGGAAGGTCAGCGAACAGAACACAGATAAGCTGCTTACTATGATAAAGGGAATGCTGAATGCATATACAGACGCTCTGAAACGCCACAACGAGGGTCAGATCTACACAAAAACAGAGCTGGGAATCTTAGAACGCTTCAGCGCTGGTCTGGATAAGCAGAAAAATTGCAGCTTCGGAACAAAGAAGTTCAATGCTGGTGACGGAGTGGGCGTTGCCGGAGAAAACATCTTTAAGGGAATATGCGGAAGCCATGCCTATGTCGTAACTGCAATTGAGGAGCATACGATTAACAATAAAAAGAAGAAATTCCTCAGGGTTCAGAATCCTCATGGAGGCAACATCCCGATATATCTTATTAATGAGAATGAGAATGGGAAGGAAAAGGTGCAGAGAATCAGCAGTCCGACATATACGACGAAATGGATGAAGTTTGAGAAAGCAACCCATGGAACAGGTCTGATCGAACTGAGAGACGCATGCAGTGCCATGAGATATATGAGCATAACATAACTGACTCCGATCACGGGAAGCTGTATCACGATGAATTTTGAAAGGAATGATAACAATATGAGATATCAACTTTTACAGGCCTACAAGGGACACACACAAATGCTGGAGGGACATTGTCCGCAGTGGATCCGCTGGGCAGTGTCCGATGGAAACGCAGATGCGTTTTTATTAAAGAAAGTGGTAGAGGGCACGGAGGAGTTTACCGGATATATGGCGGTAACCAGTCAGGATGAGGAGCCGGAGCTTCTGAGCGTGAGAGCTTCTGATGATAAGAGCTTTAAGCTGCTTTTCCGCCGTCTGCGGCAGTACCTGAAGGAACACGATTTTGGCAGTATCCGCTGTAATGAGATGATTCTGAAGGAGCAGGAGGAGGAATGGCAGAGCCTTCTGCTTAGTCAGCACTTTGTCGTTGAAGAATCCGAAAGCTTTTACCGGATTTCGCTGGATGATATTGAGCAATGTGCTGTGTTTGCGGAGAATGACAAGGTCACGAATGCCGTGGAGAAGGGGCGTATCCGGACGGCGCTGGGTGCAAGCGGAGCAGAGAGAGTGGCACTTCTGGATCTGATGGAGAGAACCCATCCGGACAGGAAGGAAGAGGGAGAATACGGAAGAGCCTTTCCGGAGCTTTCCGGCATTTACGTGCATCATCAGAAGGTTCTGGCATATCTGTTCCTGTCGGTATACAAGGGCTGTGTTATTGTAGAGGAATGCGGGGCAGAGAAGGGCATGGAGGCGCTTCTGCTGGCATTGATGAATCAGTTTATTCCGGAAATCCGCAATGAATTCCCGGATGCAGATCATTTCTACATTCCGGAAAAAGGCGATCTGATGCAGTATACAGCCTGCAGGAAGCTACTGTTCAGAAAGGAGCTTAAGGTCTGTGAAGCAAGCCTGTGTCATGCTTACTGGGATCAGGATCAGGCCTTTGCCATGAGAGAGGTACAGGAGCTTCTTCTTCCGGAGAACGAGGATCAGGAGATTCCCGAAGAGACCGTGGTTGAGCTGATGAGACTGCAGCAGCTTGAGGAAACGCTGGATACCATGCAGCAGGAATGCATGATGGTTTCCTATAAGGACGAACCGGCGCTCCAGCTCTGGCTTACGCCGGATGAAGGAGAGCTGGTGATTTATCTGCAGTATCATCTTCTGGATGCAGATACAGGAAACTTTGTACTGGAGGCAGTCGTTCCGATGGAGGTGCTCTCCGGCGAAGATACCGAGGGACTTTCCATGTGCATGGATTATAACCGTAAGAGCAGCATCAGTACCGCTTATTCGGATGAAGGACGGTTGTATCTCAGGCTGACTCATATGGAGCTGGAGCTTCCGCCTGAGGAAGATGAGATCCGGACATTTCTGGAGCAGATCGTGGAGGAATGGGATTACTTCCACATCATGAATCTGGATGATTAACAAACCAAAATGTGGAGGTGCATATGCCACCGATCGTTCAACAAAAATCAAAACAGATATCGAATTCTATTCAGATGCCTCGGGAAAAACAGGAGCAGCCGGGGACAGGCATTTCTCCGGGAGGACAGAATAAACAGCCCCCGAAGCTGACATCCAGACAGAAAAAAGTATTGTCCGGACTTCAGGAGGAGATTGTGAAGCTGGCAGAGGAAACGGAAGCCTTTGCACAGGCTGCTGAGAAGGAACTTGCCGCCATGCAGAAGCCGGGAACAGACCCGACTGAGTTTATCCGTTCCATTGCCCTTGTGAACAATGGCCGTGCCAGACAGTATGAAAAGCAGTATGAGTTTATCAAGGAAAGCATGAGATTCCAGAATCTGGATTTTACACAGGAATGTGAGGATCGGTTCCGCGTGGGTGTTCTGGAAGGAGGTATCCGTTTGTTGAAGAACTATGAACGGGAACCTTATAGCAGATATGCAGATCTCCTTAAGGATTTTTCAAAGCTTCGGGAATCTCTGGAGAGCGAGCTTGAAGGACTGCAGAGAAAGCTTGCCATCAGACAGGAGTTGAAGGAGAACGCAAAAGCCATTGCCGATAAGGCACATGTTTATCAGGAAAGCGGCTTTCAGGAAGGCTGCAGTGCCATTCCGGAGCAGGAGCTTTTCAGGATGTATCTGGATTATGCAGATAAGCTCTGGGAGAAACAGACACGTAAGGAATATCTGAGTGCGGCCTATATCAGCGAGCATATTGTACAGAGCCTTTCCGTGCTGGAGGTCGGCAAAGCCTTTCAGATGAAGCGTGGAGATCTTAGGCTGACACCGGAAGAGCAGGAGCAGCTTGTAAAGGCAGATCAGATTTTTCAGTACTATCGACAGCATGTGGATACGGTGCTGGGAGATTATGGAATGAGCCTTGACAATCTGTCCTACAATGGGGCAGCCATTGAGGATCTGGTAAGCCGGAAGCATACCCTGCGGCAGAGCGACCGGTGGTGTGAGGATTATGAAGCCTATCACAGATTGCTGGGTATCCGGGAGGAACCGGATACGGATGAGGAGGCGATGTCTGCCGGAGAAAGGAGACTCCGCAATCTGGAACGCTGGGCAGGTATTCTTGTGAACGACAGCGAGGGTATGACGGCTGCGGTTTATGATAAGGATACCGGTGCACAGTTCCTGGAAAGCAGACAGCGGGATGTGAAGTCCTATGTCCGCCTGAAAAAGGACATTCTGACAACGACGGCAGAACGAAGACAGGCATTTGACAGAGAACACAGACTTCTGGCAGTCAGTAAGGTGTTTATCGCCCGGATGAAGCAGGATAAGGTGTGGAGTCCGGATTTACTGTTTAATGAAATTCCGAAGCTTCTGATTAAGGAGATCTTCAGCTATGACTCCGAAGAAAAGCCGCTCTATGTAAGGGAGCAGATGAAGCTTCTCAAAGAGCTTACGGAGAGGCTGAATCAGATTCTTCTGACATCACCGGTATTCCGGGAGAGACAGTTTGCGTCGGTGATGCTTCGTTATCTGTCTGAGGAGCAGAATGGAGAGCTGGTAAAGCAGAAAGGAGATACAGAGTATCGTGCCGAGGACCGGAATTATGTTGGAATGAACAAGGTCATAGAGAATGAAAAGAATAAAGATAAACAGGGAAAACCCAGAAAATATATCGACACCTTTGAATCCGTTAAGGATGAGCCTCTGTTTGCACACGATCCGGTGATAAAGGATCTTGAGCAGGGATATATAGGGGACTGTTATTTCATTGCCTCGCTCGCTTCGCTTGTAGCAAGAGATCCGGGAGCGGTCAAACGGATGATGAGGGACAATGGAGATGGTACCGTTACCGTTCGTTTCTATGACAAGAATATTGATGATTTAGGAACGTCTGGCACTCCGGGACGCATCTGTGTGACCGTTGATAAGACAATACCGATGAGAATGTATCTGGATACGAAGTTCCGTTATACACCATATTCACAGGGTGCTCTGTGGGTCAAGATGATGGAAAAGGCCTACGCAGCTGTGCGTAAGAAGGGCGGCGAGATCACAGTGCGGAGAAAGGGTGCATCCATTGATTATAAGAATTTAATGAGCGGCCAGACGAATGTGGCAACGATGCATTTGACCGGAGAAGATGTGATCGGGTGTCTGACCCCCTTAGGCAAAAGGGATATAAAGACCTTTAAGGGCCGGATTCAGAGCAATGTGGATATGTCACAGACTGACAGGGAGCTGATGGATCAGAATCAATTAAAGCGGCCAGCCAATCTATATTTTTATCAGCAGCACCGGAATGAACAGGATAAGGCTGCCTGCAGGTATCTGGCCGGGAAGCGGGTTTTGGCACAACTGGCAGCCGGCTATAAGCAGGAGCTAAACCGGTATCAAACGGTGGAAAAATGGCTTGAGGCTTTGCTGGAGGAGCAGGAAGGTAAGGAGGAGTTAAAACTTATGGACACTTCGCTCTTCGTGGAAGCCATTGCCAGACAGATCAGCTATCTGAGAACCTGTCTTGGGGCACTCCGTGATCACAATGGCATGGAGCTTACGAATGAGATGCTGCTGGGAGCAGGAATCGTTAAAAAATGGCATTCTACTATCAGAGGGTGCTGGAAGGTCTGTGATAAAAATGCAGATACCCTTCTTGCTGCTGCAGAAGGAATGCTGGGGGCCTTTGCCGGTGAAATAATGAAAGACCGGCAGCGTAACGAATATACGGCACAGGAGGAGAAGCTTTATTCCGGATTCCAGGATGTCCTAAAGAAGGGAGGCTCTTGCTTCTTTGGCACACGACGGGTACTTAATAAAAATGGCTCCAATGGCAAAGGAAGGGCAGGAGAAACCGTACAGAATGGTATTTATGGTAATCATGCATATGCAGTTATCGGGACGGAGGAGCATCAGATAGGCAACAGAGTCAAGAAATTCCTCCGGGTATTCAATCCGCATGCCACAGGAATTCCGCTTTATCAGCTGGACGAACGTAATAATCTGAAACGGGTTGGAATAAAATCGGGAGAAGAGCAGGAATATCTTGAAGCGACTCATGGGGTCTTTCTGCTGGAATTGAGAGATCTGTACGGCGTGATGAGTGATATGTCGATGAGTAAGCTGCCTGTTGCGTAGACAATGATTGTGCCGGAAAATCCGTAATTTAGGGTTGATATGCTGCCCGTGGTCATTTATGATGGAAGTAGTAAGGTATGTAACTATCCGGTACAGGGCGAAGCCTCTGTTACTAGTGCAACGGTTTTAAATTAACTACACCATATCACACGTCTGTTTTCCTGATAGCACAGGACGAAAATCCTCAGCGTAGCCCGCTACGCCTACGTTTTTTGTCCAGCACTCTCAGAAAAATATCCTATGTGAATGGTGCAGTTATTTAGAAACCATTACACTAGTGCAACGGTTTTAGTTACGATGGTCTGATATATGAGGTGAGGACAGATGAAGATAAACGGAATGATGAAGAAAGGAACAGCAGCAGCGCTTGGAAGCGTATTGGCAATCGGACTCCTGCTCGGAACCGGAGGCACGCTGAAATCGGTGGCAGATCATAAGATCACGAAGGATACTGTTTCGAACAGTGCAATGAAGTCAAATGCAGAGAACACGGTCACGGACGAAACCGGGGATAACGTTGGGATCGTTGCCATTGATCTGGTGGGTGATTATATCGAACAGTCATCGGGCACAGATGCAAGTGACATAAGCGGTATTATGCCAGTGAGCTTAGAGCCCGATACCGGTTCGGGTAATGCAGATGGCTCAGACAGCACTTCAAACAGTGGTTCGGACGGCTCAACGCAGTCAGGAGCAACTGACACATCAGCTGACGCTGCACAGAATAGTGATTCGGGCAATGGTTCGGACAGTTCGGCACAGTCAGGAGCAACCGACACCTCAACTGGTGATGTGCAGAATGATGACTCTACTTCTGGACAGGACGCTGCACAGAATAGCGGTTCAGGCAATGACTCAGACAGTTCGGCGCAATCGACCACAGAAGGAAATACAACGAATCAGGACAATGGAACCGGTCAGCTAACGGTTTCCATCACCCCGTCTTCTGTAACCGTAGAGGAAGGCGAAAGTGCAACATTTTCTGTAACGATAAGTGATCCTGACCATACTTATAGTTCGGAAAACTTCACTTATCAATGGAAGAAACAGGAAGCGTCAGGAAGTACCTTCCGTGATATTGGAGGTGGAACAGGTAATTCTTATACTGTCTCCCAGGCGACATACAGTCAGAATGGCGAAAAATATCAGTGTCAGGTAAGCTATACTCCCAGTGATAGCAGTGATACAGTTACAATAACGAGCGACGTGGCTGTCCTGTACGTAAATCGGACAACAGCAACAGGACCTTCGATCACCATGGATTTACCTTCATCCTATACAGCAACATCCGGAACTGATGTTACCTTTACGATTGAAGCGAAAGCAGGAAGTACTGACAGCACATTGAAATATGAATGGTATAAAAATAATTCGCCGATATCAGATGCAGGTACGGGCAGTGCTTCTTATAAAATGAACAGTGTTGCAACGACTGATAATGATACGACATATTATTGCAGGGTAACTGAGACAGATTCAGAAGGATATACGCTCGGAACGGTCACGTCACAGACAGTAACACTTACAGTAACGGATAATATAGTCTATACCGTAACCGTAAACAACGGAAACGCCGGTTCCAATGCTTATGCCGAAGGGGATACGGTTTCCATCAAAGCAACGGTTCCTACAGGGAATACCTTCAAGCAATGGACATCCACAGATGGAGTGAACTTTGCAGACAGTAAGGCAGAAAATACGACCTTTACCATGCCGGCGAAGGATGTTACCGTAACGGCAGAATTGAATGATGGAACCACTGAGGATTATACCATAACGATTACAAAGCAGCCGGAGAATGTAGCAATTCTTGCCGGAGGAAGTGCAGCCTTTACCACAGAGGCCACAGTGAGTCCATCGGCAGAGCTTGTTTATCAGTGGACGGCAGACTTTAATGATGGAAAGGGCTTTGTGGATGTGGCAACAGGAAGCACCTGCACCCTCAGCAATGTCCCAAGTACCTATAGTGGTGCGGTTTACCGTTGTAAGATATCGGTTAAGGATCATTCAGAGAACTACCTGTATACCAATACGGCAGTGCTTACCATAGGCTATCAGATTACAGTCAATGGCGGAACGGCCAGTCCGACGACCGGCAATGCCGGCGAATCCATTACCATCAAGGCGGATACTCCGCTGGATGGATATGAATTCAAGCAATGGACCGTGAAGAAGGGCAATGTAATTCTGAAGGATGAAAGCAAGGCACAGACCGTCTTTGTCATGCCTGCCTCAGATGTGGAGCTGACCGCAGAATTTCAGCAGATCCTTGCGAAGCCGGTGATTACGACACAGCCGGAAAGCGTGACGGTATATGCCGGAGAAACTACCAGCTTTAAGGTGGAAGCAAGCGGAGAGGAGCTGACCTACCAGTGGATGCTGGATAAGACAGACGGCAAGGGCTTCCAGAAGATTACAGGCGCAACGGAGAAGGTATTCAGAGTCTATACGCAGGATGGCTCCATGAATGGTTATAAATATAAATGTACGGTAACGAACCGCTCCGGCAGTGTGGATTCCAAGGAAGCGGTACTGACTGTCCGGTATAAGATCACGGATGGAGCGAATTCCATCTGGAAGAAGGGAAGCAGTGACGGCCTGACCTTCCAGGGAAACGGAGCCTATACGAAGTTCCGCTCCATTAAGATAGACGAACAGTATATCGGTGGAAGCAACTATACCAAAAAGAGTGATCCGACAATCGTAACAATGCTGGCAAGCTATTTAGAGACACTCTCTGTTGGAGATCATAATCTGACAATGGTATGGGAGGATGGAATAGCTGAAACGGTATTTACGGTGAGTGAAGGAAGCTCCTCAGGAAGCAGCTCCTCAGGAAGCGCTTCCGGTAATACAGCAAACAATGCGGCCGGAAATGCAGCCAATGCGGCAGCAGGAGGTTCTTCCGGAGGCTCCGCAGCTTCATCGGCGGGAGGAATAGAAGGTGCGGACAGTACAGCCGCTTCCGTATCCCAGCAGGATTCCGGAGAGACAGAGCTTGTGGATATGCCGATTGTAAGTCATAGTGAAAGTACGAAGGCAGATACTGCTGTGGAGAAACCGGTACAGACGAAGAAGACAGAGCAGAGCGTAGAATCTTACCTGTCGGGTGGAGCAAACGGCAGTGTGATTACTTCCCTGAACGGCGATCTGACCAAAAAGCAGAGCAAGCTTAATGAATATGCGGCAACTGCTTCGATTATTGTGATTCTCATGAGTGCAATTGGAGCAATCCTTGTATTTGCAGTCCGCGGCATTACAGCCTTATACCAGTCACGAAAGCGTGACAGATGATAACCGATAATAACCGATAACAACAGATGATAACAGATAATAAAACGGGTGGAAATCGGAAGATTTCCACCCGTAAGCTTTGTCCCGTAAGTTTCGCCTGGCAGTTCTATTTGCTGAAAGCAGAAGGAAGGATTACCATCGGATACAATATGCAAAAGAATTATCCGATCTGGGAATGAATAGGAAGCTGGATATAGATTCCCATACCGTTCGCACTGTGAGCATAAATGCTGCCATGATAATGCTCGACGATGGCCTTGACCTGTGCGAGACCGAGTCCGTTACCGCTGATACGGTTGGAACCCTGGAAATTCAGATCGAAGATGTTGGGCATTTCCTCAGCGGGAAGTCCACGGCCGTTATCCTTGAAGGCAACAAAGAGATTGCTGCCGGCGTTGGATATGGTAATCACCAGATTGCCGTTCTGCTGCATATATTTAATGGAGTTATCAATAATATTGCGGATCATCAGGCTGATATAACGGGAATCCGCAGGATAAAACAGGGAAGGCGATGAGGTGGAGAGATCCAGCCGGATGCCGGCCTGCAAACAAAGAGGCTGCATGTCCGTTACGATCTGTTGTGACAGGGAAATAATATCGACCTCTGTCACCTGCTCATCCGGAGGAAGGATACTGGCTGCTACGGACGGATCCAGTGCTTCTACCGTTTTAAGCTCAGCCTCCTTAAGAAGCGAGGTGAGAGTTTCATTCTGCTGTGTCAGATCTGCCAATTGTCTGGTCAGCAATTCATTGTTGTAGGAAAGCTCATCCTTTTCCTGACGAAGCTGTGTCACCAAGGTATTGTCATTCCCGAAATGCTCCGGATTAAAGTCATCGGAAGTGGGAAAATAATCAGGAAAAAGGGACTGGTCATCATCCCCCCGTTGTCCATGCCGGATAAAGATATAAGTCAATGTCAGACATCCATGCAGGGTGACAAAGATAAGAGCATAGAGAAAATTCCTCTGTATCAGGAATGCCAAAGCTGCAATAAAGCACAATATATAGCCGATGGAAAAGATCAGTTCCTGTAAAATAAATTTATTGTGTGATGATGTGCCCATGTATTACACAGTCCTTCTTTACTTATAATTAATATTAGTGTAGGATAAGTTATAGAGAATTGTCAAGGAAATTCGATAAAACAAAACTGTTACAATGTAACAGTTATTGTTCATACGAGTGAACAGTAATACGCTAAAGAGGAAACAGAATGGAAGAACCTATGAAAACGAAGGTACTGCTGGTGGAAGACAGTGAGGATCTGAGACTGATCACACTCCTGCAGCTGGAACAGCTCGGCTATGATTCCGTTGGGGCTGCTACCGGACAGGAGGCACTGGAAATCCTGAGCAGGGAACGGATTGACATTATTCTTCTGGACGTGATGCTGCCGGACTGCGACGGACATGAGCTTTGTGTCAGGATGCGGAATGAGCCGGTCAGCTACGGCGGACCGGTGATTTTTCTGAGCTGTCTGGGAGACGGAGAGAACATTGTGGAGGCATTCCGGAACGGAGGAACGGATTATATTGTCAAGCCTGCGAAGGCAGATATCCTCAGGGAACGGATTGAGATCAATCTGGAGAAGGTCAGGAAGCCGGACGGAGGAAGCTATAAAAAACGCTGGTTCCGGCATTTTATGGTCGATCCGTCCAAGCGTGAGGTATATGCGGTGGAGGATGGAATACAGAAGGACAAGATCCTGCTTTCACCCAAGGAATACCAGCTTCTGGAAAGTATGATTGACCACGAGGGAGAAATCCTCTTTTACAGACAACTGTACAGGGATGTATGGGGGCAGGATGATCTGGATGACGTCCGGACACTGATGGTTCATGTTTCGAACCTGCGTAAGAAAATTTCTCCTGAAAATGTGGAGATTATCCGCGCGATCCGTGGTGTCGGTTATCTTTTTCAGGATGACTAGCTGACTTCTGTCCGGAGAAGCTGCCGGTGACAGAGCCGATGGTGAGCGAGGCACGGATGAATGGTAACAATAGGAGGGGGCAGACTTGCTTTCGATATTCAGTAAGAGCTTTTGGAAGAGGAATAAGGATTCCGAAAATACAAAAGAAAATCTACCGGAGGAAAAGAGCGACGGGCTGGCAGCAGAACCGGAGCATCCCGGAAAAAGTCCGCAGGATGAGGAGAGAATCTGGTTCCGGCGGCTTTTGTCCCATAATATCCGTATGCCGATGACGATTATAGCCGGTTATGGGGATCTGCTTAAGAATCACAGTCTGAAAACACGTGAGGATGAGCTGCAATGCATTGAAAAGATCTGCAAAAACATTGATTATCTGAATACGCTGTTCAAGGTACTTGTCGATGACGGACATAATGAGGAGCTGCTCGGGAGCAGGGAATGGTTCGACCTGCTGCAATGCGCACGGGAAGCCTTTGATTATGTCAGCAGTATGACCAGCAAGGCGAATATCACCATATCCGTCAACAGCAGACGGGAAAGCGTCATGTACTACGGCAACCGGATTATCATGATGCGGGCCTTTTATAATCTGATTGAGAATTCGATCCGTTATATGAACCGGCCGGGCAACATCTGTCTTACAGTCGAAGAGACGGTCGAGGAAATTTATGCAATCTACCGGGATGACGGGGAAGGAATGGATGAGACAGAAGCAGATTCCATTACAGATCTCAATTACCAGGGAAGCAATGCCAGTAAGGACGGCCACGGGATCGGAATGTATCTGGTGAAGGATGCGGTGGAGACCAATGGAGGAACCCTTTTCATCCGCACCGGGAAAGGGAAGGGCATGGCCGTTTATATGGCTTTTCCGAAAAGTCCGGTCTGAACCTTCTTGTGTTTTCGCTTCAAATGGAGTAATATGGTACAGTGTAAGTGAACGGATAGTGAGGTGCAACATGCAGGATTTGGGAAATACACAGTTTTTCTGTGTGGAAAAGGATAATAATAGTGTAAGACTTGTATTGCAGGAGGTATATGAGGCTCTCACCGAGAAGGGCTACAATCCGGTGAATCAGATTGTCGGATACATTATGTCCGGAGATCCCACATATATTACCAGTCATCATAATGCCAGAAGCCTGATCATGAAGCTGGAGCGGGATGAGCTGGTGGAAGAGATGCTGACAGCATATATTAACAATAATCACTGGAATAAGGACGAGGCATAGCCTGTGGGCATTGCTTTAAGGACAGCGGTATGCGGATTATGGGATTGGATTACGGCTCCAGGACAGTCGGAGTTGCGATCAGTGATGCAATGCAGATTACGGCACAGGGAATTGAGATTATCCGTCGCAAGGATGAAAACAAGCTCCGCCAGACGCTTGCGCGGATTGAAGAACTGATTGAGGAATATGAGGTCACGGAGATTGTTCTGGGATTTCCGAAGAACATGAATGATACATTGGGACCGAGGGTAGAAGCTACCCTGGAGTTCAAAGAGAAACTGGAGCGGAGAACAGGACTTCCGGTAGCCGTATGGGATGAAAGACTGACCACAGTAAGCGCGGACAAGACCATGATGGAAGCGGGCATCCGCAGGGAGCACCGCAGGGAATACGTGGATATGATTGCAGCAGTATTCATCCTGCAGGGATTTCTTGACCGCCGTGCAATGAAACAGAAGGAAGACAGAACAGAGGACATATAGTGGAAAAGATCACATTTACACTTGATACGAATGAAACAGCAGAACTTTTCGTGCTGGAACAGACGAAGCTTTTCGGAAACTCTTATATCCTTGTTACAGAGGAAGAAGAGGGTGACGCAGAAGCAATGATTCTCAAAGAAATCGCCGGAAGCAAGAATGGCGATACAACTTACGAAATTATAGAAGATGAAACAGAACTGCGTGCTGTAGCAGATGTATTTGAAAATCTGCTGGAGGACGTATCTTTAACCGATGGTAAAGAACTGTAATCTTTTTAATTTATTTTAATACACAGCTTAAGGAGCTGCTTTTATGATAACGGAATGATGTAGTGTTCTGAATGACGGACGGATTGGCTGCAGGAACGGAAGAAGCATGGTGCAGCGGATCGGCAACGTCATCGCCTGTTGAGGAGGTGCTGATTTTATCAGCGTTTTTACAAATGGGGTTCTGAATAATTACGTTTATTTAAGGTCGCCCTGCTTTGACAGTAACGATACGATGGACAACAGAATTCATGAATCATGAGGGCATGCTCTTCACATGCTGTAATAATGTGGAGGTAAACCGATTGAAGAAAAATTTAACGGAATCTGCTTCAGGTCTCAAGGTAATTCCCCTTGGAGGACTGGAGCAGATTGGAATGAACATTACTGCCTTTGAGTACGAAGACAGTATTATTGTAGTTGACTGCGGTCTGTCCTTTCCGGAGGACGATATGCTGGGTGTAGACCTGGTAATTCCGGATATTACTTATCTGATGAACAATATAGATAAGGTAAAGGGTTTCATGATTACTCATGGACATGAGGATCATATCGGAGCCCTGCCTTATGTGCTTAAGGAGATTAACGTTCCGGTTTATGCGACGAAGCTGACCATGGGAATTATTGAAAACAAGCTGAAGGAGCATGAACTTCTAGGAACAACGAAACGTAAGGTTGTGAAGTTCGGGCAATCCATTATTCTTGGACATTTCCGGATTGAATTCATCAAGACGAATCACAGCATTATTGATGCGGCAGCGCTGGCCATTTATTCTCCGGCAGGAATTGTTGTCCATACCGGAGATTTCAAGGTGGATTATACACCGGTATTCGGAGATTCCATTGACCTGCAGCGCTTTGCCGAAATCGGCAAAAAGGGTGTGCTGGCGCTGATGTGTGATTCCACGAATGCAGAGCGTCCGGGCTTTACGCCTTCGGAGAGGACAGTGGGAAAGACCTTTGATTCCCTGTTTGAGGAACACAAGAATACCCGTATCATCATTGCTACCTTTGCATCCAATGTGGATCGTGTACAGCAGATTATTAACTCTGCTTACAAGTTTGGCAGAAAGGTCGTTGTGGAAGGCCGCAGCATGGTGAGCATCATCGAAACGGCAACGAGCCTTGGTTATCTGAATATTCCAGAGCATACATTGATTGATACAGAAATGCTGAAAAATTATCCGAATGAAAAGACCGTGATTATCACAACCGGAAGCCAGGGCGAAAGCATGGCGGCCTTAAGCCGTATGGCAGAGGACAATCACCGTAAGATATCGATCGGACCGGGCGATACCGTTATCTTTTCGTCCCATCCGATTCCCGGTAATGAAAAGGCGGTAACCAATATTATTAACCAACTGTTACAAAAGGGCGCGGACGTAATTTTCCAGGATGTCCATGTATCCGGACATGCCTGTCAGGAAGAAATTAAGCTGATTTATTCGCTGGTACGTCCCAAATATTCGGTTCCGGTCCATGGAGAATACAAGCACCTGCGTGCCCAGGCCAAGCTTGCAGAAGAACTGGGAATCCCTAAGGATCACATTTTTATCCTGCAGTCAGGTGATGTGCTGGAATTTCGTGATGGGGAAGCGAAGGTTTCCGGAAAAGTACCGGTGGGTGATATTTTAGTAGACGGACTTGGCGTCGGTGATGTCGGCAATGTGGTATTGCGTGACCGGCAGCATCTTGCAGAAGACGGTATCATGATTGTTGTACTGGGATTAGACAGTGCAACGGATCAGCTGATCAGCGGACCGGATATTGTATCCCGGGGCTTTGTATATGTGAAGACATCAGATGAACTGATGGATGAAGCAAGGGAGGTCGTTACCCTTGCGGTTGAAGGGTGTCTTGACCGTGGTATTACGGACTGGGGCAAGCTTAAGAGTACGATCAAGGATGTACTGGGCGAATTTGTCTGGAAGAAGACAAAGCGCCGCCCGATGATTCTTCCAATCATCATGGAAATTTAGGAAAACGTGCTAATCAGCACTTTTCTGAGAAACCGGCAGCTATTCCGTGTGAAAATTTTTCTTATACTGGGGGATAAGGGTCATGTTAGATCAGAATATTCGCAATCAGGCAGAACAGTTTGTGAAAGAGATATGTGATACGGACGTCTATAAAACATATGTGATGCAGCTTTCACGGTTAAAACAGAATCCGGATCTCTATCAGCAGGTAAATGACTACCGCAAAAGGAATTTTGAGATGCAGAATGCATCCCAGGTGGACGATCTGTTTGATAAGATGGACTATTTTGAGAAAGAATATAAGCAATTCCGCGAAAACGTCATTGTGGACGACTTTTTGAAGGCAGAGCTGGCTCTTTGCAGGATGATGCAGGAGATCAATGCTCTGCTTGTGGATGGACTGAACTTTGAATATTTTGAATGAGAGTAGCTATTCAATCGTGCAAAAGGTATAAGAAAGGCAGTAACAGTATGAATGCAAAAGCATTAATTGGTACAGTAATCGAAACAATCATCAAGTTTTTCGTGCTGGCGGCCGCAATTATCCTGATCTTTAAGGGAGCGACGAAGGCATATGATTTTGGCTACCGTGTATTTGCGGATGAACCGATGTCAGCAGCCGGAGGACGGACGATTACCGTTGGAATTGCTGAGGATGCAGATATTACAGATATTGCGAAGATGCTGGAAGAAAAGGGCTTGATTTCCGATTACCGGCTTTTTATCGTACAGGAGCTTCTGTCGGCACAGCACGACAAGATCAAGCCGGGCATTTATGATCTGAGTACCGATATGAAGGCAGAAGAGATGCTTGAAATCCTTGCAAGTGAAGGTGAGGAAGAAAGCAGTAATACGATTGCACCCAATGCAGAGACCGGAGATGTCACAGATCCGTCTGAAGAAGATATAGAGAACCCGGAGAATATTGGCAGCGAAGATATGGACGTAGAGGTGCTTCCGGAGGATACAACAGAGACTTCGGAAGTGACAGAAGCGGGAGAATAGACAGTGATTACAGACGAAAGAATCAGTACCTTCATTCATTCCCTGGATGTAGGGAATACACCCTTTCTTACGGAACTGGAGCGATATGCGAAGGAAACCAATGTACCTGTTATCCGGCCTCAGATGCAGAGCTTTCTGAAGGTGCTGCTTGCAATGCAGCAGCCGAAGCAGATCTTAGAGGTGGGGACGGCCATTGGTTTTTCTGCGTTACTAATGGCAGAATACGGACCAAAGGACTGCCATATTACTACGATTGAAAAATATGAAAAAAGGATTCCGCTTGCAAAGGAGAATTTCAAAAGAGCCGGAAGGGAACAGCAGATTACCCTGTTAGAGGGGGATGCAACAGAAATTCTGAAGGAGCTTACGGGACCGTATGATTTGATTTTTATGGATGCGGCGAAGGGACAGTATATCCATTTCCTGCCGGATATCCTGAAATTAATGCCCGAGCATGGTGTACTGCTTTCGGATAATGTGCTTCAGGATGGGGACGTGTGCGAATCACGGTTTGCAGTAACGAGAAGAAACCGCACGATTCATGCCCGGATGAGGGACTATCTGTACGAATTAAAGCATCATGAGGAGCTGCGCACGGATATTCTGCCGGTGGGGGATGGAATGACCCTCAGTGTGCGTGTTGGCAAGTCATAAGCAGATCCCGTATTTCAGGACAGACAAGAACGTAAATAAGGGGTAAAAGATAGTAACGATTCAGAGCAGATATCGTTAAAAACAGCCAAGGAGACAGAATGAGAAAACCGGAACTTTTGATACCTGCCAGTTCACTGGAGGTTTTGAAAACAGCCGTGCTTTTTGGAGCAGATGCGGTATATATCGGAGGCGAAGCGTTCGGACTTCGTGCGAAGGCGAAAAATTTTGATAAAGAGAGCATGAGGGAAGGGATTGCCTTTGCCCATGAGCGAGGTGTCCGGGTCCACGTGACAGCCAATATTCTGGCACATAACCGTGATCTTGCGGGAGCTGCAGAATATTTTAAGGAGCTGAAGGATTTAAAGCCGGACGCCCTGATTATTGCGGATCCTGGGATGTTTATGCTGGCACGGGAAATCTGTCCGGAAATAGATATTCATGTTTCCACACAGGCGAATAATACGAATTACATGACCTACAGGTTTTGGTATCAGCAGGGCGCAAAGCGTGTGGTATCGGCAAGAGAGCTGTCTCTTGAAGAGATCAGGGAGATCAGGGAGCATATTCCGGAGGAACTTGAGATCGAGAGCTTTATCCACGGAGCTATGTGTATTTCCTATTCGGGAAGATGTCTTCTCAGCAGCTTTTTTACCGGCAGGGATGCCAATCAGGGAGCCTGTACTCATCCCTGCCGCTGGAAATATTCCGTTATGGAGGAGAAGCGTCCGGGTGAATACTTCCCGGTATATGAGAATGAGCGCGGAACATATATTTTTAACTCTAAGGATCTGTGCATGATTGAGCATATCCCGGAGATGATCCGGGCAGGGATTGACAGCTTTAAAATCGAAGGCCGTATGAAGACGGCGCTTTATGTGGCAACGGTTGCCAGAACCTACCGAAAGGCGATTGATGATTATCTGGAATCCGAGGAGAAATATCGTGCCAATATGGACTGGTATAAGGAGGAAATCTCCAAATGCACGTACCGTCAGTTTACAACGGGCTTTTATTTTGGAAAGCCGGATGAACGTACGCAGATATACGATTCCAATACCTATATTAATGAATACATTTATCTGGGAAGCATAGAAGAGGTTACCGGAGAGGGACTTGCGAAAATTACACAGAAGAACAAGTTCAGCGTGGGGGATCGTATCGAGATCATGAAACCTGATGGTGACAATCTGGAAGCTTCCGTGTTATCCTTAAGAACAGAGGATGGGCAGCGGGTTGAAAGTGCACCCCATCCCCAACAGGTTTTATATGTGGAATTAAGTACCGTACCAGCGGTATTTGATCTTCTTCGTGTTCGTAAAATGGATCCGGAAAACGCTGAATAGCAGCTGTTTTCCATGCGCAGGATTCTTAAGGATCGGAGAATAGACAGAGGGAGGAAAACAATGAATGATGTGAAGGATATCGAGGCGCTCTTTGGCAGCCGGGTGTTTACCCGTGCGACCATGCGGGAACGCCTTCCGAAGAATATCTACAAGGAAGTAATCAAAATCATGGATTGCGGCGGTGAGCTGTCCTTAGCCACAGCAGATGTAGTGGCTAAGGCCATGAAGGACTGGGCCGTTGAAAATGGCGCAACCCATTATACACACTGGTTTCAGCCGCTTACCGGTATTACGGCAGAAAAGCATGATTCGTTTATCACCCATCCGGATGTGGATGGAAAAATGCTGATGGAATTTTCCGGTAAGGAGCTCATCAAGGGAGAGCCGGATGCTTCTTCATTCCCATCAGGCGGACTGCGCGCAACCTTTGAGGCACGGGGGTATACTGCATGGGATATTACGTCTCCGGCATTCCTGCGCGAGGATGCTACGGGTGTGATCCTTTGTATTCCGACTGCTTTCTGCTCCTATAAGGGAGAGGCTCTGGATACGAAGACACCGCTCCTGCGTTCCATGGAAGCCATCAGCCAGCAGGCGCTTCGTATTGTACGCCTGTTTGGCAATACGGAAGCGACGAGGGTGATTCCGAGTGTCGGCGCAGAGCAGGAATATTTCTTGGTAGATCGGGATAATTATCTGAAGCGTGAGGATCTGATTTTTGCCGGAAGAACACTGTTTGGCGCACCTGCTCCTAAGGGACAGGAAATGGATGATCATTATTTCGGCACTATCCGGGAGCGGATCGGCGCTTATATGAAAGATATTAATCTGGAGCTTTGGAAGCTTGGCGTCACAGCGAAGACCCAGCACAATGAGGCAGCTCCGGCACAGCATGAGCTGGCTCCGATCTATGAAACGGCCAATGTGGCGGTAGATCACAATCAGCTTATTATGGAGACGATGAAGAAGGTGGCAGAGCGTCATAACCTGACCTGTCTGCTTCATGAAAAGCCCTATGCCGGTGTGAACGGCTCCGGCAAGCACAACAACTGGTCACTGACTACAGATAATGGTGTCAACATGTTGGATCCGGGTGAAACCCCGAATGAAAATATCCAGTTCCTTCTGGTTCTTGCCTGCATTATCAAGGCTGTGGATGTTCATGCCGATCTGTTGCGCCAGAGTGCATCCGATGTAGGAAATGATCACCGTCTTGGCGGATATGAAGCGCCCCCCGCTATTATGTCCGTATTCTTAGGAGAACAGCTCGAAGACGTGGTAAGGCAGCTCGTAGAAACCGGTGAGGCCTCCCATTGTCTTGAGGGGGGCAGAATGGAGACCGGTGTGTCAGCCATTCCGGATTTTGCGAAGGATGCCACCGACCGTAACCGTACTTCACCCTTTGCCTTTACCGGCAATAAATTTGAATTCCGAAGCGTAGGTTCTTCCGATTCTGTAGGAAGTCCGAATACAACCCTGAATGCTATTGTGGCAGAAGCCTTTTGCGAAGCGGCGGATGAGCTGGAGCAGGCAGAGGATTTTGATCAGGCAGTACATGATCTGATTAAGAAGTATTTTACCGAGCATCAGAGAATTATCTTTAATGGTAACGGTTATGCTCCGGAGTGGGTGGAAGAGGCGAAGCGGCGAGGCTTGCCGAATCTGGTATCCATGGTCGATGCTGTTGATACCCTGACAACGGATAAGGCTGTAAAGCTGTTTGAAAAATTTAAGATTTTTACGAGGGCAGAGCTGGAATCCAGAGAAGAAATTCTTTATGAAACCTATGCAAAGACACTGAACATCGAAGCCCTTACCATGATTCATATGGCTTCCCGCCAGCTGCTTCCGGTATGTGTATCCTATAGTAAGAAGCTGGCTGATGCAGTCATTACCGTAACAGAAGCCGGTGCCGATGCTTCCGTGCAGGAAGAGCTTTTGAATGAGGTGTCCAGAGAACTGAAGAGCGCGAAGCTGGCACTTGAAGCCCTGAAAATGGATGAAAAGAAGGCCGGAGAGATCACGGATGCAAGGGAAAAGGCTTTCTTTTATAAGGATGTCATCAAGGAAGACATGGAGGCGTTGCGTGCCCCGGTTGACCGCCTTGAAATGTTAGTGGAAAAGGACATGTGGCCGATGCCGACCTATGCAGATCTGATGTTTGAGGTCTAGTGAAGCTTGCTGTCATAATTTGCATGGCTCTGAATAGTTACAGATAATGAAAATGGAAAACTCCCGTATACCAATATGGAAATGGATACGGGAGTTTGTACTCTAGATGATATTACGTAACGGAATAGTTATGATGTTGCTAATTTACTTTAACTTCCAGATAACCTAATAATTTGCTCATATCATATTCGTTAATGACTCCTAAATTGGAATCATAGAACCTGCCATCAAAGTGAAGCAGATAATGACAATAGCGACCCATCTTTTCCATCATAATGCAGCACTTGGGAAGGGTGGCTTCCTCTCCTTCGGTATACATGATGACATCGCTGTGATCGATGCCATAGTAATTCAATGCGGAAATGACACGTCCCATCGTAGCCTGCCATTCACGGCAGTCCATAACACTGATTACCTCGGCAATGGTAACGCCTGCGAGCATGGCAACACAGGTCTGTCCGCATAAACCATCTTCCGGCTGGGTGATAATATCAATGTGGTCAATCTTTCGGATTGGATGGTCAAAGCTGTAGGGGCTGTTCTGATCCATTTTGATTAAACTGGATCCGATATGAAGGAGAATCTTATGAGGTTGTGCGACATCAATGTGTGCCACGTCCTCATCTCTTAAATGGATCTTGTAGTTCCCCTTCTCTTCCGGAAGAAGTTCACAGTCAATATGTTTATTGTCTAAAATCAGGTCGCCCTGAATCACATCACGCTGCTTGCAGACTTCCCATACATTAAAGGGAATACGGATGCAGAAGAGATTGTCCTTCTTCTCAATTTTACCGGTAAAAAAGTATCTCATAGTAACCTCCCAAAATCAAACGCTATGCATAAACCATACCAAATTCCCACTGAATTGTTAAGGGTTTTCAGGTAAGAAAACCTTAAGTACCTAAAAAAATACAGCCTGATAAAAAAATAACGAAAAAAGTGCTTGCCAAACCCTAATATATTATGTATAATACCAAAGGTAACAACACATAGGGCTATCGCCAAACGGTAAGGCAACGGACTCTGACTCCGTCATTTCAAGGTTCGAATCCTTGTAGCCCTGCTAAGAACCCCGAAGGAAATTCCTTCGGGGCTTTTTACGTGTCTGAAAAGCATGTCTGGAAATAGTAACATATGCACAAAGACCTGCATATATATTATAGAGAACTGCGGTATCGTTTTGGGCAAAATATACAAGTGCCGATTTGCCGAACAATTTTATCAATTGTATTTAATAAATACAAGATCTTGGGGTCAGTTTCAGCTCAAGAAATCATATCAATAAATTATGAATCCGGGTAAAATTGTTATGTAACCCATGTAAAAACCTTTGAAGATCAAGTAAAATCAAGGTTTTTGAGAAATTTAAAAGGAAAAGGACCCGAAGCAAAGCAAAATGTATTTTTAGTCGGTTTGCATATAAATTGTGGTTGAAATTTTCTAAAAATTAACGAAAAAATCCGAAAAGAAAATACTGCGAAAATTACGTTTGTTTATTTTTAATAAAACTGCGGTTTTCGCCTGAAAGCACTGGAAATTTCAAGGGAAAACCGTTATGATATTAACATAGGATAAATCTATAATTATGTCCAGAATCTGTAAAAAGGGATGGAAATTTTTGGGGTAATTATAAGGAGGTTTGCTATGAAAAACTTATCAAGGAGAATGAAGCGTTTACTTGCAATTTTACTTGTTGAGACAATTGTGGCAGTAAACGTAATTTCTGGCTATGCATCTGAAAGCGACGGCGTTTATACGATTTCTGAGGCAGAAGTCGAAGCTGAACTGCAGGAGAGTGGCAATGAGCCAGTAGTAATACAGGAGGAGGTTTCTGATGATTCACAGGATTTCTATGAAGAATCCTCTGAAGAACAGGAACTACAACAGGAAGATCAGAATGCTTCAGAGGGAGAAATGGCTTCTGATGA
This sequence comes from Bacteroidaceae bacterium, assembly GCA_963650485.1. Lineage (GTDB taxonomy): Bacteria > Bacillota > Clostridia > Lachnospirales > Lachnospiraceae > Suilimivivens. Next base: position 80,922 of record CAVJLN010000004.1, read on the forward strand.
AAACGTAGCTTCTGAGGAACAGCCTGTTGCAGAGGAACCGTCTTTGCCTGACGAGGGAAATGCAGAACAGACAGATGGAGAGACTGGGGCAACAGAAGAAGCGAAAGAAGAAACAGCAGATACCTGTACCTGTGAAAAGGCATGCAGCACATCCGAATATGATGCAGCATGTCCGGTTTGCAGTACAGTAGCAGATCTGGAGGAGGGTGCCAAGGAAGCATTCCTGAAAGAGAGTTGTTTGAAATACAGCGGTCAGAAGGAAGAACAGGAAACTGTTGAACCTGAGATCGTGAATAAAGAAAGCAACATCACCATTAAGGGAATCAGCATTGCAGACGGCACTTCCATCAGCGGAAGCTCTGAATTCGAAATTCAGGTTGCGGATGAAGTGACCTTAAGTGAACAGGCTCCTGAAATTACCGGATATGAATTTACCGGTAAGGCTTATGTGAAGACCAATGACGGTGATGTGGAAGCATCTGAGATTAAGAAAGAAACCATCGAAACCGAGAAGAAGGAAGATGGCGTTGTTACCCAGATTATCAAAGAAACCAAATGGAGTTTCTATGATGTGAACGGTGAGACTTGGACAGAGCTGACTGAGGATACAACCGTTGCATTTGAGTATAAGAAGCTGGAAGAAGCAGTTGAAGAGGACGAAGAAGCAATTGTTGTAAACTTCTATGCAGTATGCGTGGATGAAGATGGAAATGTAATCGATGGATTCGAGAAGACGGAGCTTGCGGTCAGCGATTCTCTTGATCTGACGAAAGCACCGGTAACCATTGATGGATACAATTATGTGGAAGCAAATATTGGTGACGCAACAGTAATCTCCCTTGATCAGAGCAAATCTACAGATGCAGACGGAAAAGAAACAACCGTTTATTCTTATACAACAGCAGATGGCAAGGTAGAAGTTACCGAAGATGTAACAGTGACTCTTTCCTATGAAATGACAGAGGAAGAGAAAACAGCTATCCATTTCTATGCAGAATGTATAGATGAAAAGGGCAATGCGATTGCAGACTATGAAAAGAAGACCCTGCATTTCAGTGGCAGCATGGATCTTACAGCAGAGCCTTTTGCAATTGAGGAATATGAATACGTAGAAGCAGCCATTGATGGAACAGTTGTGTTGTCTGTAGACAAAGCAACCGTAGAAGACAAAGATGGCAAGGAAACCATTGCTTATTCCTACACAACAGCAGACGGTTCTGTTGAGGTGAGTGAAGATACTACCGTAACACTGACCTACAAATCCGTCAAGAAAGCTGCAGAGGTTACCCTGACATGGAGTTATGTGGATGAAGAAGGCCTTACAATTGAAGGAGCAGAAGGAGAACCGAAATTCGACGACACTCTGGTTCTTGATGATACAGAAAAGGCTCCGGTTGTAATTGAAGGTTATGAATATGTAGAAGCAACCATTGATGGTGTTGTGATTACTGCCATTACGAAAACCGTGGAGGATGCAGATGCTGAGGCTGCAGCAGAAGAAACAGCAGATGCAGAGCCGGTATACAGCTATGCCTATACAACCGCAGCAGGTGAATCCGTAGCGATTGAAGAAGATACCGAAATCACTTTAGGATATGAAGAAACCGGTATTCCGGTTAAAGTAGATGCGACCGTAGTAGATGAATTTGGTGATGAAATTGATGAGAAGTATACTAATATGGAGCTTCCGAAGTTCACGGATGGTGAGCTTGTGTTAAATGATGTCGAAAATCCTCCGGTTGCAAAGGTTCAGATCAGGAAGAGCCTTTTCAAGGTAATCAAGTACACCTATGTACAGGCAACGATCGACAATAAGATCATTACCGGTCTTAAGAGAGAAGCAACAGCAGCTACCGCAGATCTGAAAGAGAAGGAACAGGAATACATCTATTCCTACACAACAGATGGTGAAAACTGGACGAAGTTAAAAGAAGATACCACCGTTTACTTTGAGTATACGGATGGACGTAAAACAGTCTTTACTTATGAAGATAGTAAGGTGTTAGTTACAGCTACTCTCCAACATGCAGGAGCAATACCGGATGATGCTGAATTTGTTGTTACAGAGATTACATCTGGCCAGGCATATGATGCATATATTGCAGCCTTGAATAATGCATCTGACGAAGATAAGGAATATTCAGAGCAGAACACCTTGTTGTATGATATGGCATTTGTAGGTATCAATGATGAAACAGGAAATACTATTGAGATCGAACCATCAGAAGGTTCGGTTAAAATTAGTATTGTATTTAAACAGAACCAGTTGGCTGAAGAATTACAGGCTGTTGGCAGTGAAGAAGTAGAAATTAAGCATCTTCCTATTAATGATGCCATTAAGGAAAGTGCTGGAACGACAGTTAATGCAGTAGGAATTACTGCAAGCGACGTTTCTGTCGAAAATGTAGGTAGCCCGACAGTTAGTATAGAGGGTGAAGTGGCAGAGTTTGTAACAAGCAGCTTTACAGTTTATTCTGTTAGCTCTAATCCGTCAGTATCTGTTAAAAAGGTCAACTTGAATGTAAAAGATATTATCAATAAGAAAGCTGGATTTGATTGCGGCATTATAGCTAATACCTACGAGTGGGCTGGTGATACAGAAACGAATATGATGGTTGGAAGCTATTATAGCACCGCGGCAGACTTAGGAGTTTCAGCCAGCTATGGTAACGCGGGAGGAGATAATTATTTCGGAGATGTATCGGTTGACCTGCTAAGATTCCATTTAGCTCCTGCAAACGTATATCTGGGAATCGATGCGACTCAAAAATATGAATCCGGTGATTTTAAATTTGAAAATATTACAGGCACGACCATTCATAAGAATTATTCAATAGACGTGTCATCTAAAATTGCATCAATTGGTTCGAGTGTAAATGATGGAATATCAAATAATGATGCATCGAATTTGAAAGATGAACGTACGAATTTAGATTTGACGAAATTAGAAGCTGGAACATATGTAGTTAATTACGATGGTACGGGAACACTGTTTGCTGATAAGCTGAATATCAATATCAATAGTGATCAAAATTTGATTATTAATTGTACTTCCACAGAGCTCAATATTAACCGTTTTACAATCAATAATAATCGTCCTACCACCTTTATTGGAAGTAATGTGGCAGGTAGTGATGTGTATACTACTTCAGTAATCTTTAATTGCCCTAATGCTACATCAGTAAATTTGAGCGAGGTTCCGGGAATAATTATTGCTCCTAATGCTACAGTGAAAGTCTCTGGTACAAGTGCGGGAATACTAGTGGCAAATAATGTTATTGGAAGAGGCGCAGAATGGCATTACCATAATCATGATCTTCCTGCACCAGGGGAGGCTGAATTAGAATTAGAAATTGTTAAATCCTATAATAAGACACTTGTAGCTAATCAATTTACTTTTACGCTGAAAGATGCGTCTGGAAAAGTTGTAGGGACAGCCAGCAATGATGCTACGGGCAAGGTTCGCTTCCCTAAGCTGACTTATGCAGCAGAAGGCACCTACACATATACAATTACAGAAAACATTCCGACTGATGCTATAACTAATGCAGATGGAACAAAGACATCGGGAAGAATTAATTATGAAAATAGTATAATCACTGCCATTGTTAATGTTGAAAAAAATACAGCATTAAATAAATTTGAAGCTGTGTCTATTACCTATAGCAAGGTAGATGCAAAGGGCAATCCGATTACAAGCAATGTAAACACTATTATCAATGAAGAGACAGATAAAGGCTCCTTAAGTGTCACCAAGAGTGTAATCGGTACAACCGCAACCGAACCTTTCTACTTTACAGTGAAAGATTCTTCCGGAAATCTGGTATCCAGAGATGGAAGTACTGTATTTGCAATTAACGCTGGCAGTACCGTGACGATTGGTGAGCTGCCGTTTGGCACTTATACCATACAGGAAACAGATGCAAGTGGTGACCCGGTATCCTATACACCGGGAACATTCCCATATCGGGTATCTTATAGTTCAGAGAATGTGGAGGTATCTGCAACGGCAGATGGTTCTGCTACGATTACGAATACTTTCGTGGAAGAAACTAGCGTTAGTGTGAATAAGGAATGGGTTGATAACGAGAACCATGACGGACTCCGTCCATCGGAGATTCAGGTTCAGTTAAAGGCTAATAATGCGGATGTGAGTACTCCTGTCACCTTAAACGAGAAAAACGGATGGAGCTATACTTGGGGAAATCTTGAGAAGAACGATGCTCAGGGAAATGCAATTACTTATGCAGTGGATGAAGTGAGTGTACCTGCGGGATACAGCAAGTCCGTTTCCAGCGATGGAACACATTATACCATTACCAATACCCATGAAAATGAGAAGGTAAAGGCAAAGGTCATCAAGGTATGGAATGATAACGAGAATCAGGATGGTAAGAGACCTACTGACCTTACGGTTGAATTGTGGAAGAATAACAC
>CAVJLN010000005.1:0-84734 GCA_963650485.1 Bacteroidaceae bacterium
AAATATAAGAGGGTGTATCCACACCGCAGGCATATGCATGAGGGAAGCCTCCTCCAAATCTCGGATTAATCTCTGACAGATAAAATGTCCCATCTTTTTCAAAAACATCCATATCAATCGGACCGGACAGCTTCAGAGTAGAAGCGGCACGATAAACAAACTCCTTCAATGCCGGATCATTGCAGGTAATGGACTTCTCCGTTTCTCCCGCACGCATCCGGAGCTTTTCTTTGGCAAAGATGTCCACAACTTCACCGCTCACAAGATCCACATATACATCAATTCCAAATTCCCTGCCATTACAGAATTCCTGAATCAGCAGAGGCTCTTCGCCATATGCAAACAATGCCTTTAAAAGCTCCATGCAGGAAACCTTCATCACCCCAACACTTCCGGCTCCCCGGACAGGCTTCACGAATACCGGGAACGTAATTCTTCCTGCTTCATATGCGTTTTCAAATTCTGCCAGATCAATATAGGAATTCAGCACCGGAATCCTGTGTTCTGTCATATGCTCAAAGAAACGATATTTATCTCTACAGATCTGCAGGGTTTTTACCGGTGAGACAATTGTCCGGATTCCCTCCTGCTCAAATAATTCCCGGTTCTCCGAAATCAGATTTAATTCATCCTCCTGCAACGGAAGAATTGCCGTAATTCCTTCCTTACGACAGATTTCCAGAATGGCATCAAAATACCCCGCTTCCTTCATTCTCGGAATCAGATAATATTTATCCGCTTCATAAAGCGCCGGTGCAAGCTCGCTGCAATCTGCACCAATCACCTTCTCAAAATCTGCCCTTTTAAAGTAACGAACAAGAAGGTCTCTTGTACCGCAGCTCAGAATTAAGATGTTATGCATCATATCATTTGTTATTCCTTTCACTATAAACCCGTCCTTACACAAAATTACTTTGAATCTTTTTGATGATTCTCAGCAATCTTTCAAAATATGAAATACTTTTCTTTCTCATATATATCTTATCAAGGATACTGATTCTCTAAATATTTCTTCAACTTCAAACTTGATTTTTTATACAATTCCCAGTACTTGCTCTAATGCACAGAAATACTTAGTCCTTGCAAGGACAAGTATTTTGTGCATGTTTGACCACTGTATCAACATCGTATCAGCATTATCTCATCTACCACACATTCCCCTGCACATATTCCTTGGCCGTCCACTTCTTACGAACCTCCGTCATGTGCTCTCCATTGCGTACATAAACCGCAGGGAAATACTGAATAAACAACGGATTCAGACTAATGGTATATCCCCCGACGTTCTCATAAATAATCTGATCTCCCGTCTGAAGCTCCGGCAGCTTCTCCATCGTAAAGAGCCGGTCACATTCCATACAGGTGTACCCGGTGATCTCCTGTCTGTCCATTACGGGAGCGGATGGATTCTGCAGCTTCGTATGGTACAGATACGAGGACTTAATCATGGTTGCATCTATGTTAAACCTGCTGCCATCGGTAATCAGATACCGGGTATCCCGGATATCCCGCACATCAATCACACTGGTCACAAAGAAAGAGCCTTTGGAAATCAGTGAAATTCCGGGTTCCACAACCAGCTGTGTCTGCTCCGGAGCAAATTCCCTGTGGAGCTCTTCTGCTATGACCGGGAAATAATCTGGATATTCCGGTCTGCCTTCCATTCCACCGCAATATCCGCCTCCGATATCCACATAGGATAACGTAAGATCAAATTCCTTTTTCAGCCTGCATGCCATCTGTGCAATACTGCGGAAGATCTGCACACTGCGGCTTTTACTGCTCGAATGAAGGTGAAGTCCTGTGACCTTTACATGAGGAAGGGCTCTTACATAAGAAAGAGCTTTGGCAAACTCCCCATTTTCATAAGAAAACCCGAACCGTCCGCTTGTTTCTCCCATGGTCGTTTCTCCCGGGCACATCTGTTCCAGATTGAAATTCACACGGATTCCAACCCGTATTTCACTTACTTTTCCATTTTCTTCTGTTTTTTCATCTGTATTTTCCTCTGTATTTGTTTCACTATTATCGGCAAAACCTGTGAAAATCTTTCCCTCTTCTAATTCTCCGGCAAGCTTCGTCAGCCATTCCAATTCCCATTTGGAATCCACATTCACATATCCTCCGGCCAGTACAACATCCCGGAAGGACTGCTCGTCCTTATACGGACCATTATAAACAATCTCCGAATCCTGAAATCCAAGATATCTGGCCAATCCATATTCGTCCCTGGACACAACTTCCGCATAGGCTCCCTGCTTCTTATAAAAATTCACCAGCCAGGGAAGGGAGTTCGTCTTAAAGGAATAGCCAATCCGGTAATTGGGCCAATTCTCTTTTAACGCTCCCGTCAGCATATCAAAATATTTCTGTAAATTCGGTTCATCCAGTAAAAAATACGGAGTTGGAATTCTCTCTGTCATGTTAATCCTCTTTCCACATTCTCTGCTCACTTTTTACGCTTAACCCGGTGTCCGGTTAAGCGCCTGCAAGCCTTTAGTAAATCTGCTCATTCTGTCTGTGAATTTCAGGTGCTTCGTACCTGTCCATAAAGTCCTCCCCTAGGAACAGTTTTTCTTTTGCAAATAAAATAGCATCCGTTACGGTAAGTACCGAAATCACACGGTCAAATTTCAGATCCTTTATATAATTCAGAATTTCCATCGGAAACTTTTTATCCAGAATAATATACTGTGAAAATTCTTTCTCATAATCCAGTACATCGCGGGGATGAGGCTTCATCAGAATCTGAGCCGGTTCTCCGTCGATGCTGCCATACTCCGCAATAATGTCTCGGAAAATACGTTTCCGTGTCTCAAGGTCACACAGCGGCTCGGTTAAAACCAGCACCTTATGTTCATGATTCATGCCCTCGCGAAGTGTCGTTTCCAGCTTGTCCTTATTCTCTATAAACATGCCCACGACAATATCCTTTTCTTCGTCGGTCAGATCATCGGTCAGCTCCTTACGCGGCTTCTCCAGATATTTCTCACAAGGATAAGGAAGAACGGAAACATCGTTCACTTCCATATCAAGACAGTATTTGTTATAACCGTTCTGGATAAAAATCAGATTGTGCTTCGACATCCAAGCCTTAAGCTTAAAATGTCCACGGTTATCGTAGCGCGCCGTATCATAATACAAGATGCAGTTCAGGCCATCCTCAACCGCATGATAATAAATCTTATGCGTGCTCAGATAGTAGCCGATCGGATCAGAATCGCAGAACACATAAATATCATCGAACTTCTTAAAATCAACCGGAATATAAGGCTCTAATAATCTGCCGAATTTCCTGGTGAAACGGATACGCTGGAGCATGTTCTTTACAAGGCTTCCGGTATCATTCCGGTACTTTGCAAGCTCCGGAAAATAAGTCTCTTCCTTTTCATCAAATGGAAGAACCTCCGTAAACAAACCGGACTTCTCCGCACGTTCCTTTAAATTGCCGAAATCATTCGACATGCTGCTTAAAAGAAGTACTGCCCCGGCCTGCTTCTGTGCCGGATCACGTTGCATATGAAGCTCCTTCAGACAGGTAATATAGGCATGATAAAAGGTATGACACACATAAATTCTGCTTCTTCCCTGACTATTCATCATCTTCTCCCATTATCCTCATTTTAAAGCCTCTGTTTCACAGTTACTCAGGTAACCATTCTGCAATTCCGTTCATGAATTATTTTCCTGTATAAATAAAATTACACAATGTTAATCATTTATTTCTGCATAGTTGAACGCTTACGCAGATTTCGGTAAATCCACAGCAATTTATAATAAATCATAAAATAAAGCGTTGATTTCTGCTGCATGGCGATCAGCTTACGTTCCTCCGCATGGACTCTCTGCTCATAATACTTATTTTTCTGAAAATCCGGAAAGGTGTTCCGCATTTCATCTCCCAGTGCTTTTACGAAAAGGTACTCCTTCCTGCCAGAACCTGCCAGATAGGAAAACAGGGTATTCACATAAAACAGGGTGGTAAAGCTGCTTTCCAGCTCCGGATAATAGGTGTCAAAAAACTGAAATTCCTTCGCTTCCTTCACCATGATCCGTGCGGCCTCCATACGATCCTCACACCGGCTTTTCGTAATGGTGTGCACCGTCGATGTTTCATGCTGATAATAGTAATATAACGGCTCTTCCAGATATTCAAAATGCTTCGCACGAAGCATCCAGGAATTGCCGATCGCATTATCCTCGTAAAAAATCCCTTCCGGAAAACGGTTCGGATAATCCAGAATAATATGTCTGCGGTAAATCTTCACCACCAGACTTCCACCGTCCAGAATCAGGGAACGATACTTCTCCTCATTCAGAATGCCTGCCTGCTCCGGCGTATTGTTGTGTACGATCTGCCCGATTTCCATACTATGCTCCGGCGTCAGATGATAATCACATCCGACCATATCCGCACCGGTTTCTTCCGCTTTATTCAGGAGCTTTTCATAGAAATCCTCGGTCACCCAGTCATCTGCATCAATAAAACCGATCCAGTCTCCCTTTGCAGCAGACAGCCCCAGGTTCTTCGCACCACCCTGCTTCCGGTTATTGGGAGAAGCTATCACGACCACCTTATCGGGATACCGTTCTTCATAATTCCGCAGAATGGATAAGGAATCATCGGTCGAGCAGTCATCCACCGCTATGATCTCGTAATCGGAAATCGTCTGTCCGACCAGTGAATCCATGCACCATTTCAGTTTATCATCCGCTGCCATATTAAAAACCGGGACTATGACGCTTAATTTCATTCTATACCTCATCATACTATGTATCTATTCAGAACCTATTTCATGAAACCACTCAAGGCGACGCAATATATCTTATGCGGTTAGTATGCGTCATTCTAAGTAGCTGCATAATACGTTGCAATCTTCGTAACTGCTTCAATCACATCTGCCACATCCTGATCACTCATGGAATAATAAAGCGGCAGGGTGAGAATTTCTTCATATAATTTCTCCGCCTTCGGGCACAAGCCTCTCTTATATCCGAGCTTCTCATAATACGGGAAGTAATAGGTTGGAATGTAATGCACGTTACAGGAGATATTCTCTGCAGCCAGCGCATCAAAAAACTGTCTGCGGTTAATGGAAATCTTCTCCGGATTGATCCGCAGAATATACAGATGTCTCGTGGTATCCGACTCCGGGATTTCCTTCTGTACCACAATCTGCGGCAGCTTTGAAAACGCTTCATTATACTGCTTCACAATTGCTTTCCGCCGCTCCATGAACATGGGAAGCTTCTTTAACTGGCTGATGAGCAATGCAGCCTGCATATCGGTCATGCGGTAATTCATGGCAAGGGTAAGCTGCTCATAATACCACGACCCATCCGGCTCATGCTCCATCAAAGAAGGATCCCGTGTAATGCCGTGTGCACGGTAAAGCAGGAGCTTCCGGTAAAGCTCTTCACTGTTCGTCAGTACCGCACCACCTTCTCCGCAGGTAACCGTCTTCACCGGGTGAAAGCTTAACGTAGTCATATCGGCAATGGAGCCGTTGCATTTTCCTTTATATTTCGTTCCGATCACATGCGCACCATCCTCAATCAGGGTAATGCCATGCGCGTGGCAGTGCTCTAAAAGCGCATCCAGTTCTACGGACTGTCCGGTGAAATCCACAGCTACAACGGCTTTCGTCTTATCCGTTGTCAGCTCCCTTACCTTCTCCGGATCAATGTTGTAGGTCTCCTCATTAATATCTGCAAAAACCGGTCTTGCTCCACAATAAAGAGCGCAATTCGCCGAAGCGGCAAAGGTGATCGGTGTCGTAATGACCTCATCTCCCGGCTGTACTCCCGCTGCCTGGCAGGCGATATGGAGTGCCGAAGTTCCGTTGCTGCAGACAACCGCATATCTGGCTCCCGTCACTTCACAGAGTGCCTTTTCCGCCTCTGCAATCTTCGGTCCACAGGTCAGATAGTCGCTTCGAAGCACGTCTGCAACTGCCTGTATATCCTCTTCATCAATATACTGATGTCCGTATGAAATTTTCGTATCCCTGACGGGTGTTCCTCCACAGATTGCCGGTTTCTTCATCTTACTTTCTTCCTTTCCATTTCCTTCCTCATTATTCAAAGCTTGCATAACTCTGAATAGTTACAACCCTTCTATATAAAATGACGGACCCGGTCCGCTAAGATTGCAATATATTCACTGTTAGTCGGACGGTTCTCCGAATGATCCCTGTGATAACCAAACAATTCCTCGAACCGGTCCTTTTCTCCCTTTTCCCAGGATTTCACGATCCAATGCCGGAGTGACCGTTCGATCTTTTCCGGTGTGGTCTGAAAATGCTTCGCCAGATCCGGATACAGCAGTTTCGTGACACTTCCTGCCCTTTCAAACTCCTGTGCCGTTACGGCGATTGCATAGGAGAGTCGTTCAAATCCCTTTTCCTGTCTGGTTAATCCAAGCTGTTCCAGTAATTCCTCGATTTTCTCACACATCATCATCGTCTGCATCCGATCCCCCCTGTATCCAGCTATCTGTTCCAGTATACACCATATGCTCTGATTTTGCTAGCTGTCACTGTGCTCTTCACATGGTGGGAAAGTGATCGTTATGGTCGTCCCTTCTCCCAGATTACTTACAAGGCTTAATTTTCCTTTGAGCCGTACCAGAATGTGCTTCACGATTGCAAGCCCCAGACCGGTTCCCCCCGTTGACTTGCTCCTGCCCTTATCCACGCGATAGAACCGCTCAAAAATCCGTTCCTGACATTCCTGTGGAATTCCAATTCCGGTATCCTGCACGACCAGAACGGCACAGTGATCGTGCCTGTGCACCTTCACCGTGACACTTCCATTTTCCTTATTATAACGGATCGCATTGTCACACAGATTATAAAGCACCTCATCCACCATCTGCCTGGTTCCCCATAGGGAAACCTCTTCCCCTTCAAGAGTGAGGGTAACTCCATGCTTTTCTGCATTGATCTGCAGCATCTGCACACAGCTTTTCGCTGCGACCAGAAGTGGGATTTCCCGGAGAACCTCCTCCTGCTCCTCATCCAGCTCTGACAGACGGATGACATCATTGATCAGAGTAATGAGCCGTCCGGAGTTACTGTGAATCTCGCCTGCCATTCTGCGGATTTCGCTTTCTGACGAAATCATGCCGTTTTCAATCAGCTCCGAATAACCGGATATGGCCGTGAGCGGTGTTTTCAATTCATGAGACACATTGGCGGTAAATTCCTGACGCATCCTGGCATTCAGATCCTGATCCTCCTCTTTTCCGAGATGAAGCTTCTTCCCAAGTCGGTGAGACCAAATTTTCGCAAGCAGAAAACAGACTGCCGCAATCACTGCAATACCGATCATCAGGATCAGGATCATCTTTTCTCTCTGTGGCTCAGACAGAGTTTCCGGATTCAGGTAAGAAAAACAAACAGCCACCACCAGCAATAATGTTCCCAGAATTGCCAGGGCAGCCATTCCCATCAGTTCATAATAAAATCGCTTCTGCATATTCGTTCCCTTTATGCCTCAAACAAATAGCCTACATTCCGTACGGTTTTGATCCGGTTCGCACTGTCTCCAAGCTTCTGGCGGAGCGTTTTAATGTGCATATCAATCGTCCGGGATTCCCCTTCAAAGTCTGTTTCCCATACCTTTCCAAGGATTTCCTCCCGCGGGGTCACGATCCCGGCATTATTCATCAGCAGCTTTAATAATTCATATTCCTTATAGGTAAGCTCACAGCGTTCTCCCGCAATCGTTACCTTACGGCGTTCCACATCAAGAGAAATCTCTCCAATCGTAATAATGCGCTCATTTAATCCCTTCATGCTCCGGCGCAAAAGCGCTTTTACCCTGGAAATCAGCTCCATGACGCTGAACGGCTTCGTCAGATAATCATCTGCACCGCTGTCGAGTCCCCGCACTTTATCTATTTCTGTCGTCTTCGCAGTCACCATAATGACCGGCAGACTCCGGGTCATCACATTCTGTCGAAGCTGCATCACAAGCTGAAGGCCATCGGCATCCGGCAGCATCAGATCAAGCAGAAGAAGATCCGGGATCCGTTCCTTAAGCCTTTGCCGGAACTCCCTGGCCGTCTCAAAGGAAACCACCTGATAACCTGCATTCTTTAACGCTATTTCTTCAATTTCACGTATGTTTCGGTCATCCTCTAATACATAAATCAATGCCATGGCTCATCCCCCTTTCGCACATATTCCGGCTACGTTCCTTACGGTAATTGATAACGGGTACGAAGACGCTTATATTCCTCATTAAACTCCTCATTATCTGAAGAAGAAATATTCTCCTGATACATATGGGTATCAAAATTATCCTCGTTCAGCTGCAGAAGGCATAATGCAATGTTCGAACAGTGATCGGAAACTCTTTCATAATTGGTTGAAATATCGGAAAGAATAAAGCCCATCTCAATCGTACACTTACCCTTGCGAAGACGTTTGATATGGCGCTTCTTGACTTCCGCATTAAGATGGTCAATCACTTCCTCTAATGGTTCCACCTGAAGGGCAAGCTTTAGGTCCTCCTCCTGGAACACCAGAATCGAGGTATTCACAATATCTTTAATGGCACTGGTAAAAACAGCCAGCTCCTCTTCTGCCTTTTTTGAGAACGAAAGATTCTTGTCATTCATTTCTCTTGCGGATTCCATAATGTTAATCGCATGATCGGAAATACGTTCAAAATCTCCGATGCAGTGAAGCAGCACCGAAAGCTCCTGACTGTCCTTCTCACTCAGATGACGGCTGCTTAATTTTACCAGATAGGATCCCAGCTCGTCCTCATAATGATCCACAAGCTCCTCCAGATTAATTACACGGGCAGCACCCTTTTTATCAAACTTCCTGATCTGGTCAATGGCAAGAAACAATGCTTCTCTGGAGTAATTCGCCATGTCAATAGCCGCATTCTTACACTGCTCCAGCGCATAGCCCGGTGTTTCCAAGAAACGTGGATCCAGTATCTGGATCTCGGACTTTGCAGGAATCTTGTCCTCTTCTTCGCTTTCCAGCTTCGGGAGCGTCACATATGCCATTTTTTCAAAAATCGCAGAAACCGGCGTAAAAACTATCGCAGCAGCAATATTAAAGCTGGAATGAATGACTGCAATGCCCACCGCCGTTGCCGGCTCATTGGCAAATGCGAAATGGAAAACAGCATTCAGGCTGTAGAACAGCACCATAAAGGTAACGGTCTTAATAATATTAAAATAGAAATGCACCAGTGCTGCACGCTTGGCATTACGGCTGGCGCCGATACTGGAAATCAGTGCAGTTGTGGTAGATCCGACATTCGCACCCATAATCAGCGGAATAGCCGATAAATTCGTAACCGCTCCGGTGGCAGACAACGCCTGCAGAATACCTACAGATGCAGAGGAGGACTGGATCAGTATCGTAAATCCGCATCCAACCAGCATACCAAGCACCGGATTGGCAAACATCAGCAACACGTCCTGAAATTCCTCGGACTCTGCAAGAGGCTCTACGGCTCCCGACATCATTTCCATACCAAACATCAAAATGGCAAAGCCCAGCATAATCGTTGCTCCATCACGCTGCTTTTCCTTCTTGCTGACCATCAGGATCGCCACGCCCACAATCGCAAGAATCGGTGAGAAGGAGGAGGGCTTTAGTAATTGCAGAAACAGACTCTGTCCTGTAATTTCTGTCATACTTAAAATCCATGCCGTAACCGTTGTTCCGACATTCGCACCCATAATCACACCGACTGCACGGGATAAGCTCATAATACCGGAATTGACAAATCCGACCACCATCACCGTCGTTGCCGACGAAGACTGAATCACCGCCGTAACACCGGCACCTAATAACACAGCCATAATTTTGTTGGAGGTCAGCTTCTCCAGAATCATTTCCAGCTTACCGCCGGAAACCTTTTTCAGCCCATCGCCCATCATCTGCATACCGTACAGGAACAGTGCTAGGCCGCCGATCAGACTCAAAACCATGAAAATACTCATAACGTCTCCTACCCTTTTCAGGCTCTCTTAACCTTTGTCATAAACCGCATCTATTTCCTAGTCTACACTATTTTGCAGGAATTTCATATAGAAATTCAGATTTTTGTACAATTATTTCGATAGGGCAGATGCCCAACATGAAATAAGCTGCCGGAAATATGTATAGGATGTTGGGCTCAGGTATTGCTTTCCGGTCCAACGGCCAGGCACTCCTCCATAGCCTGCAAAAGCTCCTCGGTATAGGCAAGAAGCTGCCTCTCATCCTTTTCTACCATACCACATTTCTGATAGCGGAATACAAAGCAGCGCATCTTCGGATTAAAGCTTAAGCGCTCTGCCCTTGCAAGGAGCACCGGAATGTTCTGAACCTGAATCTGTGCATCCTCCTTTAAGCTAAACACAATCTGGCTGTTTTTCCCTTTGACATCTGTCATATCCAGCTTATGTGCCGCCACACGGATCAGGGCTATCCGCAGGAGATTGTCTGCCTCCGTCGGGATTACCCCGAAACGGTCCAGCAGCTCCTCCTTCATATCATCACATTCCGCCTGATTCTCAATCCCGGCAATCCGCTTGTAAATATCCAGCTTCTGCACCTCATTCACGATATAAGACGGCGGAATAAAGGCATCCACATCCAGATCCACTGTAGTAAGGAAATCCTCCTTCGTAGGGATTCCCTTCAGTGTTTTCACTGCTTCATTCAGCATTTTGCAGTAAAGATCGTAGCCAACGGCCTGCATATGTCCATGCTGGCTTGCCCCCAGAAGATTTCCTGCGCCACGGATTTCCAGATCCCTCATGGCAATTTTAAAGCCGCTTCCAAGATCCGTAAATTCCCTGATTGCTGCAAGCCGCTTCTCTGCTACTTCCTTCAGCATCTTATCCTTCTTATACATGAGGAATGCGTAAGAAGTACGGCTGCTTCTTCCCACTCTTCCCCGAAGCTGGTAAAGCTGAGACAGACCCATATTATCTGAATCGTGGATAATAATGGTATTGACATTGGAAATATCCAGTCCGGTTTCAATAATTGTTGTAGACACCAGCACGTCAATGTCCTGATTAATAAAGTCAAACATGATCTGCTCGAGCTGCTTTTCCTGCATCTGTCCGTGAGCAAAGGCCACGTTGGCCTCCGGGACAAGCTGCTGCACCTGGGCAGCCACATCCGCAATATTATTAACACGGTTATAAACATAATAAACCTGTCCATCTCGAGACAGCTCCCGCACAATGGCCTCTCTTACCATTTCCTCATTATATTCCATGACATAGGTCTGGATCGGCAGACGGTCATTCGGCGCTTCTTCGAGAACGCTCATATCCCGGATACCGATCAGGCTCATATGAAGGGTTCGCGGAATCGGGGTGGCAGTCAGTGTCAGAACATCCACATTTTCCTTCATCTTCTTGATTTTTTCTTTATGGGCAACGCCAAACCGCTGTTCCTCATCAATAATCAGTAGTCCCAGATCTTTATATTCCACGTCTTTCGACAGAACCCGATGCGTACCGATCACGATATCCACCATGCCCTTTTTGAGGTCGGTAATGGTTTTCTTCTGCTCTGCTGCCGTGCGGAAACGGGACAGCATATCAATCCTCACAGGAAAATCCTTCATCCGCTGCACAAAGGTATTGTAATGCTGCTGCGCAAGAATCGTTGTCGGGACAAGATAAACCACCTGTTTTCCCTCCTGCACGGCCTTAAATGCCGCGCGGATGGCAATTTCCGTCTTGCCGTAGCCGACATCCCCGCAGATCAGACGATCCATGATCTTCGTGCTTTCCATGTCCTGCTTCGTCGCATCAATGGCAAGTAACTGATCCTCCGTCTCCTCAAACGGAAACATCTCTTCAAATTCCTTCTGCCAGACCGTATCCTTTCCATAAGGATAGCCGTTTTTCTGCTGACGTGCTGCATAGAGTTCCAACAGATCCTTGGCCACCTCGCCGGTTGCTTCCCGGACCTTTGACTTGGTCCTGCTCCATTCCTGTGTACCGAGCTTATTGAGCTTCGGCTTTTTCGCATCTGCGGACGCATACTTCTGGATGGCGTCAAGGCCCGTTGCCAGCACATAAAGGTTTCCACCATCCCGGTACTCAATCTTGATATAATCCTTCGTGACCTTATCGACTTCTACCTTTTCAATTCCCTTATAAATTCCCAGTCCATGATTTTCATGAACCACATAATCTCCAATGCTTAATTCGTTGAAATCGTTGATTTTCCTGCCTTCGTAGGTCTTCTTTTTCTTCCGCTTCTTCTTTTCACTTCCAAAGATATCACTCTCGGAAATGACTGCAAATTTAAGCAGAGGATATTCAAAGCCACGGAGCACGCGGCCATAATATGTCATAATTTCGCCGGGCTGCAGCTCACGTTCCGGATCCTCGGAATAAAATGCCGTAAGCTCGGCATCCTGCAGATCCCTGGCAAGACGCTCTGCCCTTGTCCTCGAACCGGATAACAGCAGAATCCGGTATTTGTTTTTCCTATACCGTTTCAGATCCTGCACGAGGGATTCAAAGCTATTATTATAGGAAGAAATACTTTTGACCGTCATGTTGCTTCGAAGGGACGGTTTCAGCAGTTTCCCGGTAAAACTGTTCTTCCTATCAAGTGCAGCCAGATAAGCAACATGTCCTCGTGACAGCCGCGCTGCGGTCTCTTCTAACGAAAACAACAGCTTCATTTGTCCCGGCAGAATATATCCCTTCTCGGCACGGTGAATCATGCTCTCACGAAACTCTGTTTCCACCGATTTTGCATGCTCCTCAATATGTGCCGGCTCATCCAGAAAGAAAACCGTATCTTTTACATCGAACAATTCCAGAAAAGAAACCGTATCTTCATAGAAATAATTCATATATCCGTCAAGGCTTGCCTCATTTCCGAATTCCATCACCTGCTCTTCGAGCTCTTTGACATGCGCAGCAACCCGGTGGGCTTCCTCCGTACGGAATTCCTCACGGAGCTTTTGCTCAAATGCCGCAGCCTCCTTTTTCATCTTTTCCATACCTGTCTTTAGCTGGCTTTTTGAAAGCAGCATTTCCGTTGCCGGATATACGGTGATTTCAGACAGCTTTTCAATGGAGCGCTGGCTCATGACATCAAAGCTCCGGATAGATTCGATCTCATCTCCCCACAGTTCAATTCGATAGGGATTTTCCTCTGTCAGGTCAAAGATGTCCACAATACCACCACGCACACTGAACTGCCCGGGCGCTTCCACCTGATAGGTTTTCTCATATCCCATTTCCACGAGCCGGAGAGCAATGGCCTTTTCATCAATAATGCTTTTTCCATCCATATGGAGCAGATACTGTTTCCAGATATCAAGAGAAAGCTGTGGTGCCATCAGGCTGCTGAAGGTCGTAATTACTGTAGTCGGCTTTCCTTCCAGAATCCGGCGCAGTGTCTTAATGCGCTCCTTCGTAAGCTGGTTTCCATGAATATCCGCCTGGTAAAAAATAAGATCCCTTGATGGATAAACGACGGCCTCCCGGTCATAAAACCGCTCGTCCTCTAAAAGCTCCTTAATCCGCTGATCGCTATAGGTGACGAAGATCCGGTTTGGAAACCGCCCCTCCGAGAGTCCGTATGCCATATGAAGCTTCTGGGATTCGATGCATCCCGTGAGTGCCACACAGCCGTTTTCTTTATTTAATTGTTTCTGAATCTCTTCAAATTCGCCGATTTCCCATAGCGGTGCGAGCAATGTGTTCATTTATTTCTCCTTGCGATTGTATTCGTTCATCGCCTGATCCATATTTCCTGCAAGAATCAGCTTTAATGCTTCCTTGGCCTTTTCAATCCCTTCCTGCATCAGAGGCTGTTCTTCTTTGGAAAAATGACCCAGTACATAGTCCGCAAGATCGTAGCCCTTCGGTTTTTCCCCAACGCCGATCCGGATCCTCTGAAAATTTTCAGTTCCGAGCTGTCCGATAATATTCTTTAGTCCATTATGGCCTCCGGCGCTTCCCTTCTTACGGATCCGGATACCGCCCGGAGATAAGGTGATATCATCCGATACCACAATCAGCTCACTCTCCGGATCTATCTTATAATAATCAGAAAGCGGCCGGATACTTTCGCCGCTTAAATTCATAAACGTCAGGGGCTTTACCAGAAGCACCTTCTGACCATTGATCATTCCTTTTCCGGTCAGTGCTTTCAGCTTCACATCCGTAACATTAATATCATATTCTTCTGCAAGCGCATCAATGAATGCAAATCCGATGTTATGTCTTGTATTGTCATATTCTTTCCTTGGATTCCCAAGTCCTGCAATCATATACATGGTTTTCTCCTTTTCTTTCAACGCGAATCGTTTTTATCTTAGCACATTCATCTGAATTTAGGAAGAGAAGGAGTTCGTTACTTTGATTAAGTACTCTGCTCTAATATGATCCACTGGATCATTTTCTCATATGCATGGCAAAAAGGATGAACCAACTAATGGTTCATCCTCCGCTCTTTTCTGATTTTATTATGTTCTTGTAACTGATTTAGAACTCCATTCGCAAAACCGCCGTTTCGCAGCTTCGTCACAGACGGTCTGCAGTTCTAAAGTCTGCTGTCCTTTTCATGCTTTTCTTCCTCATCATCCAGCAGATTTTTCATGCTCTCTAAACTGATTAACAACGTAGAAGTGTTATGAAGCAGGGCAGACATCGTCGGCGGGATCAGGCCCATCACACCCAATACAATCAGCATGGAATTAATACCGATGATTCTGCTATAGTTCTTGTGAATCCGTTTCATCATGGCTTCGCTTAAACGGCGCAGAGTGATGATCTCGCGCAGATCATCTGCCGCAATCGTAACATCCGCAATTTCTCTGGCAATTTCCGCGCCATCACTGATAGCAATTCCGACATCGGCCTGTGAAAGTGCCGGGGAATCGTTGATTCCATCGCCAATCATAATGACCTTACGTCCATCGGTCTTTTCTTTCTCAACAAAGTCCGCTTTATCCTCCGGCAGCACCTCGGAATAATACTCATCCACGCCAACCTTGCCTGCAATATTGGAAGCGATCCGGTCACTGTCCCCGGTCATCATCACAAGCTTTTCAAGTCCAAGCTCACGCAGTGACTGAATGACCATAGCTGCTTCCTGACGCAAAGGATCCTCTATCGTAATAACTGCAGAAAGCTTTCCGTCAATCGCCATATAAAGATGGGAATATTCCTCCGGCAGGTGATCAAACCGTTCCTGTTTTCCTTCCGGGATCTCCGCCTTTTCGTCTTCAAAAATAAAGTGGTAGCTGCCAATGACCACTTTCTTACCTGCAATCGTGGAAGAAATACCATGTGCTACCAGATATTCCACCCTGGTATGCATCTCTTCATGCTCCAGATTTCTTCTGGCTGCCTCACGAACCACTGCTTTCGCCATGGAATGCGGGAAATGCTCCTCAAGGCATGCTGCAATCTTAAGCAGTTCATCCTTAGACTGATCGCTGAACGGCACAATATCCACAACCGTAGGCTGTGCTTTCGTCAGTGTACCTGTTTTATCAAAAACGATCGTTTGGGCTTCTGCCATTGCCTCGATGTATTTACCACCCTTAACCGTGATGTCATGACCGCTTGCTTCCCGGATCGCTGACAATACCGTTAACGGCATGGCAAGCTTCAAGGCGCAGGAATAATCCACCATCAGCACGGATATTGCTTTCGTTACATTACGGGTAAACAGCCATACCAGTCCCGTTCCAAGGAAGGTATACGGTACAAGCTGGTCTGCCAGATGCTCCGCTTTCGATTCCAGGGAGGATTTCAGCTTCTCCGATTCTTCGATCATTGCCATGATCTTCTCATATTTGCTTGATCCGTTGGCCTGTTTTACACAGACGGTAATTTCGCCTTCCTCAACAACGGTTCCGGCATAGACAGAGCTTCCTTCTTTTTTGCGCACCGGAACCGATTCTCCGGTAAGGGATGCCTGATTGACCATCGCTTCTCCATCCGTTACCGTACCGTCAAACGGATTCACATTCCCCATATGAATACGTACCAGATCCTTC
This sequence comes from Bacteroidaceae bacterium, assembly GCA_963650485.1. GTDB lineage: Bacteria > Bacillota > Clostridia > Lachnospirales > Lachnospiraceae > Suilimivivens. The sequence goes on from CAVJLN010000005.1 coordinate 16,015, forward strand.
GGCCGGATCGTCTTCGCAGACACCTGAATCTCCTGACCGTCACGGACAAGCCATACCTTATCGATGTTCAGGGACATACTTCTTGCCAGATCTCCAACCGACTTCTTATGTGTCCACTCTTCGAGAATCTCACCGATTCCCAGAAGGAACATCACGGAGCCTGCCGTATTGATGTCTCCGCGGAACATGGATACTCCGATCGCCGTTGCATCCAATACCGGCACTTCGATCTTCCCTCTGCACAAGGTACAAAGACCATTCCACAGATACTTGACGGACTTCATAGCCGCAATTGCTTCCCTGACGGAAAACGGCATCAAAAGCTTTGTTCCATAATGGAGCACAACCTTGTTTACCAGCTTATCCTTATATTCACGGTTTATTTCTCTTCCGGAATTCTTAAGGTAATCCTCAGGAACATCCACATGCTCATAGGTGAAATTTTTCACAATCTGAAGTATTTCTTCCCGGCTTCCATGATAGCAGATGGCAGCGTCGCAGGTTCTTTCCTGAACCTTCGCAGAGTCTACATTCTCCTGCATTTCCAGATAGTATTGCAGGATATCTGCCTGCTGCAGAGTCATTCTTTTCTGGACGAAATGAATACGGATTCTGCCTTTGATCTCATGTTTTATTACAAATCTCATCGTAATCACTCCATTCCAAAACAGATTATTCCTGCTCTGCGGTTTCTTCTGTAGCTTCTGCTTCTACAGCTTCTTCCTCTGCACCAAGCTCTGCATCCTGTGCCGCGCGCTCTTCATTGATTTCCTTAGCTTCTGCATAAATATCTTCTGCATTCTCCTGCACGGAGGTTACGGTCTTCATGACACATTCCTTGGCACGAAGTACGGCTGCGGTGCACTGTGTGTAAAGCTTCTTTGCATCCTTGCTTGTCAGGATCTTGATTCCTGCTGTTCCAAATAATACTCCTGCTGCAAATAAACCTGTTTTTTCTTTGTTGATTTTCTTTAAACACTTTAACATCGTTTCGTCCTCCCTGTTTCTTTTTCATGCTTTCTTTAATTGTAAAACTCAATATAACACTTGCTGTTTTAAGTTACAAGCACGATATTTTTATTGAACATTTTTCTCAATATCGTGTTTCATTGATATACTAAATTCGTAACTATTCATGCCTCGTCTTTGACCTACTTTCATTAAGTACTCTGCTCATAAATGATCCACCGGATCATTTTCTCATATGTAATCGACAACACCAAGAGGCAGCCGCATCATGCAGCTGCCTCTTTTCCAATCTTATCTTATTCCGGATCGGGTTCGGAAAGTGATTTCTCATAAGCGTTGAGAATCATGGTCTGGATTCTTTCCCTCGTCTGGGAATTAATGGGATGGGCAATATCACGATATTCGCCATCCGCTGCCTTCTTGCTCGGCATCGCGATGAACAATCCCTTGTCTCCTTCGATGACCTTAATGTCATGAATCACCAGTTCATCATCCAGTGTAATTGATACGACAGCCTTCATCTTCCCTTCCTTGGTAATCTTGCGAACTCGAACGTCCGTAATCTGCATAAGTTTTACCCCTCTTTCTTTCGTCCCTATACAAAATTCTTGCAGATTCCCTATTCTGTCATTCCCCGGTTGACGTGTTTTGCAAGTATTCTATTTCATATACTTCTTCCTATTATTATAGCCTGTTATCTCAAGCCTGTCCGGACCTTTATATTACATATCGGTCATTTCTCTCCACGACAATCTTAATGTCGTTCTCACCAACATAATACGAATTCGCCCGAATGGTATCATGACTTTCCACGATGCAGTTTTCAATGTGCGTATTGTCGCCAATGTAAACATCATTCAAAATAATGGAATTCTTGATGTAACAGTTGTTTCCAATATAGGTTTCCTTAAAGATCACGGAATCCTCTACCGTACCATTAATGATCGTTCCACTCGATACCAGGCTGTTACGAACCTGCGCACCGGGATTGTACTTGGCCGGAGGAAGATCATCTACCTTGGAGTAGATATCCGGATACTGCTTAAAGAAGTAGTCTCTGGTTTCCGGCTTGAGGAAATCCATGTTGGTCTGGAAATAATCATCCACCGTTGCAATGTTTCTCCAATAGTCGGTAAGCTTGTATCCGTAGATTCTCTTCATATTCTTATAGCGGATCAGAATATCCTTAACGAAATCGTAACGGTCTTCTTCTGCACACTTCTCAATCATTTCAATGAGCTGACGTCTTCTGACTACATAGATTCCGCAGGAGATCGTATTGGATTTCGCTACCACCGGTTTTTCTTCAAATTCTTCGATCCGGCTTTCTTCATTCATCTTCACTGTACCGAAACGGTCTACGTTCACACCGGCCGGCATGTCCTTGCAGACAACGGTGATATCTGCTTTCTTGGCTACATGATATTCGAGTATCTTGTTGTAATCCATCTTGTAAACACAGTCACCGGATGCAATGACTACATACGGTTCATGGCTGTTTTTAAGGAAGGACAGATTCTGTGCCATGGCATCTGCGGTTCCACGATACCAGAAATTGTTCTCTGCCGTAACGGAAGGGGTAAAGGTAAATAATCCTCCCTGCTTACGTCCGAAGTTCCACCACTTGGAAGAAATGAGATGCTCATTCAGACTTCCTGCATTGTACTGGGTAAATACGGCAACCTTCTGAATATGGGAGTTGGTCATATTACTCAGGGCAAAGTCGATGCTTCGATAGCTGCCTGCGATAGGCATTGCGCATACGGCTCTCTTCGATGAGAGCTCTTTCATTCTATAACTGTTTCCACCTGCTAAAATTATACCGATTGCTCTCACTTATTATCACCTTCCTTAATTAATGTTTTACCGCTTGCAAGGAATTTCTCCGAATAATCGGAATCGCTTGTCTTACCAAAGATGCAGGTATTCTTTCCTACGGTAATGCCGTCCGGAATCACACTCTTTTCACCGATGGTAACAATTCCGTTATTGTAAATATGAGGATCGGTCTCGTTCTCCGCTTCTTCGCCAATGCCAAGTCTGACCGCATCACCCACAACAACATTCTCTGCAATGATCGCCTTGTTCAGCTCACAGTTCTCACCGATCACCGTATTATTCATAATGATGGAATCACGTACCACGGTATCCTTACCAATGGTTACGCCGCAGCCGATTACGGAGTTGTAAACCTTGCCGCAGATCGTTGCTCCCTCACCGATAATACTTCTCTCAACAAAGCTGGTATCTGCCAGATACTGAGGAGGAAGGATTTCACTCTTTGTATAAATCTTCCAATATTCTTCATAAAGGTTAAATTCAGGAACAATATCAATAAGCTCCATGTTTGCTTCCCAGTAGGAATGCAGGGTTCCTACATCCTTCCAGTAGCCATTGAATTCATAAGCATATAACGGTCTTCCGTTGTCATGGCAGTAGGGAATGACATGTTTACCGAAATCAAGTCCCGGCTGCTGTGCGTTCGCAAGCAATGCCTCCTTCAAGGTCTTCCAGTTAAATATGTAAATACCCATGGAAGCCAGGTTGCTTCTGGGATGTTCAGGCTTCTCTTCAAAATCGGTAATTTTATGATCTTCATCCGTAATCATAATTCCGAAACGCTTTGCTTCTTCCATTGGAACAGGCATAACGGCGATGGTAACATCTGCCCCCTTCTCCTTATGGAAATCCAGCATCACTTCATAATCCATTTTATAGATATGATCTCCGGAAAGGATCAGAACATATTCCGGATTGTAGCTCTCCATATAATCAATGTTCTGATAAATAGCATTCGCTGTACCTGTATACCACTCGCTGTTCGTGATCTTCTCATACGGAGGAAGTACGGTTACGCCACCGATATTTCTGTCCAGATCCCACGGGATACCGATACCGATATGTGTATTCAGCCGTAACGGCTGATACTGTGTCAATACGCCCACCGTATCAACACCTGAATTAATACAATTGCTGAGCGGGAAATCAATGATTCGATATTTCCCGCCAAAGGAAACGGCCGGCTTGGCCACCTTCGATGTCAGTACCCCCAGACGGCTTCCCTGACCGCCTGCCAGTAACATGGCAATCATCTCTTTTTTAATCATGTCATCACCTCTTACCAGTAAATTTTAATGAAGCTATTGAATCTGAACTGTTAAAGGAAAAATCACCCTTTTGGAACGTTCAAATGAATTATGAATATTATACCATATACAATTTAAAAAGTGAATATTTTTTACAAAATTCATGGTGGTTTTTCCTGTTTTTCTGTCATTTTTTACAAAAATATAGTTTTCTTTTGACACGAATTTCTATTTTTAAACAATATTATGTGTTTATGTCCCCCCTTCTTTCCACATTTTGTTAAAAACCCTTCCCTATCCTTGCACTCCCATTGGAAATTCCGTATAATTATTAGGAAACCGTAACACGAATGGAGTTCTGAGCATTTGCACATAATGTATTCTATGATGCCAAGGTTGTGAAAGTGCGAAGCACGGAACAATCCGCAGGCATCAAAATCGAGGGCTTTTGACCTCGACATCATTCTATAAAGGAAAGGATCTATTCTTATGTATCAGATTGATTTTTCAACCCCCGTACATGTTTATTTCATCGGAATCGGCGGCATCAGCATGAGCGGTCTGGCGGAAATTCTCCTGGAAAAGCATTTTCAGGTCAGCGGCTCCGATGCAAGACAGTCGGCGCTTACCGATATGTTAAACGACAGGGGTGCACATATTTTCATTGGTCAAAAAAAAGATAATATCACAGAGGATATTGATGTTGTTGTGTACACCAGCGCCATCCATCCGGACAATCCGGAATTTATTGCCATGCAGGAGCTTTCCATCCCGGCTCTTACAAGAGCTGAGCTGTTAGGTGAGATCATGCGCAACTATGAATTACCGGTTGCAATCAGTGGTACCCACGGCAAGACGACAACTACCTCCATGGTTTCCGAAATCCTGCTGCAGGCAGATACCGATCCTACCCTTTCCATCGGTGGAATTTTAAAGAGCATCGGCGGCAATATCCGGGTTGGCCATTCTCCTTATTTTGTAACCGAGGCCTGTGAATACACCAACAGCTTTTTAAGCTTTTTCCCGAAAATCGGAATCATACTTAATATAGAAGAAGATCATCTGGATTTCTTCAAGGATATCAACGATATCCGCTCCTCCTTCCGCCGTTTCGCAGCCCTCCTCCCGGAAGACGGAACACTGATTATCAACAAGACCATTCCCGATGTGGAAGAAATTTATGAGGGGCTACCCTGCCGCGTCATCACCTTCGGAGGTGAAGACGCGGCTTATTCCGCTTCCCGGATCTCCTATGATGACAAGGGCTGTGCGGAATTTGAGCTGCAAAGCACGGACAGGACACCCTGCACCTTTAAGCTCAGTGTACCGGGCGAGCACAATGTTTCCAATGCACTTGCTGCCATTGCACTTGCCGACCTGTTTGCGATCCCCCGTGATCAGACCGCTCAGGCTCTTGTCAGCTTCCACGGTACCGACCGCCGTTTTGAATACAAGGGTTGTCTCCATGGTTTTACTATAATTGATGATTATGCACATCATCCTTCAGAAATTACTGCAACTTTAACCGCGGCACAAAATTATCCCCACCAAAAACTCTGGGTCGTTTTCCAGCCGCATACCTACACCCGTACGAAAGCGTTCCTTAAGGATTTCGCCAGGGCACTTTCCCTTGCAGATGAAGTCATTCTTGCAGATATTTATGCGGCACGCGAGACCGATACCCTTGGAATCAGCTCCGAAACCCTGAGGGAAGAAATTCTTCCTCTCAATCCGAACTGCCATTATTTCGGAAGCTTTCCTGAAATCGAAAAATTTATTTTAGAAAATTGTGCACCGGGAGACCTGTTGATAACTATGGGCGCCGGAGACGTTGTAAACATTGGAGAAGAGCTTCTTTCCAGATAATTGTCCACATCATCCACATATTTTTATGAAATTTTTCTTAAAAATATGTGGATATTTTTTCCTTTGTTTTGATGGATTTTACCTGCTTTTAGCATTTATATCCACGTCGTCCACACTATCCACAATTGCCCGAAAGCCTTATAAATACAGGGGTTTCCTGCATTTTTGCTATTTCCATTTTGAAAAGCATGTGCTATAATTCATTTTGCTTATTTAGTTTGAATGAATGTTAAGGTTGGTGAATTTGATATGGCTCAGTTTAAGGTGTATCAGGAGAATTATTCTGATGTTACTGTGGTATCCAATATTTTTATTGATGAGTATATGAAAGAGGCGAACGATGCCCAGCTCAAGGTATATTTATACCTTCTGCGCACCATGAGCGCGCACCTTCCGACAAGCGTGTCGGATATTGCGGATCAGTTTAACCATACCGAGAAGGACGTCTTACGTGCGCTGAAGTACTGGGAAAAGAATCACCTGCTTGCTTTGGAATATGACGATGCCAAAACACTTATGGCAATCCGTCTGCTCGATGTCACAAGGAAAGCTTCCGCTGAAGCAGCGCCTCTTGCACCGGTAGTATCACTTTCTGCCACGCGCAAGGAATCACAGCAGCCTGTACTTGTTGAGGCCGAGATGGCAGCACCTGCTTCCAATCCTTATGAGAAACCGGCTTATACGCTCGACCAGATCCGGGAATTCAAGGAAAAGGAAGATACCTCCCAGATTCTGTTCGTGGTGGAGCAGTACATTGGCAAACCGCTGACGCCAACCGAAATGAAAACGATCCTGTTCTTTACGGACAGGCTGCATTTTTCCGAGGATCTGATTGATTATCTGATCCAGTACTGCGTTGAAAAGGGAAAGAAAGATTTCCGTTACATAGAAAAGGTAGCCATCAGCTGGGCTGAGGAAGGCATCACAACCCCCAGGCAGGCTGCACGCGCTGCCAAAAAATATGACAAAACCGTCTATGATATTATGAAGGCATTGGGCAAGTCCAGCAATCCGACGAAGGCCGAGGCCGATTATGTCATTAAATGGACGAAGGATTTCAGCTTTACACAGGATATTATTTTAGAGGCCTGCGAACGGACGGTCATGGCTACGGACAAGCACCGCTTCGAATATGCTGACAGTATCTTAAACAACTGGCATAAGAACGAGGTGCATCACAAGGCCGACATCCTTAAGCTGGATGATGCCTACAGCCAGAGCCGCCAGACTTCCGTGAAGCCTGTAAGAAATACTACTGCTTCTTTCAACCAGATGATGCGAAGCACCTATGACTTTGATGCTCTGGAAAAAGAGATCATCAGCAACTAATTTTTTGAAGGAGATTTTATCGTGGCACTCAGCAATGCACAATATCAGTCCATTATTCATGGATACGAAGTGACCCAGTTAAATAACCACCGCAGGATGGAGGACCGTCTGCAGGAGGTCTGTTCCAAAGTGGACGGTTTTAAAGAGCTTTCCGAACGCATTGCATCGGTTTCTGTTTCTCAGGGACGAAAGCTCCTAGAGGGCGATGAATCTGCACTTGCAAGTCTTCACGAAACGCTCCGCCAGCTTTCTGCTAAGAAGCAGGAGCTTTTAGTGAATGCCGGATATCCGGCTGATTATCTTGCTCCCATTTACACCTGTACAGACTGTCAGGACACTGGCTATTTGCCGAACCGTGAAAAATGTCACTGCTTCAAACAGGCAATCATCCATCTGCTTTATGAACAGTCCGGATTAGAGAAATCTCTCGCTACCGAGAATTTTGATCATTTATCTTATGACTACTACGAAGGGGAGGCATTGGAGTGTTTCCGCCGTACAGTAGACATCAGTAAAAATTTTATAGAAACTTTTGATTCGGACTATCATAATCTGTTTTTTTATGGTACAGTAGGTACGGGCAAATCCTTCCTATCCAGTTGTATTGCCCGCGAGTTACTGGAAAGTGAACATTCTGTGGTATATATGAGTGCCATTCATCTTTTCGAAATACTTTCCAAGAGTATGTTTGATTATAGGAATAAAGAAGACCTTGTTACTTATAATAAGGAGCTTTTTGATTGTGATTTATTAATCATCGACGATCTTGGCACTGAGTACCCTACCAATGTGATCTCTTCTGTGTTCTTTTCTTTATTAAATGGAAGAAATATGGCACAGAAATCGACAATTATATCTACCAATCTTTCTTTTGAAGATGTGTCGAACCGTTATTCGGACCGCTCATTTTCAAGGATTATGCAAAACTATATTATATGTAAATTTACGGGGCCGGACATCCGGATTATTCAAAAAACTGCAAAGTAGAAAGTGAGGTACCTTCATGGCACAGCGTGAAGAAACGAGAAATCTTGAAACAATTCCAGTTGGTTCTTTGGGAATCATACCTCTGGAGGGCTGCAAATCCCTTGGTGAGAAAGTAGATCATTATCTGGTAAAATGGCGTACCGTGCGCGAGAGCGAACACAAAGACAGTCTGGCATTTGCCGGCTATCAGCGTGATTCCTATCTGCTTAAGGCAAAGGTTCCGCGTTTTGGCTCCGGTGAAGCAAAGGGTATCATTCTGGAATCTGTCCGTGGTACCGATCTTTATCTTCTGGTCGATGTAGCAAATTACAGTCTGACCTATTCCTTATGCGGCAAAGAAAATCACATGTCTCCTGATGATCATTATCAGGATTTGAAGAGAATTATCGCTGCCGTCGGCGGAAAGGCAAGACGTATCACCGTTATCATGCCATTCCTTTATGAAAGCAGACAACATAAGCGTACAACCCGTGAATCTCTGGACTGTGCAATTGCGCTTCAGGAAATGGTGAGCATGGGCGTTGACAACATCATCACTTTCGATGCACATGATCCGCGTGTCCAGAATGCGATTCCTCTTCATGGTTTTGAAACTGTACAGCCGACTTACCAGTTTATCAAGGGATTATTAAGGCATGTGAAGAATCTTCAGATTGATTCCAATCATATGATGGTCATCAGCCCGGATGAAGGCGGCATGGGACGTGCCATTTATATGGCAAATGTATTAGGTCTTGATATGGGTATGTTCTACAAGCGCAGAGATTATACGAGGATTGTGGACGGCCGTAATCCGATTGTAGCTCATGAATTCCTTGGTTCTTCCGTTGAGGGCAAGGATATGATTATCATTGATGATATGATCTCTTCCGGTGAAAGTGTTCTGGAGGTTGCTGCCGGTCTTAAGGAACGTAAGGCAGGTAAGATCTTCATCTGCGCAACCTTTGGATTGTTTACAAATGGATTGGAGCGGTTTGATAAGGCTTATGAAAGTGGCCTAATCGATGGAGTGCTTACTACGAATCTGGTATATCAGACTCCGGAGCTGTTAAGCAGGGAATGGTATATTGACTGTGATATGAGTAAGTATATTGCTTATCTGATCGATACACTGAATCATGATGTGTCCATTAGTGATCTGCTCAATCCGAATGAACGTATTCAGAATATTGTGGCAAGATATAAGAATGGAGAGTTGAATTAAGGAAAAACAAATCCGGAAGGTCATCCTGGGAATCCTATGGAACCTTCCGGTTTTTCTATCAATAACAGATCATGGCAACGGCTCTGCATAAAAAACGTACACAACCGCCTGCCAGAGAACATCCATGTTCTTGGCAGGCTAACCCGTGCATCCTTGCACGGGTTTTGTTGCCTTTGATTGCCATGCCCTGTTATCTAAGAAAAACTCGGAAGAACCCAAAAGGCATTCCCTGAATGACACTTCCGGATTCGGGTTACGCTGTGAAAGTATAATTATTTAAATTCATTTTCATGTCTTTTAAAGAAATCGTAAAAATATCGCACATTATCTAAATCACTCCATTTCGTAACATCATACCCTTCCGTATCAAGATTATATATTTTTGTGTTTAATGTTCCAAGCATAAATGGTGAATGTGTTGCAATAATAAATTGACACTCCAACAACCTTGCCATTTTATTAATTTCTTCTGCTAACGCAACCTGATTGGCAGGCGAAAGTGACACCTCCGGTTCATCTAATAAATACAATGCATCCGGTTGTAAGTATTCCTCAAAATATTGAATTGATGTCTCTCCGTTAGAATATTTTTCCTGTGCAAACTTTATATATTCTTCCTGCTCACGCCCTTCCTTTGATGTTAGAAATTTCTTTGCTTCAAGTAAAGACATCCCACTCTTAACGTAATCATATTCCATACCATCGGATAATATCTGCTTTTGTTGTATCTTCTTAATTTCATACAATATATCTTCGCTCTTAATATACCGGCTATTGGTTGGTATATTTCTTATTGTGTTTCCAAAATCATCTTCCCCCAAAGTATATGAACACTCACTAGAAAACGAACTACAATAATCAACAATTCCATAGGAATTACTCGTTGCATACTCTTTTCCTTTTAATTCCAGGCAGTTGGCTATAATATTTAAAAGTGTTGATTTACCAGAACCATTGTTTCCATAAAGAACAGTTATAGGGCTAAAAACAAATGGCTCGATATACTTCCCCCTAAAAACATTGTAGGGATAAATATTCGGATTCTTTACTTTTCTGTCACTTAATCTGAAACTACTTAAATATATCATAACTCTCAACAAGTCCTAATTTGTTTTATTTATAAAATTGTAATTTCTCAATATTTCTGTTCTACAATATAACACGCAAGTTCAAGAGCTATATCAAAATGTCCTGAATCATGCTGTGTGTTCTTAACTTGATTTTTCTTCATTCTGTCATCCCACTTAGGTGCATCTAACAAATCACCACAAGTAAAAAAGAAGTATACATTAAGTTTTCTATAATCACACATAGCTTGAACAGCTGCACATTCCATTTCCACAGAAATACAACCGTCAGCTTTACGTTTTTCAAAATTTGCTCTAGTTTCTCTGTGCACAGCATCAGTCGTCCAAGTTTTTCCTTTGACATAAGGCAAACCAACTGTTTCCATAAACTTCGCTACTACTTCTGCATTTTTGATTTCAATATAATCCGAAGCAGGTGCATAATGATAAGACGTTCCCTCATCACGATAAGCATCAGTAGGCACCATAACCTTGCCGCGTGCTATCTCTTTATTCAAACATCCCGAACCGCCAAAAACAACATATTTATCTGTGTTAATAATTGACATAGTATCTTCTATATCTGCCACGCATGAAGGTGCTCCAACATAAGACATATATACTGCAAAATATCTATTCTCGTACTCAAATCCATAAACTGGATTCGCCCCATTGGAAGAGAATAAATCTCCAATTTTTTTGCACTCGAAATTATCTAAAACATATTTTAAGATCACATAAGAAAAAGTGAGAATACAAGCATCCACCTTAATAGCATTGTCGTTACGACTAACCTTAATTATTTCTTCCGATAAATTTTCAAATGTATCCGTTATCATATCTCAAATCTCCAAATCAACAAATTCCAATTTAGCAAATTCAATAATCCTATTTATCTGTCATCTTATTGTAACATAAAATATTGTATATTGCATGGCAACAAAAAGATCCAACCCATTCCTAATTCTAATAGAACGGGTTGAATCTCTATTTTTATTCTTATCGAAAGTAGTTCAATTAACTTTGTATAAACAGCAATACCGGTAATTACTGCTTAGCTAAGTACGGTTCCATCGGCAAGTGTGATGGTATATCCATTGAAATTGATGGTTCCGTTGTTGGTGAGGCTGCTGATGGTACAGTCGCCAGTCAGGTTCCAGGTACTTCCGGCTTCGATTGTAAGGACTGCATTATCGGAAACGGCGGTTCCGTCTTGTGCATTGTCTATAATATTGATGGTTCCGGTAAAGGTACTGTTTCCTTTCAGGGTTATAGCAAGGGTGGAAATTGTATCTACAACAATATCACCGTTAAGTTCCTGCTGGTCTGCGGTAAATACCACCTTTGCGCCGTTTGCACCTGCAGTTCCCCAGCCATGGGAAGCCGAGTTTCCACAGATATTCATAAGATAAGAATCACTATCGTGATTGATAAGCTGAACACCGGAAAGGTCGATCTCGCAGGCCGTATTGGTTATGTAGAACAAATCCCCATTGTTGGAGGTAAGGGATCCACCGGTCATAGAGAAAATGCTCGTTCCGACGTCCGCATCTCCGGACATGGACTGATAAATCATCACATTGTGGACATTTTCATCGGAGCTTGTTCCCTTCGTGTCACTCATATTTCCGTATACCGTACAGTTATCGAGGGTAATCGAATTCTTTCCTTCGATTACAAGTGCTTCGGAATTATTGGCAGTAAGTGTTGCATCTGAAACGGTAATCGCTGCGGTCGAATAAACGGCCGGGGAATTATATCCATTGGAGGTATAGGTTCCTCCATTTACATTGACCGTTCCACCACCACGGTCGGACCGGATAGCTGCGGAAGAGTTCCCGGAAGTTTCGACAGTTAAGTTGCTTGCGTTGGTTGTTCCACCACCGGTTGTCTGAATGCCGCCGGAATTATCTGCTGTCGTTGTAATTGTAGAATCCGCAATATTTACAACCGTTCCTGATCCATAGCTGAATACACCGTTACCGTTCTGTGCGGAGGATGTCACCGTTGCATTCTGAATGGTTACATTGGCTCCATCTGTAGCCAGTAAAGCTGCATTTACTCCATAGAAGTCTCCATTTTCCGTATTGGAGGTTGCTCCCGCACTCTTATTTACAGTAATGTTATTGAGTGTTACTTCTGCCCCATCAACACGAAGCGCATTTTCATCGTCTCCTGTCGATTCATAGGTCTGATTTTCATAAGTGCCATCTTCGGTGATTGTATTGGCGCTGGACCCTTGAGTCACTTCATCGGATCCACCAAAGGAACCGCCTCCCGGTCCTCCCTGCCCTCCGAATTGAGAGACTGTAGAAACTTCTGTTACAACTCCATTTTCATCAAATGTAATCTGAAGAATATCACCTTCACTAAGATCCTCTACGGTAATGGTATTATTGTCTTTCGTAATCGCTGCATCCGAAAGATCTACCGTTATGGTTGTATCTCCTGCGGTAAAGCTCTGCATTCCACCTCCCGGCATTTCCGGAGGTGTCTGACTATCTCCGCTCTGGCTCTCTGATCCATTTCCACTCGGAGCTTCTCCTTGTGGTGCATTGCCGTCCGGTTTATTTCCATCCGATGTTTCTCCATCCGGCTTCTCCGGCGGTGTCTGGTTGTCTCCACTCTGGTTCTCTGGTCCATTTCCGTCCGGTGCTTCTTCCTCCGGCGTATTACCGTCCGGAGCTTCCCCTTCCGGCTTCTCCGGTGGTGTCTGGTTGTCTCCACTCTGGTTCTGTGATCCATTTCCATCCGGAGCTTCTCCCTGTGGTGCTTCTCCGTCCGGTTTATTTCCATCCGATGTTTCCCCTTCCGGCTTCTCCGGTGGTGTCTGGTTATCTCCACTTTGATTCTGAGAGTCATTTTGATCCGGTGGTGTCTGGTTGTCCCCATTCTGACTCTCCGGTCCATTTTCATTCGAAACAGACAGTTCTCCCAACTGAAGGGTTATGCCGGTATCATCGATTGCAGTAATCTGTCCTACGACAGTTGTACCTGCATAAGCCGTATTGGATGCCAGTGCACTGTCCACCGTCTCCTGAACGGTGTCACTTGTCAAACTGTTATCTGTACTATTGGCAGTGCTGCAGGCTGCTAAGGATAGCGCCATGGCAAATGCACAGGTCATTGTTAATACTCGTTTCATCCTGATCACTCCTTTGATTCGATTTTTATTTCTTTTCCTTTGTGATATGTAACAGTTCAGCCATGCAGAAATGATTGTATAAGATGACTGTGGGAGCTTGCTCATTAAAGGCAGCTTATACAATCATTTCTATAGGGCGGACGCCCGACATGAAATAAGTTGCCGGTAAGCACGTATCTTTGTTAGCCAATCTGTACAATCCGGCAGCTTATGAATGTGCATGGCTGAACTGTTACTGTGATATGCTTATTCTAATCAGAGAAGATTGAAGATAGATTGAAACTTTTTGAATAATTACTAAATATGTACGCTAAAAGTGATTCTACTTCAGACCCTCGGAAGCAGCACAACAAACTCCACTTTGCCATCATAGCAGTTTACGGAAATCTTTCCCTTATGGGCGGTTACAATCGCCTTTGCGATGGCAAGCCCCAATCCGAAGTGCTGTCCTTCACCGCTTCTGGCAGCGTCCATCCGGTAAAACCGTTCGAAAATCTGCTCTCTTTGCTTTAACGGAATTTCTTCTCCTTCATTGACTACGGAGAAACGTACCGAATTATGCTCCTCCCACAGTGAAACGGTGATTGCACCGCCTGCATGGCTGTGGCTGATCGCATTATCAATCAGAATGGACACCAGTTGTTTCAGACGGCTGCTGTCTCCATCCACAAATCTGTTTTCTTCCAGATCGCTTAAAAGCTCCAGTCCCTGCTCGAAAGCAATGCTTTCCATCGGAAGTACCTCTCCTGCCACAAGACGGCTGATATTCAATCGTTCCGTCTGCAAGGCCACATTCTCCGTTCTGGCAAGTTGGAGGAGCTGCTTAACCAGCGTTCCCATCCGTTCATTTTCATAGCGGATATTGGAAAGCCACGGATTAACGCCAATCTCCCGCTCCAAAAGCTCTGCATTGGCACTCACTACAGATACCGGGGTTTTCAGTTCATGTCCCGCATCCGAAATAAACTGCCGCTGCTTCTCATAGCTTTCTTCCAGAGGTGCTACTATGCGGCGTGCCAGAAAGAGCGATGCCACGAGCACAGCAATCAGCGCAATCCCGCCGAAAATCAGCGTATTACGGAACAGCATCGCCATTTCTCCCCGTAAAACGGAATTATCAATGAACGCAACCAACGTATAATTCTCTTTGTCAGTTTTCAGGAACGCAAGATTCCCTTTTCTTCCCCTTAAGGCATCCCCCCGTAAAACCTCTGCCGCATACTGCTTAAGGATTTCATCCGAATATAAGGTTCCCGATTCATTCTCGAGACGCAGTACCGTTCCATCCTCCGCAAATGCCACGGAATAAAAGGTCGAAACATCAAACTTATGGGTAACCTCCGGTGGCGGATCTTCCATCCCCTGTGGCTTCACAGCCTCTTCCATAAGTTCTCTCTCCTTTTCGGGAGAAAGATTCTCCGTATAATCCACATGATACTGACGTGCATACTGCTCGAGCATCCGCTGGTTATCCGCAGATACCTGTGCATAGCTGGTGCCATAGATGATCGCAAGCGTTCCTGCCAGAAGAACCAGAATCACCGCAAGGATAGAAAATACAATTTTCATTCTGGATTTTTTAAACATGCTCGTACCTCAACTGATAGCCCACACCGCGCACGGCTTTGATTTCTGTCTTTGCCTCTACGAAAGCAAGCTTTTTCCGGGTAAAGGTCATATAAACCTCCACATTGTTATATTCAGAACTGTTCTCATAGCCCCAGATCTTCACGGCAAGCTGTTCTCTTGTAAGAATCTGGTTCTGGTTCGCAATCAGATATTCCAGAATCCGCCATTCCTTTTCTCCCAACCGCACACTCTGCCCGTTCGTCACACAGAATAATTCACAGGTATTGCTGTTTAACTCAATATCCCCAAACCGCAGCGTTCCATCCGGCGTATTCACATTTCTTCTTCCCAGTGCGCGGAGGCGCGCCAGAAGCTCCTTCGTCATAAAAGGCTTTGTAAGATAATCATCCGCACCGCTGTCAAGCCCGGTTACCTTGTCATCCACCTCTGCCTTCGCCGTAAGCATCAGAATTGGCGTTTTGCTTCCGCCCTTTCGTAATGTCCGTGCAATTTCGTAGCCGTTTTTCCCCGGAAGCATGACATCCAGAATCAGGATGTCGTAAATCCCGGTCTGCGCAGTTTCCAGACCGGAAATTCCGTCCGCACAATGATCCACATCATAATTTTCCTGCCGCAGAATCTCGCATAACGCCTGCGCCATACGCTTTTCATCTTCCACAAGTAAAATCTTCATATCTTATCTAATATCCTTCTACTCCAAGAATCGATGCGGTCTCTTCCATAATATCCTGTACCACGCCATCCTCAAAAATATTGCGCAGCCCGGCATACTCCACTGCCGAACAGTACGGCACATATCCCGGAATGGTCGTGAGTGTCATATACGTTTCAACAGCCTCATGACGGTCTTCCTCTGCCATCGTCAGAATATCAAGGCTCGATAATGCCGAGGTAAGGTAAGAGAAATAATAGCATGGTGAGGTAAAAATATGCGGAACTTCCATCCAGGTATAAAGCTCCTTGATCTGGGAATCGTACTGCTTGCCATACCTCCGGGAAAGCTGCAGATAGAGCTTATTCAGCTCCTCGAGCGTCATGTCCGGATTCTCATAGGCAGAAATCTCAAACTCGGAAATCAGCGCTGTGGAAATCGCATTATCCGCCATGCTATACACATCATAGAAAGCATAAATATCCCCGATGTCCTCTCCTAACAGGTCATCGTAATAGTCATAAAACAACATCTGCATGCCCTGGGAATGAATCTCACTGACATCAATGTTGTTGCAGGATTCCAGAAAGGTATCCGCACTGCGGTACGTATTATTGTAATGTCCGAATTCATGAATCACATTGTAGTAGTCCATATAATTGTCATACATCTGGCCATAAATAAAGCCATCCTTAAAATAAGCTAACCGCATGGTAAATGCCGTGCTTGCCTTGTTCTGTGAGGTATCCATATCATACAGATGATATTTAAGGAAATGCTCCTGTGTATCCTTAAGCTCCGGATCAATCTCCTCCAGATACGGTCCGATCTGTTCAATGATGGATGTACTTTCGATCCCCTGTCCTTCAGAATACAATCTCATATAATCCGTTTCATAAAGAGCATCTCTCATATCCGCCATAACCGGTACCACCTGCTTCCGGATCTCTGCCAACAGATCTTTGGTTTCATCCAGCGTGTAGTCTCTTACATAAACCATATCATACGCATATTCCGCATAATTGTCATAACCGTTCAGCTTCGCAATTTCATTCCGGACATCCACAAGCTCTACAAACACTTCTCCGACCGCATCATTCTTCTGCTTGCAGATCCCCTGATAAATTTCAATAACGGCATCATGCTCCAAAGACTCCGATTCCGTGTTCAGACGATCCAGATCCCACTCTTCCCCATCATACTCATAATAAAATTCCTCGGAGGAAAGCTGCTCATACTCCTGCCCCAGACTGTTTTCCTTCGCCGTAAGCTCCTTCTCCTCGTCCGTTACCTCTTCATAATTAAGATAAGCCTCCACCTGCGCCGCATTCATCAGCTCAATCATCGTGTCCTTATACGGCGATTTACAAAGCTCCCGGATCGCTACATTCAACTGATCCCCGTAATCCACCATCTCATCGAGAAACTCTGCCTGGATTTCCTGATTTTCCTCATCAAAAATATTCTGATAGTAGGTGAGCTGTGAAAGCGAATAACAGGTTGAGAGCTTTTCCATTCCATCCAGTGTATCCCCGAACAATTCCTTCACGCGCTCCGGATTTCCGGCTTCTCCAGCTGCTTCCGCTTCTGCTGCCAGTTCGTTCATTTCGGCCAGCTGTGCATCCAGCAGATCCATATCGCAGGTTGTCTGCTTCATCTCGTCCAGTGTCAGATTGGCATGATCCACATCCCGGTAGCGTGAGGTTGTCTGATAGACATAAAGCGTGTACGGCGAAGCATCATCCGTGTAGGTTCCTATGAGGGTAAGCCCGATCTCTTCGGCATTGCCGAGGTCGATACGCGAAAAGATGTATCGTCCTCCCAGCCGCTTAAACTGATCCACATCAAGATACAAATCATGATCCGTCACCTCATAGGTACGGGAGCTGTTAATAATGGAAAGATCCGTACCGGAGTAAAGGTAGGCCCGTGCTCCCCATTCATCAAAATACAGCCGGCTCTCCTCCACCTGTTCAAGGGCCGGTGCGATCATTTTGCGGAATTCTTCCTTATAATTCTGGGAATAGAAGCCAAGATAACCATCGAGAGTGGCAATATCATTGTATTCCAGAATGGCCGGATAAAAGCCGTATGCCACGGACCACTGCCCACAGTATCCGATATCCTCCTTTGCCTTTTCAAAAAGATCCGTAGAATAAAACTCACGGTAGGTCAGATCATTCGCTTTCTGCCCCTTCACCATTTCATAAACCTTGCTGAAACAGGTATGGTAAAGGTCATTATAGCGGGTATTGCTTCCGGAAATCACAAGCACCGCCGCAAGAGCCAGAAGATTTGCCGCCACACGCAGGCTCTTTTTCTCCTTCTCATACAACCGCTTCAACACCAGGAAAAATGAAGCATACCACACAAAAGGATTGAAGAAAATCGTCCGGTTAAACTGCCATCCGGTAAGCGGAGGGCACAGGTGCTCAACCACGTTCCGTACCGGTTCCAGATAATAAATACCATAGATCAGGCTGTTAAAAACAAGAATGACCACGAGGAGATTATACCAGTCATGAAAAATACCTCTTGCATTTTTCTTCACCAGATAAGAAATATTCAGATAGAAAAAGTAAATGGTACATACCGGAAGCACCACATACATGTGGACACTCTCTGCATGGAACATGCCCTTTACAAAGGAGTCTCCGATGGTCGCAAGAACTTCCGAAATCGAATAGTTTCCTGCCACGATCGTTGAGCGGATCGTCACTTCATCATCGAACAGCATCATATAAAACAGCCGGTATTCACACACAATGTAACCTGCCGATAACACAACAATCGCAAGCAGCAGCCTTTTCGGAAATTTCCGATCCCTGATCCATAAGATCAGAAATGCAAGCGCCATATATGCCAGAATAAACAGTCCAAAATAGGAAAAATAAGACAGCACCGGATAAAAAAATAACGCCGCATACCAACCAAAGGACGGCTTCCGCATGATTTTTACAAGCAGAAACAGAAGCAGTGGAATGGATGCAAAAGGAATTCCAAATGCCGGAAAGACATTCAGGATTCCATAGGCAAAGCCACATAACCACACAAGTGCCTGCTGACTTTTATATTTTTCACCGAGGAGTTCTCTGCCAAGCAGAACAGAACCTGCAACGGCAATCAGAATTTTCAGGAAATATGCTGTGATATACGCCGGAAATGCCGGTAACAGCATAAAGAGAATCGTGTAAATATAAAACTCGGAGAACAGCGTATCACGGCTGATTCCTCCAAGGAAATTCACATAAGCGTCGTGGCTGAAAAACGAATGATCGCTTTTCATCATTTGAAGCTGTGGGATAAACAGATCCAGATTGTCATGGACGGCTATGACACTGTCCTCTCCACACAGGAGGAACACGGCCATGGCAGCCAACAGGAAGCCTCCAATCACCAACAGATACCACCGGGAAAGTACTTTCTTCATCTTCTAAAATCCTTTCTGTTTATCCTGCTTCAGGAACACAATTATTTATTTTCTTCACTCATACGGCGTCCTTTTTCGCAGACGAGCGTATAACGATATTCAAAGTCTCTGCGGTTCTTCATTGCCATATTCGACAGAATCAGTCCTGCAAAGAAGGACTGAATGGCAGCCAGTCCCACGAAACCGCAGACGATCAGAGTCGGGAACTTCAATACCAGTCCGGTCTTCACATATTCTGCAAGAACCGGAATAAAGAATGCCACAGCAAGGATTGCCAGAATCAGCGCAAGGATACTGAAAAATCCAAATGGCTTATAATCACGATAAAGCTTAAAGATCGTAAACAGTACCTTAAATCCATCGGAATAGGTATTGAGCTTTGATTCACTTCCCTCCGGACGGTCACGATATTCTACGATCACGTTATCAATCTGCATATGATTATAAACCGCATGAATGGTCATTTCCGTTTCGATCTCAAAGCCCTTTGACAGAATCGGGAAGGTCTTCACGAAGCCATAGCTGAACGCACGGTATCCGGTCATAATATCCTTGATCTTACAGCCGAACAGCCGGTTGATGCTGGCTCTTACCAGCGTATTCCCCATATTGTGGAAGGGACGCTTGTTCTCTTCAAAATAAGTGGAGGAAAGACGGTCACCGACAACCATATCGGAATTGTACTTCAATACCTTGTCCGCCATTTTCCTTGCAAACTCCATGGGATAGGTATCGTCACCATCCACCATAATGTAGCATTCGGCATCAATTTCACGGAACATTCTGCGGATCACATTTCCCTTGCCCTGCATATATTCGTGGCGTACCACGGCGCCTGCTTTCGCTGCAAGCTCTGCCGTCCTGTCTGTGGAATTATTATCATATACATAAATCACTGCCTCCGGCAGCTCCCGTCTTGCATCGGTCACTACCTTCTCAATGGTCTTTTCTTCGTTATAACATGGAATTAAAACAGCTATTTTGTCCATTCCGTAACCTCGCTTTACTCTATAATAAGACTCACAATAATTAAGACTCACATTGCTGCGTTTTTTACATCATACCATATTTTTCTATATCGTGTGAACTTTTTTGTTACACTTCACATAGTAGCCAGGCACTTGCTGCCAGACTGCGTAAGAACATGATTCCAGAGTGAGCAGGCTCCTTTTGCGAAGCAAAACTTCAAATGAGCCTGCGAATTGTTACTGGAACGAGGTACGAGTGAACAGTAACCCTTTTTTACGAAGTATGGCACTCTGTGCATTTTATCTCTTTTATTTCTTTACTTGTCATGGTTTCCCGTTTGGTCTATACTAAACAAAGATCTTTTGTTACTGTTCGCAGTTACAGGCTTTGATATGGAGGAATTGCAATGCTACGTTTTATTATTACTGCACTGTTTGTTACTTTATTTTTAATTTGCAGTATTCCATTATTTTTCATTGAATGGATCATCGGGAAATTCAATATGGATATCAAAAACCGCAGCTCCCTTGCGATCGTGAACTGGGCGTTCCGCGTGGTTCTGCTCATTTCCGGTGTGAAGATCACCGTCATCGGGGAAGAAAATGTTCCCAAAGATCAGGCCGTGCTTTATATTGGAAACCACAGAAGCTTTTACGACATTATCACGACCTACGTGCGCGTACCGCGTCCTACCGGATATATCGCAAAAAAGGAACTACTGAAAGTTCCTCTTTTAAGTATCTGGATGAAATATCTGCACTGTCTCTTCCTTGACCGCGAAGATATCAAGCAGGGACTGCAGACCATCCTGACCGCTATTGATAAAATCAAATCCGGCATTTCGATTTTCGTCTTTCCGGAGGGTACCCGTAACAAGGTGGAAGGAACCTTTCTTCCCTTCCATGAGGGCTGCTTTAAAATTGCAACGAAAACCGGCTGTCCCATCGTTCCGGTAACCTTATACAATACCTCTGCCATCTTCGAGGATCACCTCCCGAAGATTAAAAAGGCGAATATCGTGATTCACTACGGAACACCGTTTTATGCGAAGGATCTCTCCAAAGAGGATCAGAAGCGTCTCGGTGCTTACACACAGAAAGTCATCGCTTCTACCTATGCTTCCATAAGAGAGCAGTATCCGGTGTAAATAAAGACTTTCAATTTTCCAGCAGTTCAAGCATTTCCTCAAACTTCATACTGTGGGAAGCCTTAATGAGCACGGCATCCCCTGTATGGAGAATGGAGGACAGCTGTTCCATAGCTTCTTCTCTTGTCGGGAAGTAGTAGATTTCCCGGCTGCCACGTTCCTTTCCGGACGAACTCTCCACGGCGCTGTCGTATATATGCTTCGAAAGCTCTCCGATGCAGATCAGCACTTCCACGCCATGCGTCATGGCATACTCTCCGATCTGTGCATGTAAAGCAGCTTCATCCTTGCCAAGCTCAAACATATCTCCAAGGATTGCCACCTTTCGCTGCAGGGCCGTTCCAAGCAGGTCAATCGCCGCCTTCATGGAAACAGGATTGGCATTGTAGCAGTCATCGATCAGAATATAATCCGCGGTCTCGATAACATGGCTTCTTCCGGCTACCGCCTGCACCTGTGCAATGCCCTTTGCAATCTGTTCCGTTGTAAGGCCGAGCAGCCAGCCAACCGCCGTAGCGGCCAGTGCATTCAGTACCATATGGACACCCGGCAAGGGCACCTTCACTTGAAACTGTGTATCTGCCACGTGAATAACAGCTTCCGAACCAAGCAGACCTTTATTTACCACATCTGTCGCGTATACCGCATCCTTCTCTGACATGCCAAAACGAATAATCTCCTTCTTCCATGGCTTCTTTACCGTTGCCAGCATATCATCCTCACCGTTTAAGAAAACGTAACCATCCGGATTCATCGACTTGAAAATCTCCGTCTTGGCTTTCAAAATGCCCTCACGGCTTCCAAGCTTCTCTAAGTGACACTGTCCGATATTGGTAATGACACAGTAATCCGGCTTCGCAATCTCCGTAAGCCGTGTCATCTCACCGAAATCACTGATTCCCATTTCCAGAACGGCTGCTTCATCCTCCGGACAGATCGACAGTACGGTCATTGGCAGTCCGATCTCATTATTGAAATTCTTCTGTGTCTTGCATACTTTAAACTTCTGTGACAGAACAGAAGCGATGAATTCCTTGGTGCTCGTTTTGCCAACGCTTCCGGTAATTCCGACAACGGGAATGGAAAGCTGCTCACGGTAAAAGGCCGCGATCTTCCGAAATGCCGCCAAGGAATCCTCCACAAGAATATAGGGAATTTCACACCCTTCCGGCTCTCTTTCACAGATCACTCCAAGTACTCCTTCCTGTGCCACTGCCGGAATAAAGGAATGACCGTCCTGACGCTCTCCCTTTACTGCCACAAACATTCCGTCCTTCGTCACCTTCCGGGAATCAATCACAACACTTGTGGTTTCCCTGTGTTCCAGTTCTTTATCTTGCATCCCTTCCGGCAATACCAAAGTTCCGTTACAGGCCTGTGCCATATTTTCCAGAGTCAGATTTTTCATGTTCAACCTCACCATCTTTGATGACTTTTATGATTTATAACCACTCAAAACCGTTACGCATACTTCCTAAGAGAAATCTCTATAATCAGTTCGCACAGCTCGCCGTAGCTGATTCCGAGAACTGCTGCCTCCTGCGGAATGAGGCTTGTCGGCGTCATGCCGGGAAGCGTATTGGCTTCGAGACAATAGACACCGCCGTTTTCATCCATAAGGACATCCATACGGGCATAGGTCTTGATGCCAAGCACCTGATAAGCCTTAAGAGCGGTGTCCTGTATTTTCTTTGTCAGCTCATCACTGATCTTCGCCGGACAGGTTTCAACCGTGCTGCCTGCCTGATATTTGTTCTTATAATCATAAAATCCGGATACCGGCGCAATTTCAACAACCGGATAAGGCTTTCCTTCCATAACGCAGTCGGTGAATTCCCGTCCCCTGATGTACTGCTCTACCAGAACCTTTGCATCATAACGGAACGCATCCTGTACCGCATCGGCATATTCCTTTTCATTCTGTACAATATAAACGCCCACGCTTGAACCGCCGCCGCTCACCTTTACCACGCAGGGAAATTCCGGCTTATAGGGATCGTCTTTGCCGGTTAACAGATAGCTCTTCGGGGTCGGTACGCCATTTTGCAGGAATAACTGCTTGGTGATGGACTTATCCATGGCAAGCGCACTGCTTATGGAATCGGTTCCTGTATACTTAATGCCAAACAGATCAAAAACCGCCTGCACCTTGCCATTCTCTCCGCAGTCTCCATGCAGCGCCATAAAGACAATGTCTGCCATCTGGCAGATCTCAATCACATGGTCTCCAAATAAGATATTGGAAGGCTTTTTTCTGGAAGCCTTCACCTTCTCAATGTCCGGCGTCACCTCCGATACCGGTGCCACATCCTTTACCCAATCCCGATCCAGTTCAAAAATATTTACCGGATCTTCTTCATAACCTAAGAACACATCGAGCAGAATCACCTGATGTCCTCTTTCCTTCAGAGCATTGTAAACGCCGCGTCCTGAACTTAAAGAGACGTCTCTTTCGGTACTGATTCCACCTGCCAACACTACGATTTTCATACGTTACCTTCTTTCCAAAGCTGTACTTTTATTATACGCTCTTGTTTATTCGTAATTGCTCATAATTTCGCCCAGCATAAAAATGAGTCTGCTGTCTGTATCAAACTGATTCATAATTCCCAGACTTTCATTATAATCCTTATAATTCCGGATGCCAACATCATCTATGTAACTTATGGACAATTTATTTCTTCCCATAAAATAATGAAGATGGTTCTCAATAATGGTCTCATACTCATGGTTCGTGATGATATAGTTCACGGTTGCCATCCAAACCATTTTCTGCAAAAGCTCGGAGTGATTCGTCTGATCCTCATTCGCCTGTACATAAAACGGCTCTTTCTTCATCTGCTCAGAAAGAGTTTCTGCCTTTTGCAGGAGCTGCGTGATCCGCGCGGAACAATACTTCCGTGTTACCGGCTGCTTGGTCATGAGATATGTCACGCTTCCAAGAAAATACGGCACATCGTCCTGCTCTTTCTGATCCGTCTCTGACTCCTTTGCCAGACATTTTTCCAGATAATGGCGGCACTCCTGCAGTCCGGAAGCCCGGTAAAGCTCGGCTGCTGCCGCAAACTTCCAGGAATCCTGCATATCCTCACTTTGATTTAATACCGCATACTTCCAGGCACGGTCAGCCGCTTTCAGACAGGTCGTTGCATATTCCCTGTCATACTCCTGATAAAGATAGCTGAACCTGGCAAGACACATGGCAAAGCTTTCCGTTGCTTCGATCGAGGATGGCTCCACATAAATAGCAGAGGGCTTGCCCTGTGCTGACGCATATACGGTGACTCCCGCATAAACTGCTCCGGTTTCTGTATTCTGCATTTTCATAAGCCAGTCTGTTTCATAGCGGATTTCATCCAGCAGATCTGGAATGCCATTCCGGCTCTCCGGAATCTCCATATCATCTGAAAAAACATCCCCGAACAGCTCATAGGAAAGCAGTAGCACACCGATATTTTCTGCTGCTCGGACAACATCCCTGGATCCATTCTCATCCTGATGCCAGCCGCCACTCACATCCATGCTTACCGAAATATCCTCCCGAAGAAGGGCATATCCGGTATGACAGGCATTGTGTGCCCTGCTGCCCGCAAATTCTTCCGTAAGAGTAATCCCACACCGGCTATAATAGTACTGCTTCACCGCCTCTTTCAGAACATCCTCATACAGACCATCTGCAATCTGAAACGAATAGGACTCGCCTAAAAGCGGTGCTTCAATATAATACCTTCCAGGAAGCTCCACCTGTGAAAAATCCCCGTAGCCGATTACGTCTCCACAGGAATCCTGTGACCCCCGCTTTTCAGGCTTTCCGGTATATACCGTCTTCCCGGTATCGGCATCAATCACTTCAAACCGATCCGGCATCTGTGCTCCGCAGAAAACCGCGATCTTTGTACTCTCTGTTATGTACCCCAGCTGGTTTATCAGAATATGGGGAGCACTTACCGGAACCTCATAAGATAAGTCCGGATCCTCTTCCATCGTCTGGAGAGGTGACTCTTCCCTTTTCTGTTCTGTTTCTGCCACCGGGGCTCCGCATCCTGTGAAACATCCTGTCAATATAATAGAGACCAGAACCATAATGGTTAATTTTTCCCTGAACATTCCGGTTCCTCCGTAGGATTGGATTTCTCATAGATTATACCTTTTTTTATCTTTCAGGTAAAGCCTCTTAAGATACGTTTGGGGATGCGGCTTACTTTAATTTACTCATCGGATTGACCGGAACACCGTCCTTCGTGAGCTTAAAATAAACATTCGTTCCCTCCACACTGTAATACTTTGTCGGAGAAGCAACCTGGGCAATCACATCCCCTTTTGCTACATAACTGCCCTCGGATACTAAAATGTTATCGAGCTGTCCATAAGTTACCTCATAACCATTTCCCAGATCCATGGTAACCGCCTTTCCGATCTCCCGTTCCTCATAAACACCGGTGACCTTGCCGGCTGCCGCCGCAGTAATCAGATCCCCTTCATGCGCTTCAATCACAATGGCCGGGTTATACTTATACTGATCCAGTGTAGGAAAATAAATCGTCTGATCCATACTGAAATTCACCAGAATATTTCCTGAAATCGGCCATACCAGCGTATCCTCGTCCGTGAAGTTCAATGCCGGCTGCATGGCTGTAGACAATGCTTCTTGATCGCTGTTTTCGGCATTTTTCGTTTCAGCGTCCTGCTTTTCCGTCTGATCTGCCGGAACCGCTTCCTGCTTTGCAGCTTCCTTTGCTCCATCAGACATACTTTCACTGCCCGAGGTATCCGGGTTTTCTACATTACCGGAATTGGTTTCCTGAAAATAAGGATCGTAATCAAGATCATCTGTCGGTGCATTCTGCGTTACGGCATCCTGTGTTACATGATCGGCAAACTGGATGTCCTCCTTTTCGGAAAGCCCGGTTGTCATATCCTGCTCAATCGTACTTAAGTCAACCACGTAACCGTCATCTTGGCTTTTATTTCCGGCTCCCAGCCATAATCCCGTCACGGTCAATGTACCAAGCACCAGTACGGTGGATGCCGCCATAACAATTTTTTCTTTGGTAAAGGCTCCTCTTCTTTTATTCCGCCTCATATCTTTTCCTTCCTTTCCTGTATCACTTTCTTAAATAATTTACATTACAAGCGATGTATCTTTATCAACTAGTCTTTCCGTAAATTACAGGTTTATACAATCATTTCTGCATGGCTGAACTTTTACAAAAATACTCTGCTCATGTTTGTCAGATTTTGCATGGCTCTGAATAGACATATTTTAAAGCCTTACTTCATATAATCAGGATGAGTGATTCTGTGTAACTGTTCAACCTTTTCACGGTTACGATGCAAAACCCATTTAGAATTGTGTAGCTCAAGAGGAGTCTGTTCATGAAACATCAGAAAATCTTCCCATCCTTATTACAGGGTGCCCTTATTGGCTTAGGTGCGGTACTTCCCGGAATCTCCGGCGGAGTCTTAAGCGTAATCTTTGGTGTATATCGTCCCGTTATGGAACTGCTTGCTGATCCCAAGAAAAACTTCCGTACCCATTTTCCCCAATTACTTCCTTATCTGCTGGGATACCTGCTCGGCTTCCTTGGTGTTGCCAATGTCCTTTCGTTCTTCTTAAACCGGTATCCGGACTCTTCCGTATGTCTCTTTGTCGGGCTGATTATCGGAATGCTGCCCTCACTCTGGGAAGAAGCCGGGAGGAAGGGACGCTCCAGAGGAGCTTATATTTCTTTTTTCTGTGCGGTCATCTTTATTTTCGCGCTGCTGACCGGTCTGCAGCGCTGTGCCATTACCATCGTTCCGGATTTCAAATGGTATCTGTTCTGTGGCTTCTGTCTCGCCTTAAGCATTATCGCTCCTGGCATGAGCTTTTCCACACTCCTTATGCCACTCGGACTTTATACCCCATTCATTGACGGAATCGGGCACTTATCCACCGCCGTTCTCATCCCCGGTGGAATCGGTGCCGGAATTACCATTCTCGTTCTCTCGCGCTTCATCAATTCTTTATTTGAAAAGCATTACTCCATTGCCTTTCACGCGATTGTCGGAATTGTTATGGCTGCAACCTCCATGATCATTCCCTTTGACAGCTTAACCACATCGGTAAAAAGCTGTATCATCAATCTCCTGTGCTTAGCCGTTGGAGGCGTTTTGTCTGTGTGGATGGGAAGGGTTCAGGAAGGGAAGGGGTGATGCCCTGCACGACTCGTGCCCTGTCGGGCTCTCGTGGTTCGGCTGGCGCCGAATAAAACGAAAAGGTTCAGCCCATTGGAAAGCAAGCTTTCCATGGGCTGAACCTTTTCGTTTTGCAGGGCTTGTAGCTAGATCCTGTTATAGTTAATCAGACATCCCTTCAGGATAATCTGGCGTTCTTCATCTGTAAGTTCTCCAAGGCGGAGTGTGAATTCGTGGAGTCCGTCCTCGGCAACCTTGTAGGCTTTGATCGTATCTGCCTTTGTTTCAACAGCGGTACGGATTCCCGGGAAGAACAGATAATCGAGATTCCGGAACGGAAGCTCTCCTTCTTCGATCAGGAATGGTAACATACCCCAGTTGATGAGGTTGGAACGGTAACGCTTGGTTGCATATTCATTTGCAATGTTGGCCCAGCCGCCAAGTACCTTCTGGCAGGAGGCTGCCTGCTCTCTTGCAGATCCGTCACCCGGCTTTACCGCAAAAATGGTCGAACCGAAGCCGATATTGCTGTGGTTCACATCCGGATAAGACTTCTTGATCGTCTCAATTACCGGCTTTAATTCCGGCTTCGCTTCTGCAGCACATTTTCCTTCCATTAATGCTTTCTGTGCTACCTGAATATCCTTGGCAAGTCCCACATAAGCAGGATCCTTACGGGAAAGTGTGAATTCCGCAAGTCCTAACGGATTGGAACGGTAGGACGAGGTTTCTCCGGAAGGAATGAGTTCGTCTGTCGTGGTAACCGGATCGTGAATCTCGGATACGACACGAAGGACGAGGTTTTCCGGAAGTGCAGTCATCGCCGGCCAGTCCTTGATGTTGGGGCCAAAGTGGATCTCAACACCGGGATCAGCCACACCCTTGGAGTCAAACACTCTGTTTGCATAAATATTGGAATCAAAATGATACTTGTACCTGCCAATCGTTCCGTCAAAATCCGTTGCCGGAGTAAGAACACCCTTATTTGCTGCTGTTGCGGCAATGGATCTGGCATCCATCAGGGCAACCGATGCAATCTGTCCGTTCTGCAGCTTCGATCCTTCACGGTTCGGGAAGTTTCTTGTCGAATGACGGATACTGAATGCATTGTTTGCAGGAGTATCGCCCGCACCAAAGCAAGGTCCGCAGAATGCAGTCTTTAATACCGCACCGGTCTCCATTAAGGCTGCCGCGCATCCGTTCTTAATCAGTTCCATATAAATTGGCATGGATGCCGGATATACACTGAGTGTAAAGCCATCCGAACCAATATAGGTTCCCTTCATGATTTCTGCCGCTGCGCAGATATTTTCGAATCCACCACCGGCACATCCGGCGATAATTCCCTGATCCACCATGAATTTACCGTTTACGACCTTGTCCTTTAAGGTATAAGGTACGGCATTGTCGAGGGAAACTGCCGCACGCTTCTCTACATCATTCAATATATCCTGAAGATTTGCGTTCAGCTCTTCAATCGTATAGGTATTGCTCGGATGGAACGGCATTGCAATCATCGGCCTGATGCCTGCAAGGTCGATCGAGATCATTCCATCGTAATAGGTTACTTCACCCGGATTTAATTCTTTATAATCCTCACTTCTTCCATGAATGTCATAGAATTCCTTAATGGTATCATCGGTTCTCCAGATGGAAGAAAGGCAGGTTGTCTCTGTGGTCATGACATCGATTCCGATACGGAAATCGGCGCTTAAGGAAGAAACACCGGGGCCGACAAATTCCATAACTTTATTCTTTACATAGCCGTTGGCAAAAACAGCTCCGATAATCGCAAGAGCCACGTCCTGCGGACCAACACCCTTCACCGGCTCTCCGGTCAGATAAACGCCAACCACTCCCGGCATATTGATGTCATAGGTCTGGTTCAAAAGCTGCTTTACAAGCTCGGGTCCACCTTCGCCCATTGCCATGGTTCCGAGCGCTCCGTAACGGGTGTGGGAATCGGATCCAAGGATCATTCTGCCACCGCCTGCAAGCATTTCTCTTGCAAACTGGTGAATCACGGCCTGATGAGGCGGTACATAAACGCCGCCGTACTTTTTGGCACAGGTAAGGCCAAACATGTGGTCATCCTCGTTAATGGTTCCCCCTACTGCACAAAGGGAATTATGACAGTTGGTAAGAACATATGGTATCGGGAACTTCTCAAGTCCTGAGGCACGTGCAGTCTGAATAATTCCAACAAATGTAATGTCATGACTAGTCAGCTTGTCGAACTTAATCTTGAGCTTGTCCATGTTTCCTGACGTATTATGATTTTCAAGAATTCCATAGGCGATGGTTTCCCTCTTCGCCTGCTCTCTGGAAATCTCCTTGCCTGTCTTTGCCTTGATCTGTGCTGCCGCTTCCGGTGAATCTGGAATGATTTCGGTTCCGTGAAGCAGGTAAGCGCCACCTTCCAATAAAGATACCATTTCTTTCCTCCTGTAATGTCCTAGTACATTCATTTTCCGTAACTAGTGCAACGGTTTTAAATTAACTACACCATATCACACGTCTATTTTCTTCTAATGATGTCATTATAACGAATCCTACAGGATAAGACAACTGCTTTCGTAAGTCTCAGCGTCTGCCACATAACAGTTCAGCCACTGCTTGTATAACCAGCCGCCACATATCTTTTTATGGCGGGGCACGAATTAATTAAGTATAATATAGATGTAACCATTCGAAGCTTCCTGTATTTCAAGCCACAGGAAAGGAGACGCAAATAATGACAAGCTTCACATTCGTAGTAAAGGATCCCATGGGACTACATGCAAGACCAGCCGGTTTGCTGGCTCAAAATGCCAGACAATATACTTCCAGAATCTTCCTCATGACAGATAATAAAAGTGGCAATGCAAAACATCTTTTTCATATTATGGGACTTGGTATCAAGAACGGTGATACCGTCAAGGTCACCATAGAAGGTGAAAATGAAGTTACAGACCGCATATTGTTAGAACGATTTATACGGGAAAATGATGCATTTGAATGAAACACAAGGATTGGATAGCAATTACCGATCCATAAATCACAGATCGGCAATTGTTATATTTCTGCTCATGATTCTTTCTTTTCTTCTTTGAGTCCTATTTCTGCGTTCCAGAACAAAATTAATATTGCACATATAACATACGCTATGGTCTCTGTCCAGATATAACCTATAGAAATAGTACATCGTACAGACTCTGTCTGGGTAACCATATCTGCAGTTGGTGCCATATATCCGGATAAATTGAGCATTTCCATGAATACTGCATTACAAATTGGCGTTGCAGCTACCATGATGGAACTGTAAAGTGACATAGTAAGGCCGTCGGTACGAATGCCATGTCGATACTCAACATGTTCAATGACATCTGCCAGCATCGCAAGAATCAGGTAGCCGGCCGGAGCAGAACCAAGACATTTTAATGCCACCCCGATTGCTACCGGAACAAGATTTTCATTGCCTAATCCGGCAAGTATTCCTCCGGTTGCTCCTATAACCATTCCTGCAAACGTTACATTTCTTTTTCCAAATTTATTTGCAAGTGGCACCACAAATACTGCTGCAGCTGCCATTGGAATCGCACCGGCGACTGCAAGCAATGACTGTGAAACTCCATAATCGCCAGCAAAGCCCGAGTTACCAATCACCCATTGACAAAAATAGCTCATCGAGCCGTTTTTCATGGCACCGCTCCATTGAAACAACAAATAGAAGATCATGATGATCCACCACCATTTTTCTGACGTCACTGCCCGAAGCTGTTCCCGCAGGGAAACGGTTCGCTCCTGTTTTTCTTTCTCCGTCGTATCTGCTATTCCCCTTTTTTCCTCCGTAACACGTTCCCGTGTAAATCGATACTGAAGGCAAATAGTCAATGCGGAGAAAATTGCAATTGCTGTCATTGCAATCAGCCATGAGCTTTGATTTTCTTTTAGTACATTGGACACTAAAATAGGAAATACCATGGAGCCTGTTCCCATAACTCCCAATCCTGCCACATTATTAACGGAAGCCAGCATCCCCCTGTCCTTACCGTTTCTTGTAGACAATGAAATCAGCATTGAATTTGCCGTATTATAGATCGGATAGGCAACCGCATAATACAAATTATAAGAAATTGCTATATAGATCAGTTTCGCTCTTCCTTCAAACGGAACAGTAAACATTAATACACTGGATACACTTAAGGTCAGAGCAGACAACAGAATCCATGGCCTCGCCTTTCCGGTCATCAGCTTCGTCCGCTCAATCAATTGACCTACTACAAAATTAGCCGCTACAATAAAGATTGTGGATACTAACTGAAGAGCGGACAAAAAGCCCGGATTTAATTGCAATACATCTGTAAAATATTTATTCAGAAAGCTGCTGAAAATCCCCATAGACAGCAATGCTCCGAATGGTCCAATAAAATACCCAAAGATCATTTCCGGCAGCTTCACCTTGCCTGATTTCATTCCGGATTCCATGCTATCCTCACTGTGTATTTCTATTTCGCATGCCAGTTCTTTTGAAACTGCTTCCATGCTGATTCTCTCTTTCTGAATTCTTCCTTTATGAGCTTGTATTTTATCCTTCATACGGAACAGTGATCACTTCCCTTCCATATACACTGTCTGCCTGAATAGTCACCTCATATTCAGGTCTGATAATTGCCATTGCTTCTCCATAATAAGTATCTGTTGTATCCGTCAGATATCCTCTTACATTGTAGGAGCAGGCATTCCCCAATGCCAATAATGTACCGCCCTCCACACGGATGGTAATCTCGCCTCTCTCCAACGGCTTCACTATCCCATCTCTGTCAGTATATTGGAGATGAACATATAACAGATCGCCCTGTTTTACACTCTTCTGCTCGGTTCTCATATGAAGATACGTTTCTTCACCGGCAGTCATAAGACAGGTTCTTGCAGTTTCATCTCCATTGTCATCATATACAACCGCCGTAAGATTTCCCGGTTGATAAGTGACTCCAAACCTTACCATCTGCTTCTTTGACAAGCTTTTTCTCTCCAGTGTCCTTCCATTGAGAATAAGCTCAACCTCTTTTCCTCTGGCATACACTTCCACAGTTGTTTGCATTCCCTCACAGCCATTCCACGACCAGCTTTCTATTGCGTTTGTCATGCGCCATGCGGCCGGCGAATGAGACAGCAGTGCATACTTCACCGGAATAACACCTATCCTAATCGGAGTTTTTTCATATGCCACCTGCATATATGCCATCTGACAGGTTTCCTTACCAATCAGATCCAGCATCCCCGCTCCGGCAGTAAGCCAGTTCTGATTATGCTCAAAATCCGGTGCATAATCCTCATATTCCCATGCACCAATACCAGTTTCGCCCAGATAATCGATTCCTGCCCATACAAAGTCCCCGATCAATGCCGGATGATCGACTGCAAGATCATAAAAATCAACTGCATCTGTTGCGAAGGTTTCGCTGCCCAAAATAACACGTTCCGGATATCTTTTCAAATCCTTGCTATATCGCTTCACTCCATAGTTGTAACCCGCAACATCTAATTTTGAAAACACCTGTCTTGTCTTGATGTCACTGCCATGCAAGGTTGCACCAAACTTCATGAAATCTGCTCCGAGAAGTCCTGCCAGATTGTTAAAAAATTCACTTCCAACTGCTCTCTTTTTGTTTTTCCTTTTATTCTTTTCTGCCCTCGCTGCATCTTTTTCAGCCTTTTTATCTGAATAAACCCCAAGACCGACCGCACTTAAATAATTAAAGAAAATATTGATTCCGCATGTTACCGGCCGATCATCAAGCTCATGAAGATAACTGACCATCTTTTCTGCAAGATCAATTCCTCTCCTTCTGGCTGACTCTCCAACCTCGTTTCCGATCGAATACATCACAACAGATGGATGATTCCGATCCTTCAACGTAAGCAGCTTCAGATCCTTCTGCCAGTTTTTTTCTACATACTCTGCATAGTCATATTCCGTTTTATGCATATACCACATATCCGTATATTCATCGAGTACCAGCATTCCAAGCTCATCACAGGCATTCAGAATCGCCTTGCTTACCGGGTTGTGGGCACTGCGAATCGCATTAAATCCAGCCCGCTTTAAAAGCTCCACCTTCCGTCGTTCCGCAAACGGATGACCAACAGCACCCAGTATCCCATTATCATGATGCATACAGGCTCCCAACAAAAGAATTCTCTCCCCATTAATACAGAAGCCCTTCCTTGCATCACACGAAATCTGACGTATTCCAAACGGAACTGTCTGAATGTCTTCTCCATAGGTCAAACGGCATTGATACAATTTAGGGTTTTCAGGATTCCAAAGCTCGGCATCCGTCAGGCAAAATTCCACCTTACTAGAGGCCGTTGATTTTTCATTTAAAACAACTTCTCCATCCAGAATCTGAACCTTCACATGACCTCTATCCGCTTCATTGTCACTTGTCTGAAAGCCAATGTTTACTACTCTGTTCTTCCAATCAGATGTCTGAATCCATATGCTTTCCGGTTCTATATGCTCCTCAGGAAGGGTATAAATCCATACAGGTCTATATATCCCTGTTCCTGTATACCAACGGCTGTTAGGCTGATCCGCGTTATGCGCAATCACACGTATTTCATGATATCCGGGCGTAACCGGTACCCTGAACCCAAAATAACCATTGGGATGTGCTTCCATCTTCTTTCCATCCAGAAAAATCTCTGCCTTGTGATATATACCTTCAAACTCAATATAAGAAGAATGCGCGGGAGCTTCAAATGTCTTGCAATATTCATGATCTCCTGCCATAAACCAGCCTGTATTGGTGCCACCTGCACTTTCCGGACTCCGTTCTTCCCCAAGCATTGCATCATGTGGCAAAGAAACCGGTACACCATCGCAATACCAATCCTCATTAAATGATAGTTTCTGCATGAATTCTCCTTTATCTGTTCAGTACCTTCAAAAACAGTAACCATTTCGAAACCACATGCGCCATATAAAATTGCTGTTCTGTCCGAATACAGTCATTCACAGAAAGCAATTTTATATGGCTCTGAATAGTTACCTTTTATGATTTCTTCTGCTCAAAAAACAGTGCAATAATTGAAAGCATCAGACCTGTTCCTGTCAAAATAAGACATTGCATCACCATCTGATAGTTTCCACCCAGAAAGCTCACACCATTAACATGATCAGAAATAACATAAGATCCCTGATTGGCAATTATCCCCAGTGTTAATGCATACATCACTGTCACACCCAGCGGCAGAATTTCCAGATTAATAAATTGATACAGGATCTCAAGCAAAATTCCAATCACCGCACATATAATAATACTCGGCGCAAATGTATTCTTTACAAGGCCTTTGGTCGTCCATCCAAGGATCACAGCCACAGCAATAAGTACAGCAGCCAGTATCTCCACATAAAACCACACCGTCTTTTCCTTTAACATATCTCTCATCCTATTTGGCCTCCTCTGAAATTTGATTTTCTTTGCGGTACAAATTTAACAGATACATTGCAAGACAGATTGCTGTCAGTATTCCCAACACAATATCCGCTGTAACAATCGCTGTCTTCCACCAGGGTGTCACAGTAACGATTTCTGTGTCTTTACTGATTCCGTTCATTAAATTACTGTTTGCCATTGCATAATAGTATCTATGGTTTGCCTCTTTCAGGCACTCCAGAAGGTATCCGTCATCATTGCTCTTGATTTCCGACAGGATCTGTTCACCGTGAGTCGGAGAGAAGAATTTTCCAATACACCACATATCCGTTCCAGCCACAATACCTTCTACTGCATGCTGATACTGATAGGCCGCTGCATCCGAAATCGTTGCTCCCTGAAAGCCCCACTCATCACGTAATACTCCGGTCAGTGTAGCACTGTCCATTCCAACATAAGTACATCCAATTCTGCTGAAAGAAGTCATGGTTCCGGTGATTTTACCCTTTGTAAAGCTTCCTTCAAAACCTCTAAGACATACCTGACGCCAGGTTTGCTCTGTCATAAATGAGCTTACTCCATATCGGTTCGTCTCTTGATCATTTCCGGCAAAATGCTTGATCGAAGTACTGACACCCTTTTCCATCATAGCCTGAGTTTCCGGAATCTGAAGCAGGTAAGATAAATTAGCATCCTCTGAATAATACTCGAAGTTACGTCCGGAGAACGGAGTTCTATGAATGTTTCCTCCCGGACACCATAACTGGCTCACCTTCGCATACAGACAATCCTCGCCTATGAAATATCCTCTTTTTGCAAAAGCTTCCGTATCCCAGCTACAGGCTGCAACACTTTCTCCAATATAGGCTGTCGTTGTTCCATTTGCGTCAGAAGCACCATTGGGACCGCCCATCACCTTGCTCTTATCCAAATAGAAAAACTGTGTTCCGTCCGGCCCATCTCCATTAAGACTGGAGGGTTTACCAATCTTCATTACTTCATCATTTCCGTTTGACTCATCAATACAGCTTAATAACTCCTCATAGCTCAGCTGATCAATAAAGGTGTCCCATAATGGATCATCAAAGTCCACACCTATCATATCTGCCAGCATAATCCCCTGATCTGCATTTACGGTCATCTCTGCTGCCGATGAAGCATCAGCCGGTTTCTCGTAGGTATAACCATCAAGAAGAGTAATCATTTCATCGGTAGCTGACAATTCCACCGGCTCTGCCCACGTATCATCCCAGTCCTGTCTGCTCAGATATTTCACTGCTCCCGGCTGGAAATAATTAATATCTTTGTCTTCAAACAGATTCGTTACCTTGTTTCCTGTCTCTGCAGAATATGCATAACTTTCTGTATCCATCTGGTCAAGATTCCAGTGATATGTCTTAGACGCATCTCCTGAAACCTGATTTCCTGCCTCATCAAACATTCCGGAAGCTCCCTTTGCTGCAAGAATGTTATTTAATGCATCATGAGCATTTTCTCCGATTGCGCAATAATAATCACCTTCTCCAAGCACATATCCTTCTGCTCCGTTTGCATCATAGCTGGCGATCAGATATTTATCAACCGTTACTGTTACTTCTTCACTTGCTCCTGCCTCCAGATTTCCCGATTTGGCAAATCCAGCCAATTGAACTGCCGGCTTTCAATATTATTTTCCTTGTCATACTCGGAGTAAGGTGTCTGTACATAAAGCTCTACCACTGATCTTCCTGCCGTAGTTCCGGTATTCGTCACCTTTACCTTTGCTTTAATTTCTGTGTCTGTCACCTGAACATCCTTTAACTCCTGTTCAAAGCTTGTATAACTCAGACCGTAGCCAAACGGATATAATACTTCATCCGCATAATTCCATGCACCATCACTTGCAAAGGCTCCCTTTGTGCTGTCCGCATTCCCCTGTCCGAGGATACAGTCTTCATACCGGGTCTCATAGTATTTATATCCGGTATAAATTCCCTCTTGGTATACCACATAATGAATTAATTCCGTACCATTATCTTCCGTGTCACTGCATGCTTTGATGATTTCATCCTTATTGGTATATGTAAAATCACCAAAATTCTGAACTGCCGGTGAAGACAGTGAATTAGTCGCATAGGTATCTACGAGCTTTCCGGACGGATTTGCAGCTCCTGTAAGCAGATTCACTGCTCCTACCGTTCCTTTGATTCCAAGAGTACCCACATACAGGCAGGCATCTACTCCATACTCATCCATCCAGTCCAATTCCAATGCATAAGGACTGTTATCAATCAGAACAACCTTTTTGAACACACCCTGATCCTTGTATTCCTTAATCATGGACATCATATCTTTTTCATTTTGATGAAGTGCAAGCTGACTGATTCCCTCATAGTCTGTTGTCTTCATATCCATACCTTCGCCGCCTTCTCTGGTAAGGACAACTATCGCCACATCTCCATAATCTGCAAAAGATTCCTTTAATTGTTCCGTGTAAAAGGATGCCGGCTCTTCTCCAATATTCTCGGTCTCTCCTCCGGAAGGTGTTATTCGTTTGGTTGAGCTTGAAGCATAAGCATTATACAATGTATCATTGACTTCAAATCCTGCATCTGTAAATGCTGTGTAAAAATCAACCTGTCTGGATGGATCATTATTACCTCCTCCACTGCTGCAGGTATATAATGGATCAACGCTTGCATGACCGAATAATGTGATTTTTTTCTCATCATCTGCTAAAGGAAGACAATTCTCCTCGTTTTTTAACAGCACTGCGGAACCTTCCATCTCTTCGATTACAAAAGCGTCCTCATCTGCTGTCAGCTTCGCTACGTCCTCTGCCGTCGGATTAACAACATCGCCATAATCACTCTTATACCATGCCGTATCGCTATCCTCATCGCCAGTTTTTACCAGCTTTGTACTTTTAATTCCCAATGCAGCATTAATGGAACCATCGATACTGAACGCCACCGTACTCATACATATGGCAATGGTCAGCACACTGGAAAAGATACCGCTGCATCCTCTCCAGATTCTTTCTTTTCGGTTACTCATATTCATTCCCTCCCATTAATTTTGACATAAAATCCTTTAACCCGGCCGGGGGTATTTGTTAACTATATCTTATTCACCTATGCCAATCTGTACAAGCTCCTTTGCACAACCTGTCAATTTGTACGCACACTTTGTCTTTCATTTATTATTTTGATGCAATTTGTACACTTATGCAGTATCGCACTCAAACATGACCCATTGGATCATGTTCTCATATGCATGGCAACATAATTTACCCCGTCATGCATGAAATACATGACGGGGTAATGAATATCTTCATATGATATTGTCACTTCTGCATCACCGAATCTTTAGGGATCATAAGGGTAAGTGAAAAGCGTCCATTCCTTGCTTTAATTCTCATACACCCACCATAGTTTTCGGCAATCGACTGTATCGTTTTCAGTCCGAATCCCCGATAATCCCTATCCTCCTTTTTGGAAACCGGAAATCCGTTTTTAAATCGTAACTGCCCCTCGTAATTATTTTCGATTTTGATAATCAGAAAATCATCCTTCGCAAACACCTTGACATCAATGATTCTACGATGTTCATCTTCCAGGTTGCAGACATTATCAATCGCATTATCCAGTGCATTCCTGAAAATCAGATAAACATCTCCGGTATTCATGATGTTCAACTGTTCCCCATCGGCAACGCACATGAAGCTGATATGATTCGCCCTGCAAAACAGCTTTCGCTCCATCAGAACCGTATTCAGAGTTTCATTGCTGGAGAGAATCTCTTCATCGTAGATACTCAGATTATCTGCAATTTTATCAAGGAGCTCATCCTTTATGCTGGCATTTTCTTCAATGAGCATATCGGCTACCTGATGCTTTAATTCATGCATAAGATGCACCATTAAATTCATGTCACTCTTCGATCTTTGCAATTGTTCATGACGGATATACTGCAAATAGTTCTGAATATCCAGTTCATGCTGCAGCTGGAAGCTCCTCTTTTGCTTAACCTGCACCCAAAGCAAAAAGAAGCAGCAGAGCATTTCATAAATCTGGCAGATATAGAACAGGTCTCCACTATCCTTCACATTAATTTTCTTAGCCGCAATGCTGATAAACGCAGAGGTCAGAAAAATCAGACAGGTTGCTGTCGTAAGATTTAATACATTAATCTCATAAAATCCACTGTCACAGATATAGCGAATACAAAAGAAATAAATGACCAAATAAGGCACAATGATCGTGATTACAATCAGAAACAGACGGTACCATAAGCCATCACCCGGGACAATTCCCTGCAGCACCACCTGAAAGGAAAACGTAAAATGCTGTATGCAAAGAGTAAGTGCCGTACAATAAACCGCTTCCTGCAAGGATATTTTGCAACATAAACCCACAAAACAAATACTGATGATTGCAAAAACAAGCACATATATAACAGAGCTGATCACGATACGATCCGAATTACTCCAGATCGCCTTTGCCAGGGGAGTATTCATCACAAATAGAGATCCCAGTTCCGTGAGCAAAACAAATAAAATGACCCTGGGCAGAAACCTGTTCCTTTTTCTATGTGGCATCATAATAAGCAGACATGCCAGTAACATCTCCGTCACATACCGGTTACCCTGAAACACCCCCATATATCACTCATGATGTACCCCCTATATAGTCAGACAAGGCTTCCAGAAACTCTTTCCTTCTCGGTCGGCTGATTTTTAACTGCTGACCTCCGGCTGTCAGTTCCTTTTGTCCTACCTTTGTTACAAATTTCAAATTGACCAGAAAGCAGTTATCACACCTTTTAAAAGGTTCATTTTCCAACTTTTCTTCTACACCCTTGAGCGTTTCACTTGTCTCATAATCACCCATTTCGGTATGATAGATAATTTTATGTTTAATCACTTCCACATAGATCAGCCTTGATACAGGTATTTTACATACACTCTCCTTGGTTGTAATTAATAAAAACTTCTCTTCTGTCCTGCGCAAATGACTTAACAGGGAATCCATTCTCAACTCAAAAGCTGCATAATTCACTGGTTTAACAAGAAAATCCATGGCACGGACTTCATATCCCTTGATCGCATATTGTACAACTCTTGTAATAAATACCATTGTTACATCCGGATCTACCATTCTGATCTCGCGGGCAGCCGTCATGCCATCCTTTTTAGGCATTTCCACATCTAAAAAAATCAGATCATAAACCGGCTGATAATTCTCTACAAAATCTGCTCCATCCTCAAAAAAGCTTGTCTGAAACTGTACTCCATGTTTTTCCTGATATTTCTGCAAAAAATCCGCCATTCCCTGCTTTGCACCTGCCGAATCATCCACAACCGCAACTCTGATCATTTGTATAGCCCCATCCCATTCTTATTACTTAACTCATTACTTTCATGCTACTATGTTTTTAATTCAAAATCAAGGTGTCATCCGCCCATCTGTACAATCCGGCAGCTTATGAATGGGCATGGCTGAACAGTTACACAACATGAGTAACTCGTAAGTCTCAGTTATTCAGAACCTCTTCTGAAAGCTCTACATGGAAATCCTTTGCCAGCCTTCTGAAATCATCCGTCCGGATGGTCTGACGCTTCTCCTTTTGAATCGATAAAACTTTTACCAGAATCTCTGCGGATTTCTCTGCGGTGTGCATGAGTCCGAAGGTCAGATCAAAGTCCTCTCCGGAAGCAAACATTCCATGATGTGCCCAGATTACCAGATTATATTTTTTCATCAGTTCACTGGTGGCAAGGGCGATATCCCTTCCTCCCGGAACCATCCACGGCACGACACCAACTCCCTCCGGAAATACTACCGGACATTCCGTTGCCATCTCCCAGAGCTCTCTGGTAAATACCTTGTCCTCCAACGGCAGAACGAAGGTAAGAGCAATAATATTCGTTGTGTGAGCATGATAAATCACCCTGTGCTTTCCTCCTGTCACCTGCAGCTTGACGGCATGATTCATCAGATGAGAGGGTAGTTCAGAGGTCGGACGTCCTCCGTTAATAAGTCCCCAGCATATCCTGTAGTTCTCTCCCTTTTCATCCAGTTCAATGATACACATGGAGTCCTCCGGGTTAATACTTACATTCCGGAAGTATTTTCCACTTCCGGTAACCAGAAAATACATTTCTGCAAGCTCCGGCACCTCTGTACCGATCGGCTGCCATTCTCCCGGCACCAGCTCCTCCTTCACCAGCTCTGCTTCCTCCGTCCGCATACGATAGGAAAGATTTCCTCCGTTCCGCTCATGCCAGCCCTGCTGCCATCCATCATCTGCCATCCGGATAAATCCTTTTACAAATTCTGCCTCCAATACCTTCATCTCTCTGTCTCTCCATTCTTATACTTTTATAACTGTTTCCCACGGTCATCTTGCACAATCATTTCTGCATGGCTGAACTGTTACGCAAATTCTGCGTGAGAAACGCTTCAATCAGCGTTTCCTTAAAACCTCTTTTTCGTAGTTCAGTACCTCATCCATCCACTTAAGATCTCCGGCAACATGGCACTGCCCACAGTATTCTTCCCAAATATCCCCAAACGGGTAGGTTTTCAGTTCTTCCTGCATGGCCATCAGCTCCGTCAGGCGGTTCTCATCCTGTAATCTGCGCAGCAGCTCATGCGGCGTACACAGCGCCATAAGCAATGCCTTCTGCCAGCTCCGGAAGCCTATTACCCATGCTGCAATCCGGTTGATGCTGGCATCAAAATAGTCGAGCGCCATATAAACCCTGTCCAACGCATTGCATCGTACAATTTCCTTTGCCATTTCCCGCGTTTCATCATCAAACAGAACCACATGATCAGAATCCCATCGTACCGGTCTTGTGATATGCAGGGCAATCTCCGGGAAGAAGCAAAGAAGCGCCGGAATCTTATCCGAAACAACCTCTGTCGGATGATAATGTCCATTATCCATAAGCGGAAGCACATGCTCATGTCCTGCTGCAAAGGACAGGGTAAACTCTGCTGAGCCTGCTGTATAAGATTCTACACCGATGCCAAACACCTTGGACTCTACACAAGGCTTAACAAGCTCCGGATCAAAGGGCTCTGACAGAATCTGCTCCAGGGAATCCTTATATCTCGTCCGTGGTCCCATCCGGTCTGCCGGAATGTCCTTAAAGCCGTCTCCGATCCAGATATTCATCACGCAGGGAATTCCTGTTTCTTTTGCAAAATATTCTGCAATCCGGATACAGGCCTTTCCATGTCTGATCCAAAACTGTCTGGTATCCTCATCCGGACTTGTCAGTGTCAGTCCATCCTTTACCCTCTCATGTGAAAAAAACGTTGGATTGAAATCAATTCCAAGTCCTCTCTCCTTCGCAAATTCCACCCATTTGGCAAAATGCTTCGGTTCCAGCTGATCTCTGTCTGCATACTGTCCTTCTTCGAAGATCGCATAGCTTGCATGAAGATTCAGCTTCTTTTTCCCGGGCATCAGACTCATGGCCTTATCATAGTCCTGCATCAGCTCCTGCGGATTTTTTGCCTTTCCCAAATAATTTCCGGTTGCCTGAATACCTCCTGTCAGAGGACCTTCGTGGTCAAACCCTGTTACATCATCTCCCTGCCAGCAGTGAAGGGAAACCGGAATTCCGGAAAGCTGTCTGATTGCCTCATCCGTATCCACACCCAGCTCCTGAAATTTCTTTTTTGCTTCTTCATATCTTTCTGTTCTTGTCATGTCTGCTCCTCCTCGTTTTGCACGTGATTATTCCTGAACTATATTCATACACAGCCTGACTGTCGGTGACCGGCTGCTGTTCCTTCATCTTATACTACAGAAATGTTAATTTCACCAGCGTTTCCCTAAGTAATCGTTCCGCTGTAATGCCCGATCGGAAACGACTCTGCAATGCAAGCCCT
Organism: Bacteroidaceae bacterium; assembly: GCA_963650485.1. Taxonomy (GTDB): domain Bacteria; phylum Bacillota; class Clostridia; order Lachnospirales; family Lachnospiraceae; genus Suilimivivens. The sequence continues at coordinate 58,943 of CAVJLN010000005.1, forward strand.
TGCTTCATGCAGATCCCGCAGTTCTCCTGCGGCTATAAGCTGCACTGCCAGATTGCCGGTGGCGGTAGCTTCCACAGGGCCTGTTAAAACCGGCTTTCCGGTTTCTTTTGCAGTCAGAGCATTCAGATAATCTGCATTGGCTCCTCCACCTACGACATGAATCTGTTCATAGGTACAGCCAGTCAACTCCTGCAGCTCCTGCGCAGTTTTTGCATAACACTTTGCCAGACTATGATAGATTACTGCCGCTACCTGTGCAATTCCTTCCGGTATCTGCTGTCCGGATTCCCGGCAGGCGTTCTGCACCTCCGCTGTCATGCTTACCGGAGCAAGAAATCTCGGAGCGTTGCAATCCACGATTGAGGAAATATCTGCTTTCGATGCTTCACTGCAGATTTCGCCATAGCTTTTATCCTTACCAAGCTCCTTTTTCACGGACTGAATCATCCACAGTCCCATAATATTCTTCAGATAACGGAACCGATGCTCATATCCTCCCTCATTGGTGAAATTATGCTGCCTGCTTTGTTCAGAGCAATCCGCCTCTTGAAGCTCCGTTCCCATTAAAGACCAGGTTCCGGAGCTGATATACAGAAATGGCTCCTTCATAGCCGGTACAGCAGCTACTGCTGATCCCGTATCATGTGTCGCCGGGAGCACAACCTGACAGTTAAAGCCTACTTCCTCCTGAATTTCTCTGCTCAGTTTACCAAGTGTGGTTCCGGGATTTTGAATCTTGGGAAACAGGCTTCTCTTGTATCCGAGTCTGTCAATCAATTCAAAGTCCCAGTCGCCGGTACCGGCAGATACAAGCTGTGTGGTTGTTGCATTGGTGTATTCTGCTGCCATATTTCCCGTCAGAAGATAGTGAAAATAATCCGGGATCATCAGCATGGCTTCCGCCTGCTCCAATAGCTTCGGTGTTCTGCTCTTCACTGCCATCAACTGATAAATGGTATTAAACGGCTGCTTCTGTATTCCGTTTCTCTGATAGAGCTCTTCTTCCGATATATGCTCATACACCAGCCGCTCCATCCCCAGATTACGACTATCCCGATAGCTGACCGCATTTCCCAGCCTCTGCCCCTTTGCATCCAGAAGAACAAAATCCACCGCCCAGGTATCAATTCCCATACTGTACGGGATCTTCCCTGCTTCCCTGCAGAGCTTCATTCCCTTTTTGATCTCAGCAAACAATCTGTCCACATTCCAGCAGAGCTGACCATCCATCTCTTCCATACCGTTTTCAAAGCGGTATATCTCCTCCAGCACCAGCCTTTTATTCTCCATGCGTCCCAGAATATGCCGTCCTCCGGAAGCTCCAATATCTATTGCCAGATAATATCGTTCCATTTTACCTCCATTCGTAATTGTTCAATACTGTCTCCGTTATCTACATATGCATCTGACAGATGTTCCTTACGGGCACATACCTCCAACATCTGTATAGTCCTAATTTACATGTCTCTGAACGGTTCTATTTTCTCATATGCACGACAACTAAAAAAGAACACCTTTTGTTTAAAAAAGTGTCCTTATTTGCCATTGCGGTATTTCTTCGGGGTCATATGATACCGCTTTTGAAAAATCCTGTGAAAATAACTGATATTACTATACCCTACCTCGATTGCTATATCCGTAACCGGCATTCCTGTATTTTTCAGCAGATAAGCTGCCTGTCTCAGCCTTTTATCCTGTACAAGCTCCGTATAAGTTTTGCCTGTCCTCTTTCGTATTTCCTTCGACAGCCAATATAAATCATAATGCATTCTTTCCGCAAGTTCGGACAACTCCCCATCCCTGTAATGTTCTTCCACATAAGCCAGAATCTGCATAACAAACCTCTGGGGTTCACTTTCCGTCCCTGTTTCCAGTTTATCCATCTGATTCATCAACAGCAGAAAAAGAAGCCCCATAGTCACCTGATTCATGCTTCTTTTATTAGGCTGCCTGTTCCAAACAGTAAAAATCAGGTTCTCGATCAGATTCTGGATTGGTAAAATATCCGTTACCTTAAAGTGGAAGTAACCGCAGCTCGAATTTTCACCCCGAAGACAGCTAATAACAAAGTCCCGAAGCATATTTCTTTCAGATGCGATTATTTTTAAGCAATCCCCGAAAAATTCCGGTAAAATTATAAAGTTAACCGCAATATCCTCTTTTCCTGCAGGATAAATTTCCTGTACCGCCTTCTGGCTTAATAACAAAATTTCTCCTTCTTGCAGATATACATCTTCTCCATTGATTAAATGATGTGTACACCCCTTACACATATAAATCATTTCCACATAATTATGACTATGTGGTGGAAAATGAATAAATCTGGTATGTGGACGCACCTGAATCAATTTTCCTGTATCTAAAAGCTTACCTGCATCAATTACATTGGTCTCCGCTTCCATATACAATTCTTTCTCAATACAGTCACGTCCATCCAGAATCCTCTGCTCCTCCGGTGTAATCTCTCTTAGCTTATCTAAAAGTACTTCTGTCATTCTGCAATATCTCCAGCGTTTCCCTAAAATCCCTTCCGGAACCCGTTGATTCCGACTTCCGCAATCCGGTTTCCAAAGTCATCGGTAACATCCACCCGGTAATAAACGGTAGACCGGCCTTCCTTAACGCATTCCGCCTCTGCGATCAGCTTCTTTCCTTTTATGGCACCGAGATAACTGATCGTGGAGCTCAAGGACACCACGCCCATTCCGTTCCAGTTCGTTGCAACTGCAAATGCAAAGTCTGCCAGCATGAAATGCACACCGCCCATCACGCCGCCTGCCGCATTAAAGTGTCGTTCTGTAAGTTCAACACTGCATCTTGCATAATGCTCCCTTACTTCTTCAATAACTGCGCCGTTTTCTGTTGCGAAACGGTCCTTTGCAAATGTTTCCCGGATCTTCCGAAGATCTATATGCTGTTCCTCTTCTGTCTGTTTCTCTTCCGTTATTTTCATTTCTGCCAATTTACTCCTGTCATTTTTGTTATACTGTAACTATTCAGAGCCATGCAAATTATGGCAACATGGACGTCATTTCATTGACTGCCACCTCGTACAATGCAGCCCTCTAATTCATGATCCCAAATGAATTGTATATCTATCCGGATTTTCTTCCAAAAACGTAACCGTCCCCATCAGCTTTCACCAATGGGGACTCCTTCATCACGAATTAACACCTATTATTTCGGTAATACGACCTTATCCAAATGCCAGATATCATCCACATATTCCTGAATGGTTCTGTCGGATGTGAACTTACCGCTGCATGCAACATTTAGGATGGCGCTCTTTGCCCAGCCCTTCTCATCGCGGTATGCCTTTTCTACCTGCTTCTGTGCATCTGCATAGGAACGGAAGTCCTTCAGAATGAAGTAGGTATCTGCCTTCGCAGTGCTTAAGGTGTTAAGCAGGGAGTTATACAGGGTACGGAACCGATCCGGATCGTTCGGTGAGTAGGTACCGTTGATTAACTGCATCAGTACCCTGCGCACGTCCGGATCATTGTTGAAGATTTCGTTCGGATCATACCCGCCGAAGTTCTCATACTGAATAACCTCATCAGAGGAAAGGCCGAAGATAAATGCATTCTCCCTACCAACCTCTTCTACGATTTCCACGTTCGCACCATCCATGGTTCCGATGGTCAATGCACCGTTTAACATGAACTTCATGTTACCGGTACCGGATGCTTCCTTGCTGGCTGTAGAGATCTGCTCGGAAACATCTGCTGCTGCGAAGATCAGCTCTGCATTGGATACACGATAGTTTTCAATGAAAACGACCTTGATCTTTCCGTTGATGGCAGGATCGTTATTTACGACATCGGCAACGGAATTGATGAGCTTAATGGTCATCTTTGCATTGTAGTATCCGGCTGCTGCCTTTGCACCAAAGATGAAGGTTCTCGGATAGAAATCCATCTCCGGATTATCCTTCAGCTGGTTGTATAAATACATGACATGCAAAATGTTAAGAAGCTGTCTCTTGTACTCATGAAGTCTCTTAACCTGTACATCGAAGATGGAACGGGGATCGACCTCGATACCGTTGTGTTCTAAGATGTACTGCGCCAGACGTACCTTGTTCCGGTACTTAATGTTCATGAACTCCTGCTGAGCCTTCTCATCATCCGCATAAACCTTTAGCTTGTTGATCTTCGGAAGATCGGTGATCCAGTCACTTCCCACATGAGCGGTTACCCAGTCTGCAAGCAGCGGATTTCCATGAAGAAGGAATCTTCTCTGGGTGATACCGTTCGTCTTATTGTTGAACTTCTGAGGCATCATCTCATAGAAGTCCTTCAGCTCCTGCTTCTCTAAGATCTCGGTATGAAGCCTGGCAACACCGTTTACGGAATAACCTGCAACGATTGCAAGATGTGCCATCTTCACCTGACCATCATAAATGATTGCCATCTTACGGATCTTCTCCGGATTATTCGGATACTTTTGCTGGATCTGCTCCACAAATCTGCGGTTGATCTCTTCAATAATCTGATAAATTCTGGGAAGAAGTCTGGAGAACAGCTCGATCGGCCATTTTTCCAAAGCTTCAGCCATGATCGTATGGTTGGTATATGCACAGGTCTTTGTGGTAACTGCCCATGCTTCATCCCAAGTAAGATAATATTCATCCATGAGAATTCTCATCAATTCTGCGATGGCAACGGTCGGATGGGTATCATTCAGCTGGAAGGTTACCTTCTCGTAGAATTTATGAATATCATCATGCTTACGCATATATTTGGCAACGGCCTCCTGTACGGAAGCAGAGATAAAGAAGTACTGCTGCTTTAAGCGCAGCTCCTTACCTGCATAATGGTTGTCATTCGGATAAAGAACCTCAACAATGTTTCTTGCAAGGTTTTCCTGCTCAACGGCCTTCTGATAATCACCCTTGTCAAAGGAATCTAACTGGAAGCAGTCTACCGGCTCTGCATCCCAGATACGAAGCGTGTTCACAATGCCATTACCATATCCGACGATCGGGAGATCATAAGGAATGGCCCGGACACTCTGATAGCCTTCCTGGACAAAGTTGTTTCTGCCGTTTTCATCTACATGAACATTGACATAACCGCCAAATTTTACTTCCTTTGCATATTCCGGTCTGCGCAGTTCGAACGGATTACCATCCTTTAACCAGTTATCCGGTACTTCGACCTGGTAACCATCTCTGATTTCCTGCTTGAACATACCATAACGGTAACGGATACCACAGCCATATGCTGCATAGCCTAAGGTGGCAAGGGAATCTAAGAAACATGCTGCCAGTCTGCCAAGACCGCCATTACCAAGTGCTGCATCGGGCTCCTGATCCTCGATCGCATTCAGATCCAGTCCCAGTTCTTCGAGTGCTTCCTTTACCTGCTTATATGCCTGAAGGTTAATCAGGTTATTGCCAAGTGCACGCCCCATCAGAAATTCCATGGAAAGGTAATAAACCGTCTTTGGATCTTTCTTTTCATATTCCTTCTGTGTTTCCAGCCAGTTATCAATCACGGTATCCTTTACCGTATAGGCAACTGCCTGAAAGATCTGCTGAGGAGTTGCTTCCTCCAAAGTCTTACGGTATAACGTCTTCACATTATACATAACATTCTTTTTGAACATTTCCTTATCAAAAGTCAGTGTTGCAGGGGTTGTCTTCTTCGCCATGTTAAGCCTCCATTCTCCTTTATCTTTCTTCATATGTCAAACTATCCCGGATGTCCTGCAGTTTCCTGTACTTGAAAACATAACTGTTCCATTACATGGTCACAAAGATTACGGCACATTGATACATGTACACGTCAATGTGCCGATTCACTTTTCTACAATATTTTAAACCTAATGTTCGTTTTTGGCAACTCCAATTGTGACATTTTCCCCATTGACATTCCATTCCTTGGTAGTTTCAAGAGGGGTATCCACCAGAATTTCATCTGCCAGTACCTTCTGTGCAATAGCTGTTTCATTCTTGCGGACAACCTCAGCAATTTTTTCATTACCGTTAATTGCAACGCGGATATGATCCATTACCTCAAAGTCCGCATCCTTACGCATTGTCTGGATCTTACTGATGACCTCATATACAAAGCCTTCTTCAATAAGCTCCGGTGTGAGATTGGTGTCAAGAACAACGGTCATATAGTTGTCTGCCTCAGACACATAACCTTCCTTCTGGCTCATTTCAATTAAGAGATCCTCTTCAGAAAGGCTTACCTCCGTTCCGGCAACATCAAACACGAGTGCGCCCTTTTCTTTCAGCTCATCCATTGCCGCATTGCCGTCTAAGGAAGAAAGGTGTTCCTTAATTCCACCGAGCTGCTTGCCGTATTTGGGTCCCACCGTCTTAAGCTGCGGCTTGAAGGTGTAGCTGGTGAAGTCTCTGACATCATCGGTAAAGGTAACATTCTTAACATTTAATTCATCTTCTATAATATTCACATAGAAGTCGGTAAGTGCATGGTCTGCCTTTACAAACATGCTGCCGATCGGCTGACGATTCTTGATGTTGGCGGTATTACGGCACGCACGTCCCATAACAACGATATCCAGAACCTCCTTCATGTCCTCCTCGAGCTTCTTGTCAATCATCTTTTCATCTGCAACAGGAAAATCGCACAGATGAATACTTTCCGGAGCAGTCTTATCAATGCTGCGAACCAGATTCTGGTAAATATCCTCCGTCATGAACGGAATCATCGGAGCTGCACACTTGGCAACCGTAACAAGTGCGGTATAAAGTGTCATATACGCATTGATCTTATCCTGCTCCATGCCCTTTGCCCAGAAACGCTCACGGCTTCTTCTGACATACCAGTTACTCATATCATCCACAAAGCTCTCCAGTGCTCTTGCAGCTTCGGGAATCCTGTAATGATCCAGATCCTCGTCCACTTCGATAATCATGGAGTTTAACTTACTTAAAAGCCACTTGTCCATAACCGGAAGCTTGTCATATTCCAGGGTATACTTCGTTGCATCGAAGTTATCAATATTCGCATAAAGGACAAAGAATGCGTAAGTATTCCAGAGGGTTCCCATGAATTTACGCTGTCCTTCAACAACAGCCTTGCCATGGAAACGGTTCGGCAGCCATGGTGCGGAGTTAATGTAGAAGTACCAACGGATTGCATCGGCACCATAGGTTTCGAGTGCATCAAACGGGTCTACGGCATTTCCTTTACTCTTACTCATCTTCTGTCCGTTCTCATCCTGAACGTGGCCTAAGACGATAACATTTTCATAAGGTGCTCTGTTAAACAGCAGGGTGGATTCTGCCATCAGAGAATGGAACCATCCACGGGTCTGGTCAACGGCCTCGGAAATAAACTGTGCCGGGAACTGCTGCTCGAAGATCTCCTTATTTTCAAACGGATAATGATGCTGTGCAAACGGCATTGCACCGGAGTCAAACCAGCAGTCAATGACCTCCGGTACTCTCTTCATGGTCTTGCCGCAGTCCGGACAAACCATGGTGATTTCATCAATATAAGGTCTGTGCAGTTCCACGGTCTGTGCAGCCGGATTGCCGGAACGCTTCTCTAATTCATCACGGCCTCCGATGCATTCCTGGTGCCCGCAGCCTTCACATTCCCAGATATTAAGAGGAGTTCCCCAGTAACGGTTACGGGAAATAGCCCAGTCCTGGATGTTCTCAAGCCAGTTGCCGAAGCGTCCCTTACCGATGGATTCCGGAATCCAGTTTACGGTATTGTTGTTGCGGATCAGATCATCCCTTACTGCGGTTTCCTTGATATACCAAGATTCTCTTGCATAGTAAATAAGCGGTGTATCACATCTCCAGCAGTGCGGATACTCATGCTCAAACTTCGGCGCATCGAAGAGCTTTCCTTCTTTATCCAGATCGACTAAGACATCCTTATCGGCATCCTTCACGAACTTACCGGCATACGGTGTCTCTGCGGTAAGGCAGCCCTTTCCGTCAACGAACTGTACGAAAGGAAGGTCATAATCACGGCCGACTCTCGCATCATCTTCACCAAAAGCAGGAGCGATATGAACAATACCGGTACCATCTGTCATGGTTACATAGTTGTCACAGGTAATGAAGAAGCCTTTCTTGTGCTGCTTCTCTGCACATTCTCCTGCGCAGGCATAAAGCGGTTCGTATTCACGACGTTCCAGATCCTTACCCTGATAGGTCTCGAGAATTTCATAAGCCGGCTTATCATCTGTGGCCAGTCTGCCAAGTACGGTGTCGAGCAGTGCCTGTGCCATATAATAAGTATAACCATCTGCGGCCTTTACCTTTACATAAGTTTCATCCGGGTTCACACAAAGAGCCACGTTGGAAGGAAGCGTCCAGGGAGTGGTTGTCCATGCAAGAAAATAAGCATCCTCTCCTGCTGCCTTGAAACGCACGATGGCAGAACGCTCCTTAACGGTCTTATACCCCTGGGAAACCTCCGCGGAAGAAAGAGGGGTTCCACAACGAGGACAGTAAGGCACGATCTTAAAGCCCTTATATAAAAGTTCCTTATTCCAGATCTCCTTTAAAGCCCACCATTCCGATTCAATAAAGTTATCATCATAGGTAACGTAAGGGTTCTCCATATCTGCCCAGAAGCCAACGGTTCCGGAGAAGTCCTCCCACATTCCCTTATACTTCCATACGGATTCCTTACATTTCTTAATGAAGGGCTCGATTCCGTATTCTTCAATCTGTTCCTTACCGTTTAAGCCAAGAAGCTTTTCTACTTCCAGCTCTACAGGAAGTCCGTGGGTATCCCAGCCGGCCTTACGGGGTACCATATATCCCTTCATGGTACGGTATCTGGGAATCATATCCTTAATTACACGGGTCAGCACATGTCCGATGTGCGGCTTGCCATTTGCAGTCGGAGGTCCGTCATAAAAGGTGTAGGTCGGTCCTTCCTTACGGTTTTCCATACTTTTGCGGAAGATGTCATTTTCTTCCCAGAATTTCTTCGTTTCTTTTTCCCTGTCCACGAAGTTCAGGTTCGTTGATACTTTCTGATACATAGTACATTCCTTTCTTTTATTTCCTTTCTGCCACAGTGCAATCCTGCCCGGAGGGCTTTTTGTAACATTAGGAATATTACACCGTAATTTCCTAATGTTACAAAAAGCCCCGTCCTGTAATAGGACGAGGCATCATTACCACGCAACCACCTGTTACAACATACTCCCCGCGTTCTGACTATATCAGCATACTTGCAGTTTTATATGGCTTCCCATAACGGAGGATCCCGGTTTCACCTACTGACTCTGACAAACGACTGTGCTATAAGCATTTATACAGAAGCAGTACCTGCCTGTCACATACATTCAATCCTTGATCAGATGGTTCAGCAAAACGGCTCAGAAGTGATTTTCCCTTTTCTCCTACTAATACCGGCTCTCACCTTCCCCGGCTCTCTTTGACGTTTGGAAAAAAGCTACTGTCTTCCTCAATGCCTTTTGTAGTCTGGCTTATTCATATAAGGTAACTATTCCGAATAGTTACCTCATATGTTAAAGTACACCACGAAAGGTATACTTGTCAAGACATGAAAATAAGCTACCGGAAAGCACGTATATTAGTTAGCCAATCCGTACAATCCGGCAGCTTATGAATGGGGGCATGGCTAAACTGTTACAAATTATACCCGCGGCAGATTCGGAGTGCAGGCCGGTCCCTTTTTCTCCCAGACAACAGGTACAGTCTGTCCGGCTTCCGATAACAGCACAAACGGCACCTCCATCGGACAGTTATTCTTATTTTCTTCAAAGACAAATTCTGCCACAAACCGGTAGGACGCCCGAAGCGGTTCCTCCACCAGAATTTCATATTCCAGTTCCCGGATGCCGTCGCCCATGTGTGCCATACTTAAGAAGATGTTCTGCTCCTTCTGCGGAAGAATCTCGCAGCCCTCTCTTCCATATAAATACACATTCACACGATCCGAGGTCACATACTTTGATTTGTTGGAAAGAATGAATTTAATCTTCTTCGGCTCACCACGGCGAATTACCGGATCACCGCAATAATCCAGGCGTACATTTAAACCGGGGAACGTAAAGCGTACCACATTCATTTCCCGGTAAATATTCTGGAAGTACGACTTTGCATAAAAGTCTTCTACATTTCCGCTCCATTCTGTAAGTCCAAATTCCTTCTGTGCCTTTTCATAAAGGACAGTCACCCGCTCCATAAGCTCCTCTACCGTTTTCGGAATCTTGCCATACATCAGGAACGGATCAATACTTATGGTCACAAGCTTGTTGCCAATGGGCTTCGTCCACTTTTCTTCAAAAACGTCACGGCCGTACATGATGCCATATAAGGCGGCAATCGTTCCTGCGGTGCAGTCCGTATCCTCGCCATAATTTACGGCTATGCACATCGCTTTTTCATAATTGCCTTCTCCGAAGAGCAGTCCATAAATAATAATCATCATATTGGACGGAACATCAAAGCCCATTGGTCCCTCATTATAGCCCTTATCTTCATCCTCCTTGGCAATTGCATGCCATTCCAGATGCCCGATATAATTCTGCATCAGGTATTCCCGGGTCTGCTCCATGCTCATCCCCGAATCATAGGTACGGATTGCGTCACGAATTCCCTTGCTGACCGTACACTCCTCCGGAATATAGCTTAAGCCGATGTCTATCAGCTTACGGATATCCTTTTCAAAAAAGGCGGCACTCTCCATGGCTGCCATGAAAACCTCCGCATAGACGCCCTCACCGTTTCCATGATCCACAAGGGCATCCTCAAAAGCATACTCTGCTGCCTTTTCCGGATTCCCCGGAAAGAGACATGCCCAGATATCCGAACGGATGTAGGAACCACAGCTGTCCTTAAATTTGTTGTGGAATGTTCCGGTTACCGGCGGCTGCAATCCTGCACGGAGATTCGTCTTTGCAACCCCATACTCTGCATGCGTGAAAATCATGTATTCATTAAAGTACTGTCCCAAAATCTTGCTGTCAATGTGCAGCCCCTGCTCCTCTAATGCCAGCAGCCACAATATCTGGATGTCCAGATCATCGTTCGGCAGCGGATCCCCGGTGATATCATGGGTATAATAGGTAACGTTGTTCTTACTACGCTCCCATTCCATCGGCATTCCCAGCGTGCCGCCAATGTTCTTCCCCACAAAACATCCCAATACACGATTCTGATATTCTTCTCTTGTCATTTGTGTTGTCCTCCTGATTTATTCTACAAGTGCTTCACACATCCAAACTTCATACTACTCTGAAACTTGGACGTTAATGAGCTTTGCAAACCAAATGCCTGCTTCGCTGCCATTTAGTTTGCTTCAAGACTCATAATATAATCAATCTCTGTCCCTGGCATTGTCGTCTCTATCATACTACCTTTGTCACGATATTTCCACTTAATATTTGAAGTAATATCATCTGCTATACCGGCATGAGCACCAGCCATACCATCCTTTGAACCAGATTTTTCCTATATCCGTTTTGACGTTTCAAATACTCTTTCAACTTAGTTGAAGTTTGGTTTAAATTTGTCTGCTCTTGAAATTCGGATCAACCGCATCCCGCAGGGCATCTCCAATAAAATTAATTGCAACGACCAATACAATAATCATAAGACCGGGTGGAATCCACAGCCACGGCTGCTGCGTCAGCACCGTAAGAGACTGTGCGCCGTTCAGCATGTTGCCAAGGCTGGCTTTCGGAGGCAGTACGCCCATTCCAAGGAAGCTTAATGCCGCCTCATCCAGCATGGACACCGCCAGCACGGTTGTACTGTATACAAGGATCGGTGCAACCGTATTCGGCAGAATTTCCGAAAACAAAATATGGGAAAGCGGCATTCCTGCCACCAGATTGCTCTTAATAAAATTCGTTTCCCGCAGGGAAAGCACATTTCCGCGTACCAGTCGTGCAATTCCCGGCCAGTCTACAAATCCGAGAATCAGAATGATATTCCACAGTCCCGGTTCAAAGATCGCCGCTGCAACAAGCACCAGCAGAATATACGGAAAGGACATCACCACGTCGGTAAAGCGCATAATCACCATATCTGCCACACCTCCAAAGTATCCCGCGATCAGCCCCAGCATAACGCCAATGGTGGTTGACAGCAGAGTTGCCATCACACCGACCAGAAGGGAAACCCGTGTCGCATACAAAAGCCTGCTCAACACATCACGGCCAATGGCATCGGTTCCCAGCCAGAATTCCTTCGATGGCGCTGCCCCGAAGGGACCTGCTATCGCCTGTGGATCAAATGGTGCGAGGATCGGTGCAAGAACAGCTGCAAGACTGATTACAGCCACTACTGCAATGGAAACCAGCGCCAGATGATGATGTTTCAACCGTCTCCAGACCGTCTGCAGATAGGTTTCACTTATTAGATTCCGCTTCATAACAGCCATTCCTTCCTGTCTATAACCTTCTTTCCGCATTCCTTTCCCACAATACTTCCTTCCGCTCTCCCTTCCTAAGCTGCCGAAGGATTAGCCAAGCTGAATCGTCGGATCTACCAATGCGTATAAAATGTCGGTAATCAAATTGGAGATCAGTACTACCACCGCAGACAGCAGGCACACTCCCATAATCACGGGGTAATCCCTTCCCATAATCGCCGTCATGGTCATCAGCCCCAGTCCCGGCCAGGAAAACACCTGCTCAATAATCACGGTACCGCCAAATAACATCGGGATCTGCATTCCGATTACCGTTACAATGGGAAGCAGCGCATTCCGCATGGCATGCTTCCAGATCACACGCTTATAGCCAATTCCTTTTGCCTTGGCCGTCCGCAGATAATCCTGCTGCAGAATTTCCAGAAAGGAGCTGCGGATATAACGGATGTTGCTTCCGGCTAAAGAAACCGCAAGAACAATAACCGGCATAACCATATGCCGGACCGTATCCGGCACACCTCCGTCCATTCCGAGGGTGTTCATTCCGCTTGATGGCAGAACTCCCAGTTTAACCGTAAAAATATAAATCAGAATCAATGCCAGAAAAAAGCTCGGGATACTGCTTCCGATAAAGGACGCCGTTACCACAGCATAATCGCCTTTCGAATACTGCTTTACCGCACTGTAAATCCCCGTCGGAACCGCAATCAGAAGACTTAAGATGAGAGATGCTCCCATTAAAAGCAATGTCGGCCCTATGTGACTTCCGATCATAGCACTGACCGGTTCATAAGACTTCATCGAGTACCCTAAGTTTCCCTGCAGGAGCTGCCAAAGCCACACGAAATACTGCACTATAAGCGGCTTATCCAGTCCTGCCGCAATCTCCTTTGCCTGCAAGGCCGCATCAGAAATCCGGGGACCCTTTAACATCTCCAGCGGACTTCCGGCAAGACACATAATTGCGTAATCAATTAAGGTGATTCCAATGAGCACCGGAATTGCAATCAAAATTCGTTTTAAAATATATTTTCCCATCAGCGTATGTTCCTTTTATATAACTCCCTAGCTGTCCCTGTCTTCCGGATAAACCTTCGGTTCCAGTATGGAATTCAGCAGCAGCTTCGTGTACGCCTGCTGCGGATGATGAAAGATCTCCTTCGCATCCCCCATCTCCACAATCCGTCCATTCTGCATCACCGCAATCCGGTCACTCACATAATGCACTGCACCAAGTCCGTGCCCGATAAACAATAAGGTAAGCTGCAGCTCCTTTTGCAGGTCTTTCAACAGATTCAGAATCTGTGCCTGTACAGACACATCCAGCGCACTTACCGGCTCATCGCATACGATAAACTCCGGTTTCAGGGAAAGTGCCCTTGCAATACCGATACGCTGCCTTTGTCCTCCGGAAAATTCGTGTGGATACCTGCCAAGCGCAGACTGCGGCATTCCCACCATTTCAAGCAGTTTCTTCACATCCTTTTCCACGGTCTGCTTACTGGAAATTCCATGATAAAGCATGGGAGCCGACAAGATTTCATAGATATGTTTCCTTGGATTTAGAGACGAATACGGATCCTGAAAAATCATCTGGATTTTCGTACGATAAGCGCTCTGCTCCCTCGCCGTCCAGTTCAAAACATCCATCCCACGGTAAGAAATAGTCCCTCCGGTTGGCTTTTCCAGACCAACCACCTGCTTCCCGATCGTCGTCTTTCCGCAGCCGGATTCTCCGACAAGACCCAGAATTTCTCCTTCATAAATAGAAAAACTCACGCCGTCCACCGCTTTCACATAATCCGTGACATACGGAATAATCCCGGTTTTCACCGGGTAATATTTCTTTAGATCCTTCACCTGTATCAATGGAATTTGTAGCTCAGACACGTTTTTTCCTCTTATCAATCCATTATCATCGTCCTTTAAACTGACCGATTACAATCTGTCAGTTTATGAATGGGCAAGGCTGAACTGCAGCGATTTTGGCAATACAATCATATCTCTGAGGAAATACTGATTAAATCAGCTTTCTCTAAAATACACCTCATGGCATGCCCCTCGGAAATCTTCCGTAAGCCAACCTTCTGATGACACTCCTGTCGTACAAAAAGACACCTGTCTGCAAACCGGCATCCTGAAATGGTATCATAATTTTCCGGAACCATACCGGGAATCGAGGACAGCTTCCGATCCTCACTGTCCCTGGTCGTCGGAATAGCGGAAAGAAGCGCCCGGGTATAAGGATGGGATGGATGACGGAGCAATTCTTCTGCTTCCGCCTCTTCCACGATCTGTCCGGCATACATCACAAGCACACGATCCGCCATATGGGATACCACGCCCATATCATGGGTAATCAGGAGCACTGCCATCCGGGATTCCTTCTGTAATCTCTTCAAAAGCTCCATGATCTGCGCCTGCACCGATACATCCAATGCCGTTGTTGGCTCGTCCGCAATCAAAAGCTTTGGATTGCAGGCAAGCGCCATGGCAATAATCGCTCTCTGACGCATTCCACCGGACAACGTATGCGGATAACTCTTCATAACCTGTTCCGGCTCCTTCATTCCAACCTTGGTAAGAAGCTCTACCGCACGCGCCCATGCTTCCTTTTTCTTAAATCCCAGATGAATCCGCATCCCCTCCATGATCTGATACCCGATGGTAAAGGTCGGATTTAAGGAACTCATCGGATCCTGAAAAATCATGCTAATTTCTTTCCCGCGGATCTGATCCAGCTCCTTTTCCGAAAGAGTGAGTAATTCCTGATTCTCATAGCGGATACTTCCCTCTGTCACCTTTCCTCCCGGTCCAAGGAGACCTAAAAATGACAGTGACGTCACACTTTTCCCACATCCGGACTCACCAACCAGACAGACAACCTCTCCCTCATCAAGCGTAAGAGAAAGATGGTCTGTCACCTCATGGATTCCGGTGTCCCCGGTAAATGCAATTGTCAAATCCGATATTGTAAGTAAGTGTGACATTCTTCGCTCCGTATCTGCCTTTATATCGTAGCTGTTCCGTATTCTCGCAGCTGCAATGAAAAATCTGTCCCGGTAATCACAAATGTTTCAGCGGCCTTATGGCCATGGGATTACTGCACAATTCCCCAGTTCTGTACATTGTTAAAGAAGCCGTACACACCCTGTTCTACCCCTGTCAGACGATTGGCGGTAACACTCTGTGCCCCGATTACATAAGCTGAGAAGTAAGGGACGTCCTCCTGCATCTTTTCATCAATGATCCGGTAGAAGCCGGTCAGCTCCTGCGTATCCGAGGAGACTGTTGCTCCATCAAGGGCTGCTGCCACTTCTTCATCATAATATCCGGTCCAGCTTCCCTCTCCAGCCAGAAGATAAACCAGATCCAGGCTGTAATCAGCAGGTGGATAGGTATACTGAACAGCCAGCAGATCATAATCGGTAGAACCGGCCGTGCTCATCAGCGTTGCAAAATCAACGGTCTTAATCTCCACCTGAATACCGATTTCTGCCCACTGTGCAGCCATAATTGCTGCCGCATTGGCAAACGTCGTATCACTGGAATTGATGTAAAACCGCAATACCTGACTGCCATCCCAGCCTGCTTCCTGTAAAAGTGACTTTGCTTTTTCCGGATCGTACTTGGTTGGAACGATACTGCTGTCATAATAAGGACTTACGGAAGATACAAAGCCATCGACAATTTCTCCATGTCCCTTCATTAAATCATTTAAGATTTTCTCCCGGTCGATGCCGCAAAGTAATGCTTCACGGACTCTTTTGTCTGTCACATTCGCGGTCTGGATAAATACCGACTGATGTGTTACCGGCTTTGCATAGGTAACACTGACATTGGAAAGTGCTTCAATACTGTCATAATCCGTTTCCGGAATATTGCTCATGGTCGGATGTGTCACATCAATCTCTCCGGATTTCAGTCCTGCGAGAATCTGACTGCCCTCCACAATCTTAAAGTTCAGCTTTTCAATTTTAGGCGCACCCTTAAAATAGTTGGTATTCGCCGTATAGGAAACATAATGCTCCGGATCAAAGTCTGTTACCATATAGGGTCCACTCACGACATCCGGATGGGAAAACCATTCGTTCGTCGTAAGCTCTGCTTCACTGAATTTCTCAATTACATGCTTCGGCATGATGTGCATATATCTGGCATATCCGTTTTCAAAGCTGATCAATGACATCGGAGATTTTACTGTAAAAGTAACTGTCTTGTCATCCACAATCCGGATTCCTGCAACGCTGTCTGCATTTTCTTCTACAAATCCGGTTTCATCATCAACACCTTCAAACACATAATACATCATATACGGATTGGCAACCACCGGACTGCACAGACGCCGCACGGTATATTCCACATCGGCTGCCGTAACCGGCGTCCCGTCAGACCAGGTGGCCGCATCGTCAATATGCACCGTAAAGGTCAGGTTATCCTCCGTCGTAATGGAATCTGCCAGCATCGGCACAAAGTTCAGATTCTGATCCAGCTCTACCAATGGCAGAAACATCAGTCCGCTGCTGTAATGATTCATCTCCGACATATCCATAACAAACGGATTGAAGCTCACCAGAGAACCGGTAACTCCAATATTCACAATGTCAGCAGAACCATTTCCGCCTGCTGCGCTCTCTGCTCCATCTGCACTGTTTCCACATCCTATAAGAGAAACGGTAAGTAAGGTACTAAGCAATAAAGTAAATCCCTTTTTCCAAAATTTTCTCATAACATCCCTCCATAAAAAGCCCTATAGCTCTGACTGAGTAACAAGTTCTCTGTGAGCTGGCTCCCTCGAACTTGTTACTCAGTCAGAGCTGCATGGCTGTACTGTTGAATCATATTTTCTCACATTAGTTTGAAAAAATAAAGCCCACATATTATAAAATTTACGATAACTATTCAAAATAACTATCCTTTATAATATGTGAGCCTGTGTTACGGTGTATGTAATTTTCTATTTTAAAACTCTTGCAGCTATTCAGAATAGACACGAACCCTTGGAGTTATAATTCCTGCACAGCATATTTCTTACTATACACGCCAAATTTATTCTGAAACTCCTTGCTATCCTCGTGAACTGCCTGCAGGGTCTCATGAAGATGAAGCTCATGATGCGCAACATCAATCACACAGCCTGCAATATTGGAACAGTGATCCGCTGTTCTCTCAAGGCAGGTCAGAAGATCGGACCACACAAAGCCCGCAATCACGCTGCAGCTTCCTTGCTGCATACGCAGGATATGACGGGTACGCATTTCCTCCTTCAAAGCATCAATGACCTGCTCCAAAGGTTCTACATTGATTGCACTTTCAATATTATTTTCAGCAAAGGCCTCATAGGACAGGTCCAGAATCTCTTCCACCGCAGCGGAAATTACCTTAAAGTCACTCTTAGCACTGTCAGAAAAGGTCAGTTCCTTCTCACGCATTTCTGCGGAAGCTTCCAGAATATTAACCGCATGATCCGAAATCCGTTCAAAGTCACCAATAATTTTCATCAGCATGGTAACCTCTTCACCATCTTCACTGCTGATTTTCTGGGAACTTAATTTAATAAGATAAGAGCCTAAAATATCTTCATAATGATCGGTAATATCTTCCTTGTTCCGAATGCTTTCCTCAAGCTGTGGTGTGTAATGGTCAAAGCTCTGTAACGCTTCCTTTAAAGAAGTCACCGCATCCCTTGCCATATCAACGGCAATAGTATGACATTGCTGCAGAGCAAGTGTCGGTGTTGCAAGAAGACGTTCATCCAACTCAGTATCCTTCTCTGCTCCGGTCGTTCCCGGTACAAGAATGCAAACCACCTTCTCCAGCAGTCCCGTCAGCGGCATGAATAACATAACGTTAAGAACCTTAAATAATGTGTTCACAATTGCAATGCCAAGTGGTGTTGCTACCGCTGTCAGAAGCGGCGGTGCAAAGACGGATCGGATCACACAGTATACGATAAGCCATACCAATGCACCCCCGATATTTAAGGTCAGGTGAGCTACTGCCGCACGCTTCGCATCCCTCTTCGTTCCGATACTTGAAAGCATTGCCGTAATGCAGGTTCCGATTGCATCACCCATAACGATCGGGATAGCTGCTCCAAAGGTAATCTGTCCGGTCATACTTAACGCCTGCAGAATTCCGACCGAAGCCGAGCTCGATTGAATGATACAGGTCAGCACGGTTCCTGCCAGAAGTCCCAGGAGCGGATTCGTGAACATAATAAACAGCTCTCGGAAGGCCGGCACCTCAGAAAGGCCGGATACTGCCCCGGACATGGCCTCCATTCCGAACATCAATGTGGCAAAGCCCAGAAAAATTGCTCCGGTATCCTTCTTCTTTGAAGACCCTGTAAACATATACAGAATAATTCCCACCAAGGCAAGCACCGGTGTAAAGGAAGTCGGCTTCATAAGTCTTACCCAGAAATTATCGCCACTGATTCCTCCGAGGGAAAGCAGCCATCCGGTGACTGTCGTTCCAACGTTAGCACCCATGATTACATGAATCGCCTGTCTTAAATTCATCAGTCCGGAATTTACAAACCCGACAACCATAACAGTCGTTGCCGATGAACTCTGAATGATAGACGTCACTCCAAGTCCTGTCAGAAATCCGGCCAATTTCCCTGTCGTCATTTTCGAAAGCAAGGTGCGAAGCTTATTCCCCGCTCTGCTCTCCAGTGCCTCCCCCATGACATTCATACCAAAAAGGAACAGACACAATCCGCCAATCAATGTTAATACATCAAACAAGTCCATTTTACATACCTCACTTCCAGATTTTACAAATGACCGAAAATGCTCCACTTTTATTAGTGTACAAAACAAATGTAAATTCTGTCGAGAGGTTTTTGTAAAGTTCCTGTAAAATTGTAACAGTTCACTCGTTCTTCAATCCAGTAACGACAATTATTACTGCTCCATCTGGCGTCCCAGGAATCCGGCAGCCGACTGGATCAGCTTCAGCTCCACTTCCCCCATTTTCTCCTTATCTGCTGTGCCAAGCAGGAGCACCGCTCCGATCACATCACCCTCGCAGATAATCGGGCAGATTGCCTCTTCGGCATAATCATCGGTATTATCCTTCACCACAGAAATAAACCGCTGATCATCTGCCATTGCCATCAGCGTCTCCCGGTTTTCCAGTTTGATCTCCAGCTCCCTGCTGATCGACTTTCCCAAAAATGTCCGAAATCCGCCTGCAGCTGCAATAAACTGATCACGATCCGTAATCAATGCTGCTCTTCCCGATACCTGTGCCAGACTCTCCGCATATTGTTTGGCAAACACACTGATCTCACCCATCGGAGAGTACTTTTTCAGAATGATTTCGCCCTCTCTTCCTGAAAAAATTTCTATCGGATCACTTTCGCGGATACGAAGTGTTCTTCTTAATTCCTTCGGAATGACAATCCTGCCCAGCTCATCAATCCTCCTCACAATTCCTGTTGCTCTCATATCAAGACCCTCCTGATTTCCATATAAATACTGTATGGGTAGTATGTGGAAATCGGAGGGTTTTATTCAACTTATATATTCTGTTTAAAATGCACAGTCAGATTTGTATAGCAGACTCTTGTATCGGGTTTTTGACCATATATGAGATAGTCCCCCAAAAGTCGCAATGCCTTTTTCCCCTGACTTTCCGGATCCTGGGAAATCGTCATGGATATTTCACCATTCAGCACCAGCTCTCTCTGCTTCGAAGTTAAATCATTGGTTAATACATATCTCTTCTTACCGTCATTGGAATTTCTTATAGCGTCAAAAATCCGGTAATTTCCCGGATTAATTACATAAATCAAATCGGCCTGCGGTGATTTTCCAAGCAGATCTGCAACCTTATTGCTGTGATCTGCTGTATAATTGTCGGATTTTAATACCTCATTAAAAACGATCTCCATATCAGGATAAAAATTATGGATTTCATGAATAAAGCCATTGCATCGTCCAACATAACTCGAAACTTTATCACTATCCATGGACAAAATGCCGACTTTTCCCTTTTCCCCGGTCATAAAAGCGGCAAGCCCAGCAGCCATTCTTCCTGCTTTTTCATAATCACACTGTACCACTGCCAGATATTTTCCCTGATCAGCTTTCATATTGTAAAGTGTTACCGGAATCTTTCGTCTTTCTGCTTCATCCAAAATAAACTGAAGCTGCTCGGAATTACCACCAAGCGTTACAAGTCCGTCCAATTCTGACCACTCTTCCTCAGTCAGTACAGGATACACATCCTCACCTGTTTCAAAGTCAAAAAGAATCGAGTAGAAAATGACGGTAATGTCATATTTTTTAAGATTTTCCGTTTCCGTCATTGCACCCTTTTTCACATCTTCATAAAATTCTGACGGTGCTTGTTCACTGCTCGGAATCATGAACCCGATATTTAGTTTCTTTTTCTTGATTGCAAGCGCTTTTCCTATTTCGTCAGGCACATATCCCAGCTCTTTTGCAATTTGCCGGACTCTCTCTGCTGTTTCCGGCTTTACTCTTCCCCGGTTATGCAAGACACGGTCTACTGTTCCGATAGACACTTCTGCAGCCGCTGCAATTTCCTTTATACTTGCCATTTTATTTTCCTATCAGATCTCTTTTGATTTCAACATTTGTATTTTAACACAAAATTGTAGAATAAGAAATTCTCAATTTCTGCATTCTGAACTGCAATGGCAAAAGGGTGTAACAATTCTGTTAAAATTGCCACACCCTAATATTTTATGATCTTTTTCTGTAATTATTTTACTGCCACTGGAATTGTTTTCTGCATTTTCTGATTTTCATGGCGGACTGTCACGATAATCTGTGCCACACCTGCTCCGATCGCCTGTACTATTCCATCCGGCTGCACTTCTACGATGCCTTCCCGGTTCACCTGATAGGATATTTGATAATCCCGCTCCTTCAAGTGTGTTGCATCATCAAGTACTGCTGCAACCTGAATCTGTCCTGTTTCTCCCAGCTTGTATACATATCTGCTGATCGTACAGTAAATATTGGATAATGGAGGTTTCCAGTCTCCTTTAATCTGGAATGGTGCTTCGCAGACGATATCCTCTGCATTTTTACCTATTTCCAGTTCATACTCTCCTTCTTCCACGATCATTTTTTGGTAAAAATTGCTATAGAAACTGATTTCATGCAAAGGAATCGTAAACGGAACCGTCTTTGTTTCACCCGGCTTCAGATTAACTTTAACAAATCCTTTCAACTGTCTTACCGGTTTATCAAATCCTGGAAGTTCTTCATGTTTCTTTCTTACATAAATTTCGACAATCTCTTTTCCTTCTACCTTTCCGGCATTCGTAACATCCACAGAGCCTTCCAGTACTTCATTTGCATCCAGCATTTTGTTCTTTATCCGAAGATTACAGTATTCATAAGTAGTATAGCTCAGTCCGTATCCAAACGGGAAGTTTACCTTTCCGTCGTAATACATGTAGGTACGGCCTTTTTTGCTATAGGTATCTTTCTTCTTGATTCCATAATCATTCACGTCCGGCAGATCCTTCAGATCATGATACCAGCTACAGGTCAGTTTAGCATTCGGATTCACTTTTCCAAAAATCACATTTGCTATTGCCGTTCCCTGCGCCTGCCCGCAATAATGCGCATTCAGGATGGCCGGTGCCTTTTCAAGGAACTCGCCGGTTACCGTGCCGAGCGTGGTAAGCGCAATAACTGTATTCGGATTTTTTTCCAGAACCGTCAATATTTTTTCATTCTGTCCGTAAGGCAGATCCAGAGTCATTCGGTCATGCTCCTCAGACGCTGTTGTAGAATCGGTTCCTGCTACAAAAATAACAAGGTCTGCTTTTTGTGCCTGTTCCAAAACTCTCGCAAAGAGAATTTCATCTGCAACTCCTTTATCAGGATCTTCCCTGAAATGTCTGTCCGGAGTTGCAAACATTTTCTTTCCTTCTTCTTCTGTCACGTTATCCGGCATATATTCTTCGGTAAACAGCTCCTCCGGATCTACACCAGGTAATGCAGAAGGAATCGCATCATCCTTCTTTTCTTTTCCGGTACACCAGCCCTTTTCATATACGGTTTCAAAACCATACTCTTTTCCAAACTCCTCAACTGCATCTACCGTCATCACATTCACAACGGTATCTACCAACGGATTTTCGGCTCCGGCACTATATCCTCCAAGTTCCCGATATCTGGCATTTGGTCCAACTACCAATACCCGCTTTACCTTCCAGGGATCTACTGGTAACAATGAGTTTTCGTTTTTCAGCAATACAATCGAATCGTTAGCGGCTTCTACTGCCAACTCCGTATTTTCTTTACTGCAGACGTGCTCCATTCCTATATTAAAATATGGCGTTCTGTCGGTTTCATTCAGAAGACCGGCTTTAAAACGGCTTAACATGGTCCTGACGGCCGCACGATCAATCTCATCTTCCGAAATTAATCCTCTTTCGTATGCCGCCCGCAGATACTTCCGGTACTCCTTACCAGCCGTATTGTCCGTTCCTGCCTTCACGCACAAAGCTACCGCCTCTTCCATATCCTTAGTATAGTAATGTGCCGTATTATTGGCAGATACAAACATCGGGTTCATAAAAACATCCCCTACTGCTCCTGCATCTGATACAACCATTCCATCAAATCCCCACTCCTCCCGGAGAAGTGTCGTCAGCATAAATTCATTACAGGAAGCCGGTACTCCGTTGATCCGGTTATAAGATGTCATGATTGAACCGGCTTTTCCCTCTTTTACTGCATACTCATAAACCTTTGCGTAATATTCACGTATCGTCGCCATATCCGCATTGGAAGATCCACAATGACGATTGTTTTCACCTGAATTCATCATGTAATGCTTCGGCGTTGCAACCGTTTTGTAATAAACAGGATCCTCTCCCTGCATTCCCTGAATATAGCTCACAGCCATTTTTCCGGTAAGAAATGGATCCTCTCCGAAATTTTCATCACTTCTGCCATTTCTGGGATCCCTGGCCAGATTAATCGTCGGGCACCAGTAATGCAGTTCATCTCCATCCTGATTATGGTATGCCCGGATCTCATCTGAAATTGCGGTTGTTACTCTCTTAATCAGCTCTCTGTCCCAGGACTGTGACATTGCAAGGCATACCGGAAAACTGGTAAAATTCATGGTTCTGAATTTGAAGGGGCCAAAGGCGCCATGTGATGCTTCATTCCAATAATTGTAATAAGGAATGCCAAGTCTTTTGATGGCAGCTCCATGATTCCCTATCTCATATATTTTTTCATCCAATGTCATTTCAGAAACAATACTGACCGCCCGTTCCTCCAGAGTATAGCTTTCATCCTTATATATTTCCATTATACAATCCTCTCTCGTAACTGTTATGTATCTTTTCAGGTACTGTTTTGCTGTCTTTATCCCATGTATCTGGATATAATTTATCTACACTGTCGGGATTATGCTTTCTGCGTGCGCAGCTTATCATTTGCTTTGGAAACATTTAATGTAACCATCACAACAGCCAACAGCGTATTCAGTATAAACGGAACCAGAAGATACATAATCTTTAACATACTGATACATTCCGGAGTCTGTGTTACTGCGTTTGCTACATAACCGCCTGCTTCCAGCATCCATCCGGCAACCACAGTACCGATAGCTGATCCAATTTTAATTCCAACGGAAGAGCAGGAGAAAATTGTACCATCAATTCTCTTTCCGGAAGTCAGGAAGGTATATTCAGAAACGTCCGCAATAACTGCATTCAGGTCACCAGCTACAGGACAGCTAAAGATCTGTGAAATTGCCATGCAGATAAGCATCAAAGGAATATTTCCCATCAATCCAAACACTCCAAATAAACCTCTGAATACTGCTGCTCCAGCATAACCCCAAATATTAGCCTTATATACGCCTGTCTTCTGAATCACAATCGGAACAAATAACAGTCCGATAATCATTGGCAGGTTCATTGCTATTGAAAAGGTGCCATATAAGTTTTCATCTCCAAGAATGTACTTCATATAGTAAATGCCAACTGCTGCAAATCCATCACTTGCATAGATAAAAAGATAGGTCGCCATGATTCCGAAATAATATTTATTTTTAAGTAAAAGCTTAAAAGACGTAAGGAAATCAATATCTGCATCGTTTTTCGGTCCATCTACTGTAACATCATTCAGCTCATCTTCAGGCAGCTCCTTAACAGAGAATACAGAGATTGTATTTACTACTACAGAGGCAATTGCAAAGATAATAGCTGTTACTGTCCATCCCATAGCAGCGGCCATTCTTGTTCCAGCCCAGGATACTACCATTCCGGTAGCAAATGAGAACATAAAGCGGATTGTTCCCATCATAACTCTTTCGTTTTCATTCTTAGTAATTAATGCAGTCAATGCGGAGTATGAAATGTTGTTTGCTGTATAGAATAATGCATTCAATGCCGTATAAAAAATGAAAAACCACGCATATTTAGCTGCGTCTCCCAGTCCACCGGGAATTGCAAACAAAGCAATCATGCAGATGGCATTACCAAAAGATGACCAGAACATCCATGGTCTTGCTTTTCCCATTTTCGTATGGGTCTTGTCCAGCAGATGTCCAAAAAATACATCCGACACACCATCAAGAACCTTAGATACAGCAATCAATGTGGCAACAATTCCAGCACTTAATCCCACCGAGTCCGTCATCACAATCAATACAAAATTCATAATTACCGAATAAACAAAATTGGCTGCCATATCTCCGCTTCCGTAACCAATCATGTTAAACCAGTTTAAATACCTTTTTTCTTTCATTTTCTCCATCTTTGTATCCTCCTCCGATTCATCATACGAGATTACAACTCTATAACATTTTGTGACCATTCACAGTACCATACAAGTTCTGTTCAGGAACAGCCACCCTGATCTCATAACATACGCTCCGGATCGCATATTATTTTGTGTTAACGTACACGCATTCTTTGCTAAGGTTGCGTGTACGTTAACGCATTTTGTACTTTAACATTACTCCTATCCATTACCACTGTCAATATTCAAAATAATTTTTGGTAATATTTCTGTTCTTTGACTTATGAATTTGTGCAGATTTCCCATTAGAAGGATCTTGGCACAGCCGAAATCGTATCCTGAGTGTTTATTAAGAAATGAGCTTTACGCCTTACAGATATTGCCCAGGCGGTCTGCTCATTTCTTTTTTGTCCCTGAAATATCATACAAATACAACATATTATCTTCATCATGAAAAATGATGAATCCGGCTTTAAATATGTTATATCCATCTGATTCCTGATTAGATGAATATCGGGGCAATGCAAATCTGGTATCATTCTTTTATTACTTTATCAACATTTTCTGTAACTATTCAGAACTCCATTCGCAAAACCACTGTTTCACAGCTTATGTTTTGCGAATGGAGTTACTTCGCCATATAAAATCTGTCAAATATGCTCCGAAATGCAAGCATTTCGA
>CAVJLN010000006.1:0-79612 GCA_963650485.1 Bacteroidaceae bacterium
TATGTAGACTGGTGTTCATACAGGTTCACTTCATTCATAATCAAAAAAGAAATGTCATTCTGCATTCCCATATAAATTGCATTGTCCAACATGTTAAATGTGATCCGTGATGCATCCGTATAACTTGTCCCATTGAGAGCGTTATACAAAGACAATGCATTCTCTGGCTCCCGAAACAACATCCGGCTTACCGTATCTTTATAATTTCTCTGTACTTTCGTTTCTCTTGTTGTTTCTTTGACTGTTTTCCCTGTTACTTCTACTGCTTTTTCTGTTGTTTCTTTTGTTGTTACCTCAGCCTCTTTTATTATTCCTTCCTTTGCTGTTACTTCTGCTGTTTTTGTTACTCCTTCTGTCGCTGTTTTGCTTACTTTTACCTCTCCCATTTTCTTCCTCCCTTTGCAGGAAGATAGAAATAGACCTATCAACGTTCCATAAACGTTTATATCAGTCACACAAACCGACGTCTGTTTTCCTTCCTCCCGCTTCTTCAATTGTTTAAGTGTGATTTAAAAGCATGGATTTCAGAAAACTTCTGTTTTCATAGTCAGAATAAATATAAAACCTTGGACAGAATCTTAATCAATTTGATCCTATTCCTATTGCTTATATCTATAAAATTCCAGAACTTCATCAGCATAAGATACCGATGACTTAGATTGGATTAATGAAATATATGCTTTGTAGTGAATATATCATACGGAATGTTGTATGTCAATTACCCAAAATATAAAAATCTGGTAACTATTCAGAACCCCCTTCGTAAAACCGTTGCTAACGCGGGATTATAATAAAGAGTTCGCAAGGGCTACGAATACGCGTTTTGAGGTAATTAATAAATGGTACCAGGGTCATGTTAAAAAACTGGATACCGATGTACTTGCCCGAATTTGTTACATTCTGGATTGTATCCCTGGAGATATTGTGATATACACGGTATCCGAAGAATAATACCGGAATGGCATGGTAATGTAAAAAGCCTGTCCGTTGAAAGACAGGCTTTTATAACTGAAACATCTCTTATCAATCACTCATGCCAAACAATTATTTCACCAACCTTCCCCTACGATAACGCAAAATCAAACAGACTGATCTGATTCGATTCCGGCAGATCCCCGAGAATCCCCAGGTCGCTCATCAGATCAATGATGGTCTTCGAAGCCTTCGTACGCATCCGGAAATCATCCTTCGAAAGGAACGGTCCGTCCTTGGCTGCTTCAACGATTGCATCGGCAGCCTTTTCACCAAGTCCGTCGATACTGCTTAAGGACGGCATGATCTTTCCGTCGAAAATCTGGAAGTTCCGGGAATGTGCACGGAAAATATCGATTGGCTCAAATTCAAAGCCTCTGGCATACATTTCCTGCACGATCTTCATATCCTTCATGGTATCCTGTTCCTTCTTACTTAAGGAATCACTCCGGCTCTTATAATCCTTCATCACATCCTCCAGATGCTTTTGCCCCTGACACATGATTTCATAGGAAAACGCCGATGCACGGATGGAAAAATACGACGCATAATAGGCCTGCGGATAGTTAATCTTACAATAGGCTATACGCCATGCCATCATAACGTACGCTGCTGCATGAGCCTTCGGGAACATGTACTTGATCTTCTTACAGGACGCAATGTACCAGTCCGGTACGCCCTGCGCCGTCATGGTCTTTTCCCACTCCGGCTTCAATCCCTTTCCCTTACGGACACTTTCCATAATGGTAAAGGATAACGCACTGTCTACGCCCATACTGATCAGATAAATCATAATATCGTCTCGACAGCAGATACAGTGTGAAATATCCGCAACGCCATCGAGAATCAGGGTCTGTGCATTTCCAAGCCATACATCCGTTCCATGGCCAAGCCCGGAAATACGGATCAGATCCGATAAGCTCTGCGGCTTTGTGTCCAGAAGCATCTGAATAACGAAGTCCGTACCAAATTCCGGGATTCCAAGAGAACCCACCGGACAGCCGCCAATCTGATCCGGCGTAATGCCGAGCGCCGAGGTGTTCTGGAACAGGGACATGACCTGCTTATCATCGAGAGGAATCTTCGTCGGGTCGATTCCGGTTAAATCCTGCAGCATACGAATCATCGTCGGATCATCGTGTCCGAGAATATCAAGCTTTAACAAATTGTGGTCAATGGAATGGTAATCAAAATGCGTGGTAACAATGTCGGTTGTCATATCATTGGCCGGGTGCTGCACCGGTGTAAAGGAATTGATGTCCTCCCCCATAGGAAGCACGATGATACCCCCGGGATGCTGTCCGGTGCTCCGCCGGATTCCGGTACACCCTAAAACAATACGGTTAATTTCGCAGGTCCGTTTCTTCTTACCACGTTCCTCATAATAATTCTTCACATAACCGAATGCGGTCTTATCCGCAAGTGTTGCAATCGTTCCGGCACGGTATGTCTGACCGGCACCGAAAATAACTTCTGTATATTTATGAGCCTTACTCTGATATTCCCCGGAGAAGTTCAGGTCAATATCCGGCTCCTTGTCTCCCTTAAAACCAAGGAAGGTTTCAAACGGGATATCAAATCCATCCTTCGTCAGCGGCTCCCCGCACCTCGGACAGATCTTATCCGGAAGGTCACATCCGGAAATGCCGGCATTTTCCTTAATTTCCGGTGCATCAAAATCATAATACCGGCACTTCGGGCAGCGGTAATGTGCCGCCAGGGAATTTACCTCTGTAATTCCCGCCATAAACGCCACAAGGGAAGAGCCTACTGATCCTCGCGAGCCTACCAGATAGCCGTCCTCCACTGACTTCCACACCAGCTTCTGTGCAATAATATACATAACGGCAAATCCATTACTGATAATGGAATGAAGCTCCTTTTCCAGACGTTCCTCGACGATCTTAGGCAGTTCATCCCCATACAGCTCATGGGCACGGCGGTAACAGATCTCCGTCAGCGTCTTATCACTGTCCGGAATAACCGGCGGGCATTTATCCGGACGAACCGGTGCCATGACATCGATCCGGTCCGCAATTTTATTGGTATTGGTAATGACAATCTCTTCGGCCTTATCACTGCCAAGATACTCAAACTCTGCAAGCATCTCCTCTGTTGTCCGCAGATAAAGCGGCGCCTGATTGTCTGCATCCTCAAAGCCCTTACCTGCCATGATGATCCGGCGGTAAACTTCATCCTCGGGGTCTAAGAAATGTACATCACACGTTGCCACAACCGGCTTTCCGTATTCTTCCCCCAGCTCCACGATCCGGCGGTTGATGTTCATGATATCTTCCATGCTGTTAATGGAAGGAACCCTTTCGGATTCAATCATGAACGCATTGTTCCCAAGCGGCTGGATTTCCAGATAATCATAAAAATTCACAAGTCTTGCGATCTCTGCTTCCGGCTTGTCTTCCAGCAACGCCCTGTAAAGCTCTCCTGCTTCACAGGCGCTTCCCAGAATTAAGCCTTCCCGGTGCTTCATCAGGAAGCTTTTCGGTACACGGGGACGTTTACTGTAATAATCCAGGTGTGATGCCGAAACAAGCCGGTACAGATTCTCTCTTCCGACATTGTTCTCTGCTAAAATGATCGCATGATAAGAAGGAAGACGCTTCACAATCTCCTTACTGGAAGCTCCCCATTCATTAATCTGCTTTAAATTTTCCACTCCCTGCTCCTTTAAAAGCGGGATCATCTTTACAAAAATCTCTGCCGTTGCACCGGCATCATCCACGGCACGATGATGGTTTTCAAGAGAAACACCCATCGTCTTGCAGACCGCATCCAGTGTATGCTTCGCCTGATTCGGGAAAAGAACTCGCGCAATTCCCAGTGTATCCGCATACGTGAAGGTCTTGTTTAACTGCTGCCGCATCACATTTTCCTTGATAAAGCTCATATCAAAGGACGCATTGTGCGCCACCATCACTGCATCCCTGCAAAACTCCATGAACTGGGGAAGAACCTCTTCAATCACCGGCGCATCCATTACCATACTGTCATTGATACTCGTGAGTTTTTCAATATGATACGGAATCGGCACCTGCGGATTCACAAAGGTCGAGAATTTGTCTGCAATCTCCCCATTGACCACCTTCACGGCTCCGATTTCAATAATCCGGTTGCTTACCGGTGAAAATCCCGTCGTTTCAATATCAAATACCACAAAATCATGCGTAAAATCCTGTCCCTGCTCATTCACAACAAGATCCTGCAGATCATCGACCAGGTAGGCTTCCATACCATAAATAATCTTAAAGAAATCCTGTTTATCCGGATTCGGATCTCCGGCTTCCTTACGCTTTGCCTTCTCTGCTTTCCACAGATCCTCCCAGACATGGTTCGCATCCGGGAAAGCCTGTACCACTCCATGATCCGTAATGGCAATCGCCGGATGCCCCCATTGATATGCCCGTTTTACGATGTCCTTCGCCTCCGAAACACCATCCATATCACTCATCTTCGTATGGCAGTGAAGTTCTACTCTCTTCCGGACGCTTAGATCCTTTCTCGAAGTGGTAAAGTCCGCAATCTTCTTGATTCCAATTACCGAGCCAATCGTCAGCTCCTTGTCAAATGCATCAATTGCGGCAATTCCCTTAAGCTTCACGAATGCTCCCATCTTAAGGTCTGCCTTTACCTCCGCTACCTGATCGTTATGCACGAACATCTTAAAGGTCATGGTATCCGTATAATCGGTAATATCAAACATCAGAATGGTACGTTCATTTTTGATTTCACGGGAATCCTCACGGATGATTTTCCCCTTTACCGTGACCTCCATCTCTCCCATGATGTCCTCCATGGGCATCACTTCATCCTCAAAGTCACGTCCGTAAATCACATCCGGATTATCCGATTTCTTAATGGCTCTGCGGAAGTCGCTGCGATCCTCTCTCTTTCCAAAGCTCCGCTTCTCGAACGTACGCTTCTCTCCGGTTCCTTTGCTGACCGTTCCCTTTCCCTGTTCTGCCGGATTCTTCGGTGCGCTTCCGGAAGCCGCTGCAATTGCGGATGAGCCTTCTCCTGCTCCTTCCGCATGCCCTGTAGCACCTGCTTTCATTTCTCCTGAAGCTCCCTCTGCGGCCGCTCCGTCCTTACCAAAGGCCCGCAGTGTGATCTCCCGGATCTGCCGGGAAATCATGATGTCATCCTCTTCCTTATGACGTCCTGTTTTCTTCTCTTTATATTCCATCAGGCATTCTGCCTTAAGACCGCACCGCTCCACAATAATCTTCTCTAAGATCCGCAGAAGCTCCTGCGACTTACTTCTGGCTAAAACCGTATCCTCTGCCGTAATCAGGATCTGGTTCTCCTTCGGATAGGAAAGATCTGCCGACTTGAAAATGTTGTATTCCACCGGACTGTATTCCCGCAGCTCGAGCAGAATGCTGGACTCATACTCCCGCATCAGATTCTCCGGCGTGTACTGCTCTGACAGATGAAAGTTTTCATATAGCTTAACCGTCACTGAATGCTTATCAAAAAACTGCCGTTTGATTTCCTTTTCGACCTTATAAATTGTCTCCTTCGGAATCAGGTAATCGCTTACAATGCTCACGCGAACAAAGTCCCTGCTTTTGGTTGCAGAGACTTTACATACGGTGACCTGTTCAAACAGCTCACTGCTTTTTTTATCCAGCTTTAATTTGGGAAACACATCAAAAAATGACTTTTCCATACACGTTCTTCTTTCTAAATTATGATTCCCAATGCTCCAGTTCTTCGCGAAGCGCTGCTAAAAGCTGATCCTCCGGAACCTTACGGATAATCTCCCCCTTTTTAATGAGAAGTCCTTCGCTGATACCGCCTGCAATGCCAAGATCTGCTTCCTTCGCTTCTCCCGGTCCGTTTACAGCACAGCCCATAACGGCCACCTTAATATCAAGCGGATACTCAGCAACCAGTGTTTCTACCTGGTTGGCAAGCCCGATAAGGTCAATCTTCGTTCTTCCACAGGTCGGACAGGAAACCACCTCTACTCCGCCCTTACGAAGTCCCAAGGTTCTTAAAATAATCTTCGCCGACTTAATCTCTTCAACCGGATCGCCGGTAAGGGATACACGGATGGTATCACCGATTCCCTGATGTAGAATGAGTCCCAGTCCGATCGAAGACTTGATGTTACCACTGATAATCGTTCCCGCCTCGGTAATTCCTACATGAAGCGGATAATCCGTCTTCTGTGAAAGAATTTCATGTGCCCTGACACACATCAGCACATCCGAGGATTTGATGCTGATGACCATGTTTTCATAGCCTTCCTCTTCGATCATATGTACCTTGTCGAGGGCACTCTCCACGATTCCCTCTGCGGTAACGCCATGATATTTTTCCACAAGCTCACGCTCTAAGGAGCCGGAATTTACACCCACACGGATCGGAATGTTGTGCTCCTTCGCAACAGCCACAACTGCGCTTAGCTTCTCACGTCCTCCGATGTTTCCGGGATTGATCCGGATCTTATCTGCTCCGTTTTCCATCGCTGCAATCGCCATTTTATAATCAAAATGAATATCTGCAACAAGCGGAATATGGATCTGCTTCTTGATCTCTTTGACTGCCTGTGCCGCCTCTAAGGTCGGCACCGTACAGCGGATGATTTCACAGCCTGCCTTCTCAAGGCGCAGGATCTGTGCCACGGTAGCTTCCACATCCTCTGTTCGGGTATTCGTCATGGACTGGATCAGAATGGGATTTCCTCCTCCGATCACACGATCGCCGATATGAATTACTCTTGTATGTTCACGATTAATCATTTTGAATCCTCCTGAATCTTATATTGTATGTCTGCTTCGCAGCCGCTTGTTTGCTTTCATCTACGGCTCACATGCCCGTGCTTCGCACTCTCTGTCTGCTTTCAGCAGACGCATGTTCGCTAATAAGTACAAGAAAAACAAATGTCTGCTTCGCAGCCGCTTGTTTGCTTTCATCTGCGGCTCACATGCCCGTGCTTCGCACTCTCTGTCTGCTTTCAGCAGACGCATGTTCGCTAATAAGTACAAGAAAAACAAATGTCTGCTTCGCAGCCGCTTGTTTTTCTTTTGTACTTATTATATTACCCCACATACAGCAAAAACGCAAACCTAATCCTCCGCTTTAATGCGGATGATGCGGCTTCCGAAAACCTCTCCTTTTTCATCAATGGCTATGATTTGTAAGGACACCTGCTGACATGGCATCCGCTCCATGGGAATTTCGAGACGGACTTTATCACCAACCGGAAGCACCGTTCCTTCTTTCACCAAAAGCAGCCGGTCATTTTCATCCTTCATATCTACCCAGAAGGTTTCCTTTCCGGCAGCAAAGCTGTTCTGTACTCCTGTCTGTTGATGTAAGCCAAAGACCAGCCCTCCAAGCAGAAGTCCGAATCCCAGACTCCACAGTCCGATTCCCTTCTTTGAAGTCAGCCATACCTCCTTTTCCTGCCGGATCAAGCTTCCCTTCCTTTTTCCTGACCGGAACAACAGAAGATAAAGAACCACTCCGATCGTCAGACATAGAAACGGCTTTCTTAAGAAAGGATCCGGGAAGCTGGAGCTTGGAATTCCATTTAAGAGCGGCAGAATCACAAGCAGAACTCCCACGGTAAAGGGAATTGCTGTCAACAGACACCGGCAGAGATGCAATCCCTTCCACTTCCATCTCTTATTCATGGACTGACAGTCTTCAAGCGCCTTTTGTACCTCCCGCATGGAAGCATAACGATCCTTCGGATGCTCTCTTACACATTTCTCAATCACCTGCTCATAAGAAACAGGAATCCTCCGGTCATACTGACGCGCCGGCCGCCGCTCGTAGGGCGGCTTTAATGGATTGACTCCGGTTAAGAGCTCATGGGCAACTGCTCCAAAGCTGAAAATATCACATGCTACATCGGCCTGCATGCCATTCCACTGTTCCGGCGCACTATAACCGGGTGTCCCGATGCTTACCCGTTCCTCGCTCTGATTATGACACCGGAAAAACGCACCTCCCAAATCAATAAGCTTTAAATATCCATCCTCCTGAATGATCAGATTGGCAGGCTTCAGATCCCGGTATACGACTGCCGGATGCTGTTCATGAAGATAAACAAAAATATCCAGCAGCTCCTTCATCCAGACAACTGCTTGCATAAGCTCCGGCTTCCCGTACTGTTCCAGATACTCCTTTAACGTAACTCCCTCTACGTATTCCATCACCAGAAAACCATGCTCTTCTTCCTCAAAATAATCATAAATGTCCGGCAGCCCCGGATGCTTCAGAGCCTTTAACAGCTCCATTTCCCTGCGTATCTCCCGGATCTGTTCCATTTTCTTAATTGCGACGAAACGGTTTAAATGCAGATCCTTAGCCAACATCACAACCCCCGATGCCCCTTCACCGATCTTCCGGATCTGCTCATACTGGTTGTTCCAGATTTTTTTCATTGACATCTCCCCCTTTCAGCAGGTCCTGATATAAATTGCGGAAAGATTGTCCCTTTCACCCTGCTTCTTCACATAGACCGCATTTTCCTGAAGCCTTCTTTCGATCTGCTCCTCTTCCACAATCGAAGATGGCTCGAACATCTCTCCCCAGCACTGCTTATGATAGAATCCATCCGTGCAAAGCAAAAATCCCTGTTTTTTCTTCACCCGGCCGGTTTTAAAGTCCGGCTTCTGAAACGGAAAACTTCCCATACATTTCAACAGTCGGTGTCCTCCTCCACTATGATCACAGGTCAGAAGCTCCATCCCTTTCTTACGGCAAAGATAAATCCGGCTGTCTCCGATATGACAGATGAAATACCGGTGTCCCCAGATTAACAGCAGCGACATCGTCGTACCAAGCTGCTCTTCCTTCCCCTTCCGATACCGGCAAAATTCTTCATTGATACTGTATAGACATCTCATCAGACTCTTTTCCAGAAAAGAAGTTCTTCTCCCTTTTCCGATCAGATCTACAATCTGCCGGTAAAAGCAGGTAACCATGCGTTCAATCATATAGCCGCTTGCCACCTCTCCTTTCCAAAGGCCGCCAATGCCGTCGCAGACAACCGCCATCAGCACCCTTCCTCTGCTTGTCATCACCTGTTGAATCGTAATCGAATCCTGATTACAAAGCTGCTGACCGCAGTCCCAATATGCACCTGTTAAAAAATTCATAAATCTCTGTTCCTGCCTCCTGTATATCCTCATCTTCCTAATAATAGGAGCTCATTACCTGTATTCTTTTACGCATAAGCCAATAATTTCTTGGGAGATCATAGCGAACCGCTAAAATGAACCCATGATTTTCAGAATTGAAATGTAGTGCCATTATAATCGACAAATAAAAAAGAATCCATTGTACAAAATTACCAAAAGTGAATCTTTGGCAATTCTATACAATGAATTCCCTGTATATTTGTGGATGATTTTGTAACATGCAGTGCCACAGCTGCATTGCATCCCGGTATTTATGCAAAAAACTTGGAAATATCGTTAAACATCACAACAACCGTCAGGATTACCAGTATTGCCATACCTGCCAGATGTACGATCCCTTCCTTCTCCGGTGGAATTGGTTTCCCACGAACCGCCTCAATCAGCAAAAAGACAAGACGGCCTCCATCCAGCGCCGGGATGGGAAGCAGATTCATTACGCCCAGATTTACGGCAAGAAGCAGTGCAAGCTCAACCATGGACAGAATCACGGTAGAAGCTCCATATACCTTTGCTTCTGTATACGTGTCATCTACCACCTTCACAATTCCCACCGGACCCGACAGATCATTTATGGAGAGCTGTCCGGTAACCAGCATGCCAAGGCTCTTAAAGGTCATCTCAACTTCAAAATTCATCATGTAAAAGGCATATTGGAAATTCTGCAGGGCATTGCACTTCAAATATTCTCCGGTGGAAATTCCCATCAGATAACGGTTCGCCTCTTCACTAAATGTCGGTGTAACTGTCACCGTATGCTGCTCACCGTTACGTTCATACACGATTTCGAAGGGTTCCCCCTTCACATTGAGCTGGGAATTCAAAAGCACCTGCTGATACAGGTGGATGCTTTTACCATTCATCTTCACAATCCGATCCCCGACCTCAAGACCGGCTGCTTCGGCATTACTTCCTTCCTGAACGGTCGTGACGGTTGGAAGCAGAACCCCGGTATTAGAAACCAGAATCAGTGCCAGAAGGTACGCTAACAGAAAATTAAACACAGGGCCTGCCAGAATGGTCGCAAACCGCGCCCATACAGGAGCCGACGGGAATGCGCCCTCGGACACCCCGCCTTCCTTCGTATCCAGTCCATCATCGCCTTCGAAAACACATGCACCTCCAAGCGGCAATAATTTAATGGAATATTTCGTATCCCCCTTCGTAAAGGACACTAGGCTCGGTCCCACTCCCACAAAGAATTCCACGACATGAATTCCATTGCTTTTGGCTACAATAAAATGGCCAAATTCATGTGTGACAACGATCACACAAAAAATAATGATAAATAAAATAATTGAAACAATCAATGAAGTTCCTCCAAATACTGACCCTATCTTATTTTATGACAATTTCCCGGAAATATACGCATGTGCCTGTGCTTCGGCTTCCAGAATCTCATCCACTGTAGGATTGGCAATGACCTTATGCTGCTCCATCGCTCCCTGGATCAGATCATAGATTGCTAGGAAACGGATCTTTTTATCAAGAAACAGCCCGACTGCCTTTTCGTTTGCCGCATTAAATACGGTCGGCATGCTGCCTCCTGCCGCAATAGCATCATAGGCAAGCTGCAGTCCCCGGAACGTCTTAATATCTGGCTCTTCAAAGGAAATACTCTTTAAGGCAAAGAAATCTACCCGTTTTCCATCCATCGGCCTGCGATCCGGATAAAAGAGCGCATACTGGATCGGAAGCTTCATATCCGGCATGCCAAGCTGTGCCATAATTCCGCCATCCACATATTCTACCATGGAATGAATGATGCTCTGCGGATGAACCACAACCTGAATCTGCTCCGGTTCCACATTAAACAGCCATTTTGCCTCCATAACCTCCAGGCCTTTATTGACAAGAGTGGCAGAGTCCACGGTGATCTTCCGTCCCATCGACCAATTCGGATGCTTTAACGCATCCTCCACCGTAATATCCTGCAATTCCTCCGTTTTCTTTCCACGGAACGGTCCGCCGGATGCCGTAAGTAAAATCTTACTTACCCGCTCACGGTTCTCTCCATGCATCGACTGAAAAATTGCACTGTGCTCACTGTCTACCGGGAGAATGGCTACTCCCTTTTCTTTGGCAAGCGGCATAATGATATGTCCTGCGGTTACCAGTGTCTCCTTATTTGCAAGTGCAATGGTCTTTCCGGCTTCGATTGCAGCAATCGTCGGACGGATTCCGATCATGCCGACAATCGCTGTAACTAAAACCTCCATCTGAGGAAGCACCGCCAGCTCTAACATTCCTTCCATTCCGGCCAATACCTTCGTATCGGTATCTGCAATCCGGTTCTTTAAATCTGCAGAAGCTTTCTCAGAGCCCATCACAGCAAGCATCGGATGAAATTCACGTACCTGCTGCTCCATCAGGCTTACATTGCTTCCCGCTGCCAGTGCAACAACCTGCAGATCAGGATTACTGCGTACAATCTCAAGTGTCTGGGTTCCAATGGAACCGGTAGATCCCAGAATACCTATTTTCTTCATTACTATGCCTCCTATTCTATGCTCTGATTAAAAGCAGAGTAAGGAAATAAATCATCGGTGCGGTAAAGATCACACTGTCAAACCGATCCATGACACCGCCATGTCCGGGGATCAGCTTTCCGTAATCCTTGATCTCCTGATTCCGCTTAATAGCCGAAGCTGCCAGATCGCCCACCTGGGAGATCACTGCGCCAACCGCACTGATTACTACAAATACCCATGTAATATTCTGCTCTACAACCACGCTTTCCACAACGAAATACCCATATAGTGCGCCAACAATGGCGGAACCGAGGATTCCTCCGATCGCTCCTTCAATGGATTTCTTCGGACTCAATACCGGTGCCAGCTTGTGCTTACCGATACAGATTCCGGTAAGATATGCACAGGTATCACAGATCCAGGAGCTGATGAAAATCATCCACACCGTATAGACGCCATAGGGAAGCGCTCTCACAAGATAAATAAAGGACAACATCACCGGCGCATATGCCACGCAGAAAAAAGCGCTCATAATCTGATCGGAATGGTATTTCGGAAAAGAAAATACATAAATAAACATAAATCCGATGAGGATTAATACCACGGTCAAAAACAGGTAAATCCGGTCCGGGACAAATACCATCACAAGATAATAAGCCAGGATTCCTATGTAACCGGTGATTTCGAGTGCCGAAAACTTCTTTCCTTCCCCGCTTAACTTACAGGCCTTCATCAATTCCCGGTAAGCCACAAGGGCTAAAAGCAATAACGTTGCCGCAAGAAGATATCCTCCGCCCAGTATGGTTACCAGTGCAAGAATTACCAATACAACGGAACTGATCACTCTGGTTCGAAACATCCCTACTCCTCCTTTACGAGTCCGAATCTGCGGTCTCTGTGATTGTATGCCTCCACTGCCTTAATAAGCTCTTCCTTTGAAAAATCGGGCCATGGTACTTCGGTAAAATAAAATTCCGTATAGGCAAGCTGCCACAGCAGGAAATTGGAAATCCGCTGCTCATTGCAGGTACGGATCAGCAGATCCGGCTCCGGCAGTCCATGCGTATCCAGCATTTCTCCAAAGACCTCCTGGGTAATGTCCTCCATTTTAAGTTCCCCTGTCTGCACCTTCTCACAGGTCTTCTTTACCGCACGCACAATTTCATCCCTGCCGCCATAGTTGAGTGCGATCTGGAAATGAAGCCCGTCATTGTCCTTCGTTGCCTCTTCCAGCTCTGCAATCCGGTTACGGATATCATCATCGAGTCCGGTTTTATCTCCGATTACACGGACACACATCCGGTTCTTTTTCGCGGTTGTCAGGCAGGTCTTCATATAATTACGCAGAAGCTTCATCAGCGCCTCCACCTCATCCTTCGGTCGGTTCCAGTTTTCGGTGCTGAATGCATACACAGTCAGATACTGAATTCCCATTTTGTAAGCTGCCTCACAGATTGTCTCGACATTCTTGGCTCCCTGCACATGGCCGTAATTACGAGGCATTCCCTTTTTTTTCGCCCAGCGTCCGTTTCCGTCCAGTATAATCGCAACATGCTGCGGCATCTTCAAATCCTGTAAATCTGACATATCCTCACTCCTTGTAAAATAAGCTGTGTCCTGTATCATATAACTGTCTATTCAGAATAGTTGCATCATATTCAAAAAGGGAGCGACACGATGAATCGCCTGCCCCCTTTATTTTGAACGGTTGTACTAAACGGTTAAAATTTCCTTTGACTTCTCTTCCGTCATTGCATCTACTTCCTTAATGTACTTGTCGGTAATTTTCTGGAGATTCTCTTCGAGTTCCTTGATCTCGTCCTCGGAAATTTCTGCTTTTGCAAGCTTCTTGAATGCATCGTTGCCATCGCGGCGGATGTTACGGACTGCAACCTTACATTCTTCGGCTTTCTTCTTTACTTCCTTAACCAGATCCTTACGACGTTCTTCGGTAAGCTCCGGGAATACCAGACGAATTACCACGCCATCGTTAGAAGGTGTAATTCCGATATCGGAAGAAAGAATTGCTTTCTCGATATCCTTAATTAATGACTTCTCCCACGGTGCAATCTGAATCATTCTTGCCTCCGGAACCGTAATATTACCAACCTGCTGGATCGGGGTCGGCGTTCCGTAATAATTCACGCGAAGCTTATCTAATACATGGGGATTGGCACGTCCTGCACGGATTCCCTGATAGTCTGCTGCCAAATGCTCCAGTGTCTTCTTCATCTTATCATCATATACCTGAATTCTCTCGTCCATAATAGCCTCCTTTATACCAGAACCTTCGTTCCATTAAATTTACCACTCATGGTATTTACAATGCTGTTTTCTTCATTTAAGCCGAATACCCACATCGGCATCTTATTGTCTCTTGCCAGGATGGATGCGGTCATATCCACAACCTGCAGATTCTTCTCGATCACTTCATCGATTGTGACTTCGTCATACTTCTTCGCATCCGGATTCTGCTTCGGATCGCTGTCATAAACACCGTCAATGGATTTTGCAAGCAGGATCACTTCCGCATCCACTTCGATGGCACGAAGAACGACTCCGGTATCGGTGGAGAAGTACGGATGTCCGGTTCCACCTGCAAAGAATACAACCATGCCATGCTCAAAATACTTGTTGGCTCTGTCCTTGGAGAACAGCTTCGTGAAAGAGCCGCACTCAAACGGTGTTAAAATGGCGGTCTTCATACCAACGCTGCGGAAAATTTCCGATACATAAATACAGTTCATAACCGTTGCCAGCATCCCAATCTGATCAGCCTTGGTACGGTCAATGTTCTCGCTGGTTCTTCCTCGCCAGAAGTTACCGCCTCCTGTAACGATTCCAACCTGGATTCCCTGATCTACCAACTGCTTTACCTGTAAAGCAACTTCTCTTACGGTAGCCTCGTCAAAACCGGTCTTCTTGTCTCCGGCAAGCGCTTCTCCACTTAGTTTCAATAAAATACGTTGCATACCATGTCCTCGTTTTCTATTTTTGTATTTTGATAACTATTCAGAATAGTTACATCTTTTTAAGCTCTTCAAAGAAAGAGGTAGGATTAACCTCTGCATAGCACTGGGAACACATACCTTCAATGACCGCACCGTTGTTGATCTGTACGGATTTGGATTTGATGTTGCCCATAACGATTGCGGATGCATCCAGAATAACCGGTCCCTTGACATCGATGTCACCCTTGATGGCTCCGGCGATTACGGCACTTGTTGCATAAATATCACCAATGATGACGGAACTCTGTCCCACCTTAATCGCTCCGTTGGTGTGGATCTCGCCGGTTATTTTCGCTCCCTCCGCAAATACTTCGGCCGCACGGGAAATACCCTGGATCGTTCCTGTGATATTGAGCTTTCCTAACGCTTCCACATCTCCCACGATGCTTCCGCGGATATCAAGGGCTCCTTCGGTTGCGATATTACCATTGATAATCATGCTCTCCATAATCACAGAGACTTCATCGGCGGCAACCCGATTGGTGGTGCGCTGTTCAAAAACAGGTTTCTCCGGAACAACAGGCACTGCATAAATCTCTTCTGCTTCCGGCTCTGCATCATCTACATGATCCAGCATCGCACTTAAATCTGCATGGAAGTTATTGACGGTCTGAGATTCCCTTACCTCTTCCTTCTGCGCTTCCACACCGGACTCTGTTTCTGCCTCTTTGGCATCCTCGCCGTCCTCCGGAATCAGTTCGTTTACTGCCTGTGATAAGTCTTCCTTTAAATCTGAGAAAAATCCCATTTTTAAATCCTCCATTCGTTTTCGTAATTATTTTTCAGACGCCGCAATATGCTGTACGGGCACTGTTTCATCCGTAATTGGTAATATCTCGGTATCTCCCTGTTCCCTGATTGCTTCAATAATCCGGGGAAGTGCTTCTACGGTCGTTCCCTTATTGGAAGCATCGTGCATCAGGATCACACTCTCCTTCTGCTTCTCAATTCCGGAAAGACAGTTATCCACAATCGTATCTGCCGGAAGTGTCCTTGACACGGCGTCCCCCGATGCCACATTCCAGTCAAAATAAGTAATTCCAATATCGGTCAGATATTCGATCAGCTCCTGCATATCCACCCTGCTCACCGTGTTCGAGCTTCCCCCCGGGAACCTGTAAATCCGCGGCCATACTCCCGTTGTTTCGTACAGGTATTCCTGCAGGGAATTCAGATCCTTTGCAAAAGCTGCCTTTGATTCATAAATTTCATCGTATTTATGACTATAGGAATGCATGGCCAGAGTATGCCCTTCCTCTACGATCCGCTGATAAGCTTTCACCGACCGCTCATCCGTCTTTCCTACAACAAAAAACGTGGCTTTCACGTCATATTCTTTTAAAATATCCAGAATCTGATCCGTATTACTGCTCGGACCATCATCAAAGGTAAGATATACCTTCTTCTCACTGCCTTTTTCCGGATTCGTCTTTGCAGGCTCCGCTTTCTCGGTTTCCGACTCCGTATCCTTTGCAGGCTCTGCTTCCACGGTCTCTGGCTCCGTATCCTTTACAGACGCTTCGACCTTCGTGGTCTCATAGACACCGGAACTCTCTTCCTCCCGGATCTGTGCATTTTCCACAGGAATCTGCTCCTTCAAAGCTGCAACCTGTTTTTTCAGCTGAAATACCCGCACGGAAAGTACGATGCAGGCAAGAAGTGGTATCAGAATCGCTAGAGCAATTGTGCCTAAAATCATTATTTTCAACCGTTTCACACGCTGTGAACGATTGATTTCCTTCTTCATATTGTCATGACCTTTCCATCTGACATTATCTCCTGATAACTGTTTAATTGTATCACATGTCCTCACTCTTTGGCAACATCTTTACCGCAGCATGACGCTAATTGAAGCCCAGAAGAGAACTGCCTATTAACCCAATCCACACCACACTGAAACAAATCATGCCCGGATTGAGGAAAGCTGTCGAAAACCGTTTTCCTTTCGGTATGGAAAGATCTCTGGACGGAAGCAGAAACAGCTTCTTCCCCTTCACAATCCATAGAATGATTCCTGTAATGACAAAGGCCGCGAGCGCAAGAAGCCATATGCACAGTCCAAGCGCACCTCCCAGATACATTGCACTGCTTAACGGATCCCTAAGCAGGCCATACAGATCAAGGGAACTTGCCGAAGTAAGCACCTGCGTTCCCTCCAGATACCCTGACGCCCCTTCTGAAACCATCTTAAGCAGCAGCGTGCCAATCATTGCCATACTGTTTACCATGGCATGCAATATCATGGTATACCGGATTTTACCGGTACGGACATAAATAAAAGCAAAGAACGCGCCCAGGGCCGCAGCATAAACAAACTGATTCAAATTTCCGTGAAACAATCCGAACATCACTCCGGACACGGCAATGGCAGTTCCCTCACCACAATAAATGGCACGGTCTACCAATGCCTTCCGGAAGATCAGCTCCTCGAAAACCGGCGCTCCGACGCAGACAAACAGAATGAGCCATACCGAAGGAAGTGCAAGCATGGTATCCTGCAGACTGGCTGTATGGATTCCATCATGAAGTGCGTTCATAATTGTGATAAGCAGAAGCCCAATGATATTCGCAATCATCGCCATGGCATAGGCCATAAAAAACGCTGCAAAAATGCTTCCTGCTCTCATCTTTTTCTGCGGAACAGGTTTTCCCTTTTTTACGAAATGAATCAGACACAGCATCAGCGGATAGCCCAGCACAAACCGTAAAAACAGATTGATAAAAATCAAAACACTTCTGTCATAGCCTCCGTCCGGATTTCCCAACTGGAAAAATCTCACCAAAGACAGCTCCAGTGCCAGCAAGAGAACCGTTCCCGCAAGATAAGCAAATCCGATCTGAGACATGCGTTTTTTCGCCAGTTTCATCATGTACTTTGATTCATATTCTGCCATTGGTGCGGCTGTCTGATTCATTGTATTATTCTCCATCTTTGGTTTCGTTCTCCGTGGCTGTTTCGGTTTCTTCGTCTGCATCCGCTTCTTCGGCTGTGTCCGCTTCTTCGGCTGCATCCTCTTCTTCAGCCATTCCAGTCTCTTCCGACATTCTCTTTACCGCATTTGCTGCCTGCGCAATTCCGGTATTTTTCTTTGTCGGAATCATCTGCTTTTCTCTTTCTTCTGCTGCCGGAGCTGCCGTAGTTCCCCCGGCTGTCTGTACAGTCTCTGCTTCCGCACAGTACAGCTTGCTTACCTTAACGCAGATCAGGATTACCGCGGCCAGCAATACACCCTCCAAAACAAGGAGTCCCACAAAGCTGCTTCCCAGATATGCAGATAAAATCACGGTAGCCGCATCCACTACAAAGTGGATTCCAACCGCAATTCCATAAAACGTCATCTGCTTTTCTTTCACGGCTCGGTATACCAGATAAGAAAGCGCGATCTGAAGCATCATTGCAGAAATCCGTTCCACTCCGGCAAAAAAGAACTGATAGGACGGAAGCGTCCAGAGTGCGGACAACTGTTCTATCGTCGCTGCTGTTGCGGCATCATCCAGTCCGTTCAAGAGACTGTCAAGGCCATTCCGGTTAATCATCCATGCCACAATCAGGTTGCTGATATAGGACATTCCTACGATCATGACCGCTTCAATCCCTCCATGTCCGACACCATACATCAGGGAATTTTCTTTCGTCAGAGATTTCTTCATATAAAACCGCATAGCAAGATAACGCCCGGTCTCCTCAAAAAGCCCAGCGGCGAGTCCTCCATACAGACCATACAGCCAGATATTTCCGGTAATCGCATCTCCGGCTGCCCCAAGAACTGCCTTATGCATCAGGGATTCCAATACCAGTACAAAAAACGCAAAAGCCGCCGCACCGATCACTGCCGGGTAGAGCTTTGCATGAAACTTCTTCACGACCAGAAAGCACAGGAAAACCGGTCCTCCGATCGAAACAAACATGGTAAAAATAATCGCCAGAATGGTTAGGGTTGATACGTGATACATTCTTTCTCCTCTCAAAAACCAAACAATGATCCACCGGATCATTTTCTCATATGCATGGCAACAACAAGGACCGATTTGTCATTTCTGCAAAATCGGTCCTTTACTCTTTTATCTTATGCACAAATGCAGATATAACTGC
The DNA here is from genome assembly GCA_963650485.1 of Bacteroidaceae bacterium. Taxonomy (GTDB): domain Bacteria; phylum Bacillota; class Clostridia; order Lachnospirales; family Lachnospiraceae; genus Suilimivivens. The sequence continues at coordinate 18,722 of CAVJLN010000006.1, forward strand.
TTCGAATCATTCTATACTGCTTATAAACCAGCCTGTGCTGCAACTTCTGCTGCGAAGTCATCAACCTTCTTCTCAAGGCCTTCACCGGTTTCAAAACGTACAAACTTCTTAACGGAAAGCTTTGCACCATTTTCCTTGGCAACCTGTGCAAGGTACTGTGCTACGGTCTGCTTGCCATCCTCTGCCTTAACATAAGGCTGCTCAAGAAGACATACTTCCTTTAATTCCTTATTAAGACGTCCGACAACTGCGCCTTCGATTACCTTCTCCGGCTTACCGGCCATCTTAGGATCGTTTGCGATCTGAGCCATAAGGATTTCTTTCTCATGAGCCTTGTATTCTTCTGATACATCATCGGTAGATACATACTTCGGAGAAAGTGCTGCGATCTGCATTGCAACGTTGGTCATTGCTTCCTTAACCGCATCGTTTACAACGTCTGTATCAGCTTCTACGATAACGCCGATACGTCCGCCACCATGTGTATAGGAAACAACACATCCGTTGTCAGCAACAACCTTCTCAAATCTTCTGATGTTGAGGTTCTCACCGATCTTAGCGATCTGTGCAACTAATGCTTCCTTAACGGTAATGGAATTATCCTGATTCCACTTCTCAGCCATGAATGCATCCATGTCTGCTGCGGAAGATTCTACTGCCTGGTCTGCAACTGCTGCAACAAAGCTCTGAAATACTTCGTTCTTGGCAACGAAGTCTGTTTCGGAATTTACTTCTACAACTGCTGCCGTCTTGTCATCCTTAAGTACGACCTTGCAAAGACCCTCTGCTGCAATTCTTCCGGCCTTCTTCTCAGCCTTAGCCTGACCATTCTTACGAAGATATTCTACTGCTGCATCCATATCTCCATCGGTCTCGCCAAGTGCTTTCTTGCAATCCATCATACCTGCTCCGGTAAGTTCTCTTAAGTCCTTAACCATTGCTGCTGTAATATTTGCCATGTTTGTATACCTGTCCTTTCCCTGAAACGAAATTATTCAGCATCTGCTGCTACTTCTTCTACATCCGTAGCTTCTACTTCTGCATCAGCGTTTGCATCTGCTGCGGTAAGAGATTCCTCACCCTGGTTTGCTTCGATTACTGCATCAGCCATCTTGGAAACGATCAGCTTAACGGCTCTGATTGCATCATCATTACCGGGAATAATGTAATCCAGTTCTTCCGGATCGCAGTTGGTATCGCCGATACCGATTAATGTAATTCCAAGGGAATGAGCTTCCTGTACACAGATTCTTTCCTTCTTAGGATCTACTACAAAGATTGCATCAGGAATTCTGGTCATATTCTTGATACCACCAAGGTTCTTCTCAAGCTTTTCCCATTCCTTCTTTAATGCAATAACTTCCTTCTTGGGAAGAACATCAAAGGTTCCATCCTCAGACATGGTTTCAATTGCTCTTAATCTGTCAATTCTGCTCTGGATGGTCTTGAAGTTGGTAAGCATACCGCCTAACCATCTCTCATTTACATAGTACATTCCACAACGCTCAGCTTCTGTCTTAACAGCATCCTGTGCCTGCTTCTTGGTACCAACGAAAAGAATGGTTCCGCCCTGTGCAGCAATTTCAAATACTGCTCTGTAAGCTTCATCTACCTTACCTACAGACTTCTGTAAGTCGATGATGTGAATACCATTTCTTTCGGTGAAGATGTAAGGAGCCATCTTAGGGTTCCATCTTCTTGTCTGATGTCCGAAATGAACACCTGCTTCGAGTAACTGCTTCATTGAAATAACGCTCATGTTTCTTACCTCCATTTGGTTAGACTTCCGTATATTTTCATACTTTCGTACGCTGCAAACCTCCGAGCATGAGGCACCATTCAGCAAAAATATACGTGATTAATAGTTTCTGCTGCGATGCTTCTCGCAATCGCAACGCTGATATTTTATCATATCCCATATCAGATTGCAAGATGGATTTTCTACCGGCACAACAGCTTGGCAATTTCCTCTCTGGTGGATCCCATCGGGATCTTATGGACTCCGGCACGGAGCTTCGTATGATATCCGTTGTCACAAAGATAGGCATCATATTCTGACGCATCATCGATGAGTCCGGACTGCTCTAATTTCCGGCTGATGGCGTAAGAGCCTTCACCGGGATTTATCGTGATATCCACGATTTCCCTTGTTTCTGCTGTATCGTCACCTGCTTTGGGTGTTGCTCCTGGTGCTGTCTCGTTGTCCGTTTCTGCTGTTGCACCTGCACTTACTTCCGGTTCACTGCTTACTTCCGGCGTTGCACTTACTTCCGTTTCTGCATCTGCTTTATCTGCTGCATCATCCTTAAGTTCCGCATCAACATCATTCAGAAGTTCCGGATCGTCTACGGCCTCTTCCTCCTGCTGTACGGCTGCTTCCGCTACAGTAATGGATGATTCCTCTACCATACCAAGCGCTCTTGCCCGATCTTTGATTTCTTCATTACTCAATGCTTCTTTTCGGCTGCCAAGTCCGATTCCGAGAATTAAGGAAGTGACAACAATGCCGACTCCCAACCCTCTTAAATAATATTTCAAGTTCATGATGCTCTGTTACATCCCTTCAAACAAATCAATTACAAGCTTTACTTCTCCAATTCCAAGTCCTAATTCCTTGGCAATCGCCATATTGGATTTTCCCGCTTTATGCAGCTCAAGGATCTTTTCATTGCTGTTTCTGGTACCGCTCCTTCCTGCCTTATCCAAAGAAACAGCAACACTTGGTACTTCGGCCTCTGTCTTTGGCTTTGCGGTACGTTTTCTTGCTGCGGGTTTTTCTGCGGGCTTTTCTGCGGGCTCTTCTGTTGTGCCTTTCACTCCATTCTCTGCCACGCCTTTTTCTTCGTTCTCCTGTCCCTTTGAAGTGCTCTCCCTGTCTGTGTCCAATACGGCGCGGGTTCTTGCTTTCGCAGCTCCGGCACTCTTCTTTGGAGTTTTCTTTGTCTCTGCTATGGCAACCTTCTCCGGTACAAAGGCTCCGGATACACCAAACAATTCAAACCCCGTCTGCTGCGGTACTTCCTGCTGCGTAGTCTGCACTTCCACAGATGCCGTTTCCGGAGCTCCTTCTTTGACAGTCCGTTCTCTGGCATTGATTTCGGCATCCTTCACTGTCTGCCGGACTTCCTTTGCGGTTCTCTCCACCTCTGTCACGGTATTTTTTAGATTCTCATGTTTGTCGTTCAGCATATCATATAAGAACACCACTTCCTGATGATTCTTATTAATTTCACTAAGCACCGTATCCGAATACTCATTGACTGCCATCATCTTTTCATTGGTCAGACGATCCATGCTGCGTTCCGTCTTTTCCATGGCATAAGTAATGGTTTCATCCACAATGTCGGTAATCCTGCCCTGTGCTTCCTCTACTTCTTTTTCTACAAGGTCATGAATTTTCTTTTCATCCATCGCCGCCTCATCCCTCCCGGAGCGGATTTTCCCTTCCGGAATCAGAAAGCTTCCGATAAAAATCACAATTCCCATGATAAGTAATACAATTTCTAATACTGACATTTCTTTTCCTCACAGCCGCTATACCCGAATGTCGAAGCTGCCCTGTCCTTTCACAAAAACTTTGCCGTCTTTCTCTGTATTATGATGCCTCCGGTGCTGTCCCCCGTCTCCTGCATAGGTTCCGTTTCCCTGCTCCCTGGCATCGAATTTCTTCTGTCTGTTTTCGGCCTGATCACTCTTATTGACCTGATGCATCCTGTGCTCGACCTTCTGCTGCGTCTGACTTTGGAAGTTCGACTGGTCAATCATTCCCTTGTGATCTTCATTCTGTTTGATATTGGTAAAATCCTGGGCGCGTGTTACCTGTCCCTGGAGCTCCACACGACTGATAGTCATCTCTGTCACCTCGATCCGGTTTTTTATAAAGCAGTCATCCTCACATCGCCCTGCTGCTTCACAAACTTGCAGAACTTCATAGAGTTCTTTACCACCATGGAGACGTCACCGATACAGATCCTTGTTCCGGCAAAGACCTCTCCGCTTACCTCTACCCCGGCATTCGAGCTTTCATCCAGAATTACCTGCAGGCCTTCCATTTCCTGTAAGTACTGTTCCATTTCCTGCTTTCTGCGATTTTCCTCCTGCAGTATTTCCTGAAAAGACTTCATCTGGTCGGGCGTTAATTTCACGCCCTGCTGGAGTTTCTGCATATTTGCGGTCAGTACCGGATGACTGATCTCGATTGCTTTTTTATGTTCCATTACTAATTTCTGTAATTCCTGTATTCTTAACTTCACAGACGGATCGGCTCCGACCTCTACAATGGTATCGGCCCCCATCGGGGATCCCAGCGTTTTCACACGAACCGCATTGGTCGCGCTCACCCGTCCGCCGGTGATAAATCCCTTTCGTCCTGTAACATTGATTTCCGTACCTGCCATCACCCGGCTGTGCAGAATGGACTCGGTCGAAACATATCCCTTCGCACTCACGGTCGCATTCTCTAAGAACTTCGCTACCACGTTGCCGTTCGCAGCAAGCGTTCCTCTTCCCATGCCGTTCATGCCGCGGGCAATAATAATATCTCCACCAGCCTCAATACGTGCACCTTCCACGACACCCCGGACCTCTACATTGCCCTTGGCTTTGATGGAAAAATTGGTTAAGACATTGCCGTTTACCCGGACACTGCCCTCATATTCAATATCTCCGGTAGAGGTGTCCACATTTTCCACTTCCAGAACATCGGAAACAAATACTTTGCCCTCTACCAGTGTTACGTGTCCGTCCACATCCGAAGTGATCTGCAGCCCGTCCGGAGACAGGGTAATGTTGCGTCCGAATCCCAGATGCTTCCGCTTTACTTCTCTGGGCTTCACGCTTTCCCCGTAAATGGTGATGCCATTCTCTCCCGGATCCTCCGGATAAAGTCTGGCGAGCACTTCGCCCTTCTTACAGTGGCAGATCGTATTCAGATGGAAGAAATCCACGCTTCCATCCTCACTTAAGGTCGGCTTCGCATGAAGATCCGTATTAAAGAAATATTTAATGCGTGCATCACATCCGTTTCTTGCCGGAATCCCCATTGCAACAATAAAATCTGTACAATATCCTGGCTTTGCAAAGAACGCCTCGATTTCCTTTTTCTTAATGCCGAACGCAATTCCCTTCGCCTTCAAATCCATGAGAAATTCCTGCGCCGTCATGCGCTCTCCCTTCATGGATGGTGGATAAAACCGGGCACTTGCAAGCATTCTGTCCGGACGGATCGTAAGAACATAACTCTCCCGGATCTCCGGCGTGATGTCCTTATTTACCAAAAACAGGAATTCATTGTTTGCCGCCGAAGCCGCAGTCTGAATTCCTTTAGTTAAAAGTCCGGTGTCATACATAATCCTATGACCGGACAAATACTCTGCGATTTCCTTTGCAGTAACCTCGTTGCCGCCGTCTACAGGCTTAACAAGCTTGACAACCGTACCGGCCCCGGTACATCCAATCTGAAAATATCCATTTCTCACGCTGTGAATACCCCCATATAGTTCCCCATCCTGACCTTCATTTTCTGTAGCGCATGCGTATGTAACTGGGAAACTCTGGACTCCGAGACCTCCAGAACATTACTGATCTCCTTAAGCGTCAGATCTTCATAATAATATAAAAGAATGACCTTCTTCTCCTTCTCGGTGAGAAGCTCCAATGCCTGTCCAAGTACTTCCTTGAGTTCCCCCTTCTCAATGACCTCCTCCGGTTCCTCGAACCGGTGCTGGTTATGCTGTTCCGCCGGGATCTCACTTCCGGACTCCATAAACTCATTTAAAGAAACCACCCCGGTAATCTTCATCTGAGACTGCCATTCTGCGAAATCATCTGTACTGATTTCCAGCTTCTGCGCAACTTCTTCATCGGTCGCGGTCCTTCCCGTTGCCGTTTCGATTTCCTTCATTGCTGCGTCAATCTTCTTCTGCTTCTGCCGGATCGTTCTCGGAATCCAGTCCATCTTCCGGATCTGATCCAGAATCGACCCGCGGATCCGCAGGCTTGCATAAGTTTCAAACTTTACTTCCTTCATACTGTCGAACTTATCAATCGCATCAATCAGTCCGAAGATTCCGTAACTTACCAAATCATCATATTCCACATTATAGCCAAGATACATACTTAAACGTCCTGCAACCAGCTTTACAAGAGGTGCATACTCGAGAATCAGTTGTGCTCTGACTTCCGACGATTTTGTTGTTGCATATTCGTTCCAAAGCTTATTCTTATATGCCTCGTCCATAGCCTCCTCCAATGCATTTTATTTTATTCTGTATCCTGTTTCGAATCAGAATGTGTTTCTTTCTTTTCTGCTGTGGCGCTGTCATCCTCCACAGCTTCCTTCTCAATCACTTCTCCCTCTTGCGCCTTTCTCTGTTCTTCTTCCTCTTCGTACTTCTGTATGAACTGATTGACCTTTTTCTGAATAAAGGCTCCTGCTGCATAAAACAGAAGCATTACCAGTACGAGAATCAACAGGAGCTGTTCTTTCTCATAGCGGTAATAAAACATCATAACACTTGCAATCAGGCCGGAAAGCAACATTAAAAAAGGAGCAAGGAGTTTTATCTTTCTCATATATTCTTCTCCGGTTTTCCTACCGCCCGAATGGTGAACACACCGGTTGCCGGATAAAAGATTACCGTTCGTCCATAGGTATCCCCAGTGTCTTCGGCAAGAAGCGGTATCTTCAATTCCTCAAGCTTCTTCTTACTTGCAATTACATTACGCTCTCCCACACGGATCATATCGCTCCTAGTGCCTCCGTAAGCAAACATCTGCGCGCCGCCTGCAATCTTGGCAACCATACGACACCGCACAGCTCCCAGCTTCACCATCTCGGCTACCATATCTGTGATCCCGGTATCTGCAAACTTGAATCTGTTTTCATTGTTCCGGATCTCCGTACTGTCCGGGAGCATGATGTGAGCAAGTCCTCCAATGCCTGTCCCCGGATCGCGGACTGCAATTCCAACGCAGGAGCCCAGTCCCAGTGTGGTTACCCCATTCTGACCGGAACAGACCTTCCAGTCAGCCATACCGACCTTAATTAATTCGCTCATTTTACATAACTCCCAATGAAGAAAGTATTCTCTCATATGATTCCACATCCGGAATCAGTATAAAATAGCCATCCAGCTCAATATCGTCGGAGAACTGTGTCTGAATCAGTAAAATATTGTCTCCGATTACTCCAAATTCCGCTGCCGGAACACTCAATATTGCCCCCGCCATATCAATACCAAGCTGCGGTACCGATGGAAAAATCTTCATATTGGTTAAGGAAGATAAGGCATTCAGATAAGCACCTGTAATGATATTTCCCACTTCCTTCATTGCGGAACATTCCATTTCACCGAAACAGCATTCCTCAATGGGCTTCTCCGGAACACCAAGCATGCCGCTCATTAACTTATTGACCAGATGCAGTGCGGACTCCTCGGAAAGGACGAACATCATGCTTCCTTCCACATCGCCTTCTACCTGAAGATAAATGCTCACAAGAATGTTTTCCTCGCCGCCGAGCATCGTTCCAAGTTCATTGAAATTGAGCAGACGTACCTGTGGAACCTTCATGTCTACCTTGCAGTTAATCAATTGTGCCAGTGCGGTTGTTGCATTTCCCGCACCAATATTTCCCAATTCCTTTAACACATCTAAATACTGCTGTGTTATCTGTTCCATACTAAGGTCCTTCATGGTTCCTCCTATTACGTATCATTTCATTATGGTTTCAATTTCTGTTATCGTTCCGAAGCAACTACATTCAGGTCAAGCAGGGAAATCAGATCATTCTCATACTTACCGATACCGGATACGAAATTCGGCTTCTCTTCATTTACATCATAGGTGACCTTATCAATCTGATCCGGGGATAAGGTTACTACCTCGCGAACCTCGTCCACGATAAAACCGATGGTTCCATGCTGCTCCAGCTTCAGAATGATAATTCTGGTTGCCTTCGTTGCCTCCTGTTCCGGAAGTCCCATTTTCAGTCGCAGATTCATAACCGGGATGACCTCTCCACGAAGATTGATCACGCCCTTTAAATAGCCGGCAACCTTGGGAACTCTGGTAATATGCTGCATTCTTACGATATTGTCCACATATTTGATATCAATTCCGTACTGCTCGGCTCCCAGCCTGATTACGATGTACTGGACGCTGTCGCCCTCTGTTTTTACTTCATTGTTTACTCTTAATTCGTCCATGATTCTCTCCCCCATTCCTAAAACAGTGCATTTGCATCAAGAATCAATGCGATTTCGCCATCGCCTAAAATGGTTGCGCCGCTGATAAACTTACACTTGTTGATGTATTTGCCGAGTGACTTGATCACAATTTCCTGCTGTCCCATAAGCTCGTCTACCACAAGACCGGCCAGCCTCTCTCCCTTCTTTACAATGACAACCACCATGTTCTCCTCCGGTTTCTTTAGGCTTTCGATCTCGAGAACGTTGCTCAGGCGGATAAGCGGAATGACGGTTCCTCTTAAGTTGATTACTTCACTGTTCTGTACCAGTTTGATTTCTTCCGGCTTAATATCTTCAATGGTCTGGATGTTGCCAAGAGAAATCGCATATTTCTCTCCGCCAACCGTTACCATCAATGCCTGAATAATTGCAAGGGTCAGAGGCAGACGGATAATCCAGGTGCTTCCTTCGCCAAGCTTGCTCTTTACTTCTACTTCACCGCTTAAGGATTCGATCTTCGACTTTACAACGTCAAGACCAACACCTCTTCCGGACACATCGGAGATCTTCTTTGCGGTAGAGAATCCGGCATGGAACAGAAGGTTGATGATATCCTTCTCGCTCATGTTATCGCCCTGCTCCGGAGTAATCACGCCACGCTCGATAGCTGTCTTTTTAACGTTTTCCACATCAATACCGTTACCATCATCCCGAACCTCAATGACAACGTTATTACCATCCTGGTATGCATCAAGGAAAATGGACCCAACCTCCGGCTTGCCACGCTGTGCACGAACCTCTGCGGATTCCAGACCATGATCGGCGGAATTACGAAGTAAGTGCATCAGAGGATCGCCGATTTCGTCTACCACGGTACGATCCAGTTCGGTTTCCTCACCGGACATATACAGCTCCATCTTCTTGTCTAGCTTCTTTGACAGATCACGGATCATTCTCGGGAACTTGCTTACGACGCTTTCGATAGGAACCATCCGGACCTTCATTACCGATTCGTGAAGATTCGTGGTTACGCTCTCAAGATATTCAATCTGTTCATTAAAGGTTGTGCTGTTCACACCTTCTACGCTGGATGCGGATACGAGGGAGTTCTTTGCAATGATCAGCTCGCTCACCAGGTTCATTAAAACATCCAGTTTTTCAATATCAACACGGACAGTACGGTTTACAACCGGTTTGCCGACCGGCTTCTTGTCATTCTTGGCAGGCGCTGCGGCTGCGGCCTTCTGTGCGGGCCTGCTTTCTGCTGCAGTCTCTGTAGAAACTGCGGTTTCTTCTCCCTTCAAAGCCTCGTCATCCTTAAGCACCAGTTCTGATCCAACAACCTTTTCGATTTCGGATACATTTCTTGCAGCATGAAGAATTTCATCCAAGGAAGCATCGGTTACCACGATCAAGCTGAAATCCAGATCGAACTTCTCATCCTCAATATCCTGTGCAGAAGGGCTGCAGACAATGATCTCTGCTCTCTCTTCTACGGCCTTGTATACCAGGAATGCTCTGGCTGCCTTAAGCAGACAGTTCTCATGGACATAAACGGTCATGCCAAATACATTCTTTCCCTGCTCCTTTGCGGTACGGAATACATGCTTCTGCTCGTCGGTAAGCTCAATGTCCTTCCACTTTTCTTCGCCGCATGCGGCTGCTTTCTTCTCTGCTTCCGCTGCTGCAGGAGTTTTTTTCTTTTCTTCCTTCGCAGCGGCATCGTTACCCTTTAAGAAGCTGTTCAGTATCTCGATAAGCGGCTGGTTATCGTTCGTTCCTTCATCTGCAGTTTCCTTAATATTATCGGTATACTCTTCCAGTGCATCCAGACACTGGAATAAGGTATCCGTCATGTTTGCAGACACCTTCAATGTGCCGTTACGGATCTCGGAGAAAACATTTTCCATATCATGGGTCAGGGTCTGCATTCTCTTATATCCCATGGTACCTGCCATTCCCTTTAAAGAATGCGCTGCACGGAAGATCTCATTGATCGTATCCGTATCCTCGGGCTCCTGTTCCAGTTTCAGAATCTGTGTATTCAGACTCTCAAGATGTTCCCTGGTTTCATCCAGGAAGATTTCCAAATATTGACTTACATCCATCTTAACATACCCCCACGTTTTTCATAATTTCCTGCGCGATCCGGTCAAGCGGCATTCCCGCCGGTGCCAGCTCGCTCTTGATAATACTCCTTGGCATTCCATAAACGGTACAGCTGTCTTCATCCTGTGCAAGAATAAGTACTTTCTTCTTTTGTTTTAAGGCAATAATACCTGCTGTGCCATCGGCTCCCATACCAGTCAGTACCGCACACACGACCTGATCATATGCACTGTCGGCCAGTGATTCATACATATAATTGGCACATGGCCTTACGCCTTCTCTGGGCGGTTCATCCGTGTAGTGAATCATGTGTCCCCGTAAACAGCGAACCACATTCATGTGCCGGCCGCCTCTTGCCAGATATACATATCCTTTCTGAAGAATGTCACCTTCTCGAGCTTCCTTCACGGTTACTTTACTCAGGTCATTTAACCTCGATGCCAGTGCTTCTGTAAAGCCTGCGGGCATATGCTGCACAACCAGTACCGGTGCATTCAGTTCCTTCGGCAGTAACGGAATAAGCTTCTGTAACGCCTTCGGGCCTCCGGTAGAGCTGGCAATGGCAACAACTTTGCCTGCGGAATCCGTTCTAATCATAATTCCTTCCTTTCACATGTGCTCTGCCTTTACGGTATCACCGGATTTCTCCGGATTCTCTTAGATGTAGTATACCACACCTTACTCTTCACATGAGTGCAAAGTAATCAATTCAGATTCCTTTTTCACGTTTTCTATGTTTACGTTCTTCTTCAAAAATAAAACGGATAATTTCTTCTCTTTCTGCCGTATCAATATGAATGTACTGGGCACGATGTTCATAAAGTCCCGGACGGTCAGGCAGCTCCCTTACCATCAGGATCTTGGAAATCAGCGTATATTCCTTGCTCTTTCCATCGGTTGCCAGATTATATTTGCAGCAGATCAGACTGTCCGGCTCATAACAGTAGTCCCCGACGAACCGGATTCCACCTCCGCTGATATCCACAATAACACTTCTTTTAAGCGGAAGCCCGGGCACCAGATACTTATCATTGTTCTCAACAGCCTTGACTTCTTCCTTCTCTAAGGGACGCGCACTCATCTCAAGTGCACAGCCCAGACGATAATATTCCCTCCGTTGGAATTTCCGCAGGTTGCTGGTAAGCTCCAGAAGAAGAATAAACTGGTTATTCTGTTTGTAACGGTCTATGACCTTTACAAAGCACTGGTAAAGTCCGGATTCGGTATAAAAATACACATCATACTCCGCATTCACCGGAAGTAAAATGAGCTTTGACTTTTCCATCGGCATCAGGATTTCCAGCTGGTCATCCGACAGAATATCATTGACCAAACTGGTATAAACCTTTTTCTTTTCCCCTTCATCTGCAAACTTCACCCGTTCTACTGCCTGAATTTCTACCTTGTTTCCGGGCTTCACGTATTTTGACAGCATTTTGCTCCCCCTCTAACTGTTGTTTCTCTTTCCTAAGATATGCGAAAAGAATGCAGCAACACCACGTTTCTGCGTACTTTGTCCCTCTCCCTGTTTCATCAGCCTCGCTGCGATTTCTTCATAGGCCTGTGCAGACTTAGCCTGTGGATTCTGTAAGGAAACCGGAAGCTGCTGCATCACAGCCTTTGCCAGATGCGGATCCTGCGGCACGGCTCCTAAATAGGTAATGGGAAGCTTCAGATAGCGGTTTACCACCACATTAAGCTTCTGGAACAATGCTTCCCCTTCGCTTGCCGATTCAACACAGTTAGCAATCATCCGGATCTGGGTGCTATCCCTCTCAAACCGCGGATGTCCGTTCAGTGCCTTTAATAACGAATAGGAATCGGTAATGGATGTCGGTTCCGGTGTCGTTACCAGAAGGATTTCTCCGCTTGCAACAAGGAATTCCAGCACAGCATCCGAAATTCCTGCTCCGGTATCTACAATAATGACATCTGCAATGGCATCCAGCTCGGAAAGATTCTGGATGATATAGATCAGATAATCTTTTCCCAGATTGGAGAGTGCCGCAATCCCGGATCCTCCGGAGATAAAGCCTACCTCCATCGGTCCCCAGGTAATGATGTCTTTGATGTTTTTTCCTTCGTAAATCAGATCTCTGAGATTGTGCTTCGGTACTGCCCCAAACATAATCTCAATATTGGCAAGTCCAAAATCTGCATCCAGAATCACAACCTTCTTTCCCATCTTCCGGAACTGTATTGCCAGATTAATCGCAGTATTGGATTTCCCGACACCGCCCTTGCCGCTCGTAACGGTAATTACCCTTGCTAACGGCCTGCTGCGTCTTACATTGCCCGCCTTAATAATATTTCTTAACTGTTCTGCCTGATCCATTTCTTGTCCCCGATCTTTTGTACTTAACTCTGCTTTCCTCCAAGCAGCCTTTTCACGGTCTTCTGCGGATTAAAGTCTTCGATATCATCCGGCACATTCTGTCCGCAGGTCACATAGGACAGCGGCGCACCGGTATAAAGCTTTAAGTTCAACAGATTTCCAAGCGTTGTAGTCTCGTCCAGTTTCGTGAAGATCAGCTTGTAATCCGTCATATCCGAATAAGCATCCGCAATACGTAACAGATCCCGGTACTTCGTGGTTACACTCAATACCAGAAATACCTCTTTTTCAACAGAACCGTCTACGGAATGAATCAGTTCCTTCATCACTTCCTTCTGCTCGGCATTCTGGTAGGAATGTCCTGCCGTATCCACTAAAATATAGTCATAATCCTTAAAGTCCCGCATCGCCTGACTGATTTCCTCAGCGGAATAAATAATCCGGGACGGAACCTCTAAGATATTCGCATAAGTCCGTAGCTGTTCGGCTGCCGCAATACGGTAAGTATCTGCGGTAAGCAGTGCGACCTTCTTGCCCCCATCCACGCAGAAGCGTGAAGCGATTTTGGCAATTGTTGTAGTCTTTCCAACACCGGTAGGCCCGATAAAGAATACCATCTTCGGTCCCTGGGCTGCCGGAGTGATGCCGGCCGGCTTTCCGAACTTCAGGATCATCTTCTGATAAACATTCGAAAGTGCATAGTCAAACGGCATGTTCGGTTTGTTGGATTTTTCGATTTCATCAATGATCTGGTTGGCATACTTTTCATTGACTTCATTTTCCAGCATCGTATTATAAAGCAGCTTCATAAACTGCTCCATTTCACTCGGAGGCTCTTCTTCGGCAGTCTCTGCCTTGTCCTCAAGCCTATTCTCTTCGGGCTTTTGCATCTGCTGCTCAAGGAGAAAATGCAGGCTGTCGAGCTTTTCTTCAATCGCTGCGCTGTCCGCGCGCTTTTCTTCCGGATTCCCCTGTTCCTTTTTCTCTGCTGCTTCCTGCCGCAGGGATCTTTCACTGACTGATCGGATATTGGCAATGGCATCCGTCAGATTCAGATCCTTTTCCGTCACTGCGTTCGGTCTCACTGGTTCTTCCTCAAGCGCCACCGTCACTTCAATCATCTGGGGCTTCAGGAAACGGAACAAGCCCTTCTTCTTCACATTCCGGACATTCATAATGACAATGCCGTTTCCTAATTCCTTCTTCGCAATTTCTACTGCTTCCGCTTCTGTTTTTCCTTGAAATTTCTTGATTATCATGCCGTCACCATTCCTACAGACTGTAATTCTACATTATTTTCCACTTCATTATAGGATACTACAATTAAATCCTTCATGTAATCCTCCGTCAGGCGCTTAAAGTACATACGCACAATCGGAGACGTGATAATAATGGGATTCTTTCCCAGATTTTCCAGCTTTGCGATCTCTGTTTCCACTGATTTGATGATGGCTTTCGTTCGTTCCGGATCCAGCGTCAGATAAGCTCCGTTCTCGGTCTGCTTCACGCTTGCCATAATTTCCTGCTCGATCTTCGGATCAAGCGTTACCACGCTCGTTGTCTCATTCGGTGGGAAAAACTTATTGGAAATGGCTCGTTTCAGACTCTGACGTACATACTCGGTTAAAATATCCGTATCTCTTGTCGACGATGCATAATCTGCCAGCGTCTCAAAGATGGTCAGGAGATCACGGATGGAGATTCCTTCTTTAAGCAGGTTCTGTAATACCTTCTGTACCTCGCCAAGTCCAAGAAGCTTCGGAATCAGTTCGTCGACCAGCGAAGGATTGGTTTCCTTTAAGTTGTTAACCAGATTCTGTACATCCTGTCTGGTTAACAGCTCGGAAATATGCTGACGGATAATCTCCGTCAAATGGGTTGCGATAATGGATGGCGGATCTACTACGGTATATCCAAGGCTCTCAGCCCGTTCCCGCTGTCCTTCCGTAATCCAGATGGCCGGCAGATGGAAGGACGGTTCAAACGTCGGGATACCTGTAATCTCTTCCTCCACATAGCCCGGATTCATTGCCATATAGTGATCAAACAGGATTTCACCCTCGCTCACCTGAATACCTTTAATCTTAATAATATACTGGTTCGGATTTAACTGGATGTTATCACGCAGTCGAATGATCGGCACTACCGTACCTAATTCCAGTGCAATCTGTCTTCGGATCATAACCACACGGTCAAGCAGGTCACCACCCTGATTCACATCCGCTAACGGAATGATTCCGTAACCAAATTCCAATTCGATCGGATCCACCTGCAGGAGACTGTTCACATTCTCCGGCTGCCGGATCTCTTCGGCGGTGGCTTCCTCCATATCGACTTCATTTTCAATCTGTGCCGTCTCAATCGTTCCCTCAATCACACGTCCCGTCACCACAAAAACAAGACCCAGTCCTAAGAAAACCACCGTAGGCAGCGGTGTCACAATACCGAGTCCTGCAATAATCGCACCTACCAGATACAGAGCTCTCGGCACACCGAACAACTGTCCGATCAGCACCGTACCAAAGTCTGCATCCTTCGATCCCTTCGTAACCAGAATACCTGTGGAAAGTGAGGTCAGAAGGGACGGGATCTGGCTCACCAGTCCATCACCGATTGTCAGAATAACATACTTATTCAGTGCTGCAGTAATGTCCATGTTCTGCCGCAGGACACCCATGGCAATACCACCGATGACATTGATTGCAGTAATAATAAGACCTGCCACTGCATCACCCTTTACATACTTTACCGCACCATCCATGGAACCAAAGAAGCTTGCTTCTTCCTGAATCTTATCTCTCCGCCTCTTTGCTTCGGCATCGTTAATTGCTCCGGTATTTAAGTCTGCATCGATCGCCATCTGTTTACCGGGCATTGCATCCAGAGTGAATCGTGCCGTTACTTCAGCCACACGTTCAGATCCTTTGTTGATCACCATGAACTGCACAATCAGCAAAATCAGGAAAACAATTGCACCGACAATCAGATCGCCGCCACCGACGAAGCTTCCGAAGGTCGCTACCACCTGTCCGGGATCACCGGTCGTCAGGATCAGACGGGTCGAGGATACATTCAGAGCGATACGAAAAATCGTGGTGAATAACAGAATGGTCGGGAAGAACGACATATCCAGTACTTCCTTGGAGAACATCGTAGTAAACAGAATCGTAAATGCAATTGCAATATTACATGCAAGCAGAACATCCAGAAGCCAGCTTGGAATGGGTACAATCAGCATTACAAAGGCCGCTACGATATATGCTGCCACGCCAACGTCTGCCTTTTTCATGTCCGCTCTCCTTTCCTGTCGTCTTCGGTCTTTTCAGTCTTTATACTTTCCCTTTCAGGTGATATACGAAAGCAAGCACTTCCGCTACCGCCTGATAAAGCTCCGGAGGCACCAGCCCTCCGATATCCACATTGGCATAAAGCATACGTGCCAATGGCTTATTTTCTACAATTTCAACATCATGTTCCCTTGCAATCTCTTTGATCTTCTGTGCCAGATAGTCTTCGCCCTTCGCAAGCACATAAGGGGCATCGTACTTGTCCGGGTCATATTTAATTGCTACCGCAAAATGTGTCGGGTTCGTGATGACAACGTCCGCTTCCGGAAGCTGCTGCATCATTCTGCGCTGGGATGCCTCACGCATACGCTGTCTCTGCTTTCCCTTAATCTGCGGATCCCCTTCCTGATTCTTATATTCATCCCTGACTTCCTGCTTGGTCATCATCATATCCTGTTTGAACTTCCATTTCTGGTAGGCAAAGTCAAGCAGTGCAATGACCACATAGGCAGCCGCCACCCTGATCCCTATCGAAAACAGAATGTCTCCCGCAAGACCGATGGCCTGATACAGACCGATGTCATACAATAAATACAGATCGGATGCATATTTCTGAGTCTCTGAAAACGCGACATAGCCGATCACGCCGATCTTGGCAATGGATTTCAACAATTCCACCAGGGAATTCTTCGAAAAAATTCTGCCAAAGCCCTTTACTGGGTTTAGTTTACTGAATTTTGGCTGTAACGGTTTCCCCGTGACCTTCCATTTGACCTGCACCACATCACAGACAAATGCAATCACAACAGCAATCAGCAAAACCGGTCCCATCATAATCACCATCTGCAGAATCATTTGACGCAGGATCACGGAAATCGTTGCAAACGGAACAGCACTGTCAAACATCTGAATTGCATCCGGAATTGCATTATAGATTCCCTGGAAATAGTTCACGAAGCTCTCTCCCAGCGACCCAGCATAAAACCGGACGATCAGAAACATTGCCAGAATTCCGGCTGCATTCGCAACCTCTTTACTCTTGGCAACCTGTCCTTCCTTCCGGGCATCCTCCAGCTTCTTGGAAGTCGGCTGCTCGGTTTTCTCTCCACCAGGACCATCCTTGGCAAAGAACTGAAGCTGATAATCCAACACCAGGACCAATCCTCCTAACTCATTGCCTCTACAAAGCTCACCATAACCTTCTTCATCTGGTCAAAAACAAAGCTTGCTGCATCCGGCAGCATGGTCATGGATAAAAATAATACCGCAAGACCGACCAGAAGCTTTAACTGGATACCAACCGCAAACATATTCAGCTGCGGGGATATCTTCGCCAGTACGCCGAGAATCGCATTTAACAGAACCATCACAACGAAAACCGGCAGACAGATCCGAAATCCAATAATCATAAAATCGGTCATAAAGCTGATAAAGCTGGTCAGCATTTTATTGAAACGGAATACGGCTCCGTTAATCGGAATCAGCGTATAAGCTTCTACGAACGCCGATAACAAATAACGGTACATTCCTGAAATAATCAGCATCAACATAATCATGTAATTATAAATAACACCCGATATGGATGTCTGCTGCTTCGTTGTCGGATCAAACATATTCGCCATGGACAATCCGATATCCATATCCACGATCTGACCGGCAAAGGCCATAATCGAGGTGCAGAAATTCGTTCCGAAGCCCAGCAGAAGCCCCGTAACAACCTCTTTCATCACGATCACCGTATATTCCAGAAGTCCGTTATAGACAATCTCGGTTTCCGGCAGGGTGTGATACAGAAGCAGTGTAATAAAAAAGCTCAGTCCGGCGCGGATTCTTGCCGGTGTATTTCCCATACTGAAAAACGGCGCAATAAAAACAAAGCTTGCCACCCGTACAAAAATCAGCAGGAAATACAGCAATTCATTGTAAGTAAAATCATAATTGATCATAAGCTACCTGATGTATAAGGGAAAATCAGACCACAAACGGATCGTAAACTGTACCATTTCATTCAGCATCCAGTGGCCAAGTACAATCAGAGCAAGAAAAACTGCAATGATTTTCGGAACAAAGGTCAGTGTCTGCTCCTGAATGGATGTGACCGTCTGAAAAATACTGATAATCAGACCGACAATCAATGAAACAAGCAATACCGGCGCTGCAACCTTAATGACCAGATAAAGCGCCTCACTCGAAACGGCGGTTACCTCTTCAATCCCCATTTATTTATTCCTCCTAATAAAAGGTTTTAATCAGGTTTCCAATAATCAGACTCCAGCCATCTGCCAGAATAAACAGCAGAATCTTAAACGGCATGGAAATCGTTGTCGGCGGCAGCATCATCATACCCATACCCATCAGGGTCGATGCCACAACCATATCAATGACAATAAACGGAATATAAATATAGAAGCCAATGATAAAGGCGGTCCTAAGTTCACTGATGATAAAGCTCGGAATCAGAATTTCCGTCGGAATGCCATCCAGCGTTCCGTCCCAGTCTTCTCCGCTGATCTCAAAGAACAGTGTTACATCCTTCTTCTGCGTCTGTCCATACATGAATTCCCGTAAAGGCTGTAAGCCTTCTGTGAAAAATTCCTCCTGCGTGATCTCTCCGTTTTCAAACGGAACCAATGCCTCCGTATAAATTGTGTTAATCGTCGGACGCATCACGAAAAAGGTTAAAAACAAAGCTAACCCAATCAACACCTGGTTCGGAGGTGCTGTTTGGGTGTTAAGCGCTGCCCTGGTAAAATGTAACACAATGAGAATTCTGGTAAAAGAAGTGAGCATGATCAGCAGTGTCGGCGCCAGTGCGATCAGCGTCAGTGTAATCAGGATCCTTAGAGTCCCATTAATCTGTCCATTGCCATCATTACTGGTAATGGTAAAGGTATTGCCGATATTCAGTTGCGATAAATCACTCTGATCCTCAGACGTTCCGGGATCCTCTCTTGTGGTACTCTCCGTAGTCTCTCCGGTAAGCCCCGTCGATGTATAAGAGGCCTGTACGGAAAACTGTGGGATAATACACAATATGCCTACCGTCATCAGCAGGCATACGAAGTTTATGATCTTTTTCATAAAGTGCATCATTTATTCTTTCTCTTTTTTCCCCAGATTCTTTACACTGGCAAACACTTTGGAAAAATCCATCTGCTGCTGTCCATGATCCGTTGTGAGCACCAGCTCCTCTTCCGACAACTCGGTCAGCATATGTACTTCATCCTTGCCAATGGCGATCAGGACATA
The DNA here is from genome assembly GCA_963650485.1 of Bacteroidaceae bacterium. Lineage (GTDB taxonomy): Bacteria > Bacillota > Clostridia > Lachnospirales > Lachnospiraceae > Suilimivivens. The sequence continues at coordinate 37,891 of CAVJLN010000006.1, forward strand.
CTTCGTCCCGGCACGCACAATCTGCAGATACTTATTAGAAGTAATTCTGCAGGTTTCGATCACCTCCAGATTGTTTCCATTGCCCTTCACCTTCTGGTATTTCGCGATCCAGCGTGTTGTGAAATAAGTAATCACCAGAACAAACACAAACAACAGTAAGACGGTCAGAAACTGGAGATAACTGTCAGTCCTTGATGTAATTGCAAGGAGCATAATTAACCAACTACTTTCTTAACGGCTTCCAATACACGATCTGCTTGGAACGGTTTTACGATAAAGTCCCTTGCTCCTGCCTGAATGGATTCGATAACCATCGCCTGCTGTCCCATTGCGGAACACATAATTACACGGGCGTTGGGATCTGCTTCCTTGATTCTCTTTAAAGCACCGATTCCGTCAAGCTCCGGCATGGTGATATCCATCAATACCAGATCCGGTTTTAATTCATTGTACTTTTCGACTGCCTTTAATCCGTTTTCAGCTTCTCCTGCAACATTGTATCCATTCTTGGTGAGAATGTCCTTGATCATCATTCTCATAAACGCTGCGTCATCAACGATTAAAATATTCTTTGCCATAATTTTTCTCCTATTTCTAGTTAATTATCTCGGTTACCCGGACACCAAAGCTCTCTTCAATTACAACCACTTCACCTTTCGCTACATACTTGCCGTTTACAAGCACATCAATCGGCTCTCCGGCAATTTTGTCAAGCTCAATAATTGTTCCCGGTGCGAAATCCAGAATTTCTGCGATCGACTTTTTGGTTCTGCCAAGCTCAACCGTAACTTCCAACGGAACATCTTTGATCAGACCGATGTTTTCCTGTCCTGAAATAGCTGCTGTGGCATTGTCAAAGTTCTGGAACTGTGCAGGCTGTACATTCATAGGCTGTGCATTCATCTGTGGCATTCCCATATTCATCTGGTTCATACCCATGTTCATCTGCGGTATTCCCATGCCCATCTGATTCATGCCCATGTTCATCTGCGGCATTCCCATACCCATCTGATTCATGCTCATGTTCATCTGGTTCATATCCATACCGTACGGAGCCATATTCTGGTTCGGAGTCATGTTTGCTGTCGGCGGAACATACGGTTCCGGATCGGATGCCGGAGCAGGTGCAGGTTCGCTTACAGATGCCGGACCAGATTCGGAATCTCCCGAGCTTGATGCTACGAAGGTTTCATACAGGCTTCTCGCAAAGGATACCGGATAGAGCTGCATAATCGTACTGTCTACCAGATCATCAATTTGCATTCGGAAAGAAATTTTCACAAAGTTTCCTGCTAGGAATCCTTCAATCGCTTCCCCGTTTTCAAATTCTTCCAGATTTAAGAGACTTGCTTCCGGGGGACTGATATCAATTACTTTTCCAAGCATTGTGGAAAGTGACGTCGCAGCAGATCCCATCATCTGATTCATCGCTTCTGAAATGGCACTTAAGTGAAGTTCTCCAAGTTCCCCATCGGTATTGGTTCCATCACCGCCCATCATCAGATCTGCGATAACCTTTACATCATGTTCCTTCAGTACCATAATGTTGGCACCGTCCAGACCCGCTGTATATCTGATTTTAATAAAAACACATGGTCTCTGATAATCTTCAACAACCGTAGCCCATGTTGCCATGGTAACTACCGGCGTTGTAATATTAACTCTGTGATTGACCAGTGAATATAACGTTGTGGCAGAAGATCCCATGCTGATATTGGCAATCTCGCCAATCGCATCACGCTCTACATCGTTCAGTGCATCATCATCGGATGCCGGAGCTGTGCTCGCTGTGACCGCCGATGTATCATTACTGCCGCCGGACAAATCCATTCCGTTGAGTAGTGCATTTATTTCATCTTGCGTCAGCATTCCGTCCATGCCTTACTCCCCCTCTCTGATTACTGATGTTATCCGGACAGCATATTTGTCCTGACTCGAACCGGGCAATGCTGTAAATTTGCGGATATTTCCTACATAGACTGACATTTCGGAATTCACACTGGTATCCAGCCGGATGATGTCACCGCACTGTAAACCAAGGAAATCATTTACGGATACCTGGCTCTTTCCAAGAACGGCCCGGATCGGGGCATCCACTCTCTTGATGAGCAATTCAATATGCTCTTCATAATCTGCGGAATCTTCCTTCTGCATTGTGGAGAACCAGTACTTTGTATTCAGCTTGTCAATGATGTCTTCCAGCGTAAAGAACGGAAGACAGATATTCATAAATCCTTCGACCTCACCGATCTTCACATTCATCGTCACAATAGCAATCATGTCACTCGGTGCGATGACCTGTGCGAACTGGACATTCGTTTCAATCCGATCCAGCATCGGCATGATATCGAGCACGTTCTTCCACGGCTCCCTCATCAGCTGCATGCACACAATCATCATCTTCCGGATAATGGTCATTTCAATTTCAGAGAAGTCACGGTTACGCTCCAGAGGTGCTCCCTGTCCCCCAAGCATACGATCAATCATGGCAAATCCGAGATTGGAGGCTAATTCTATAATAATATTACCTGTCAAAGGCTTGAAATCCACAATTCCCAAAATAACAGGATTGGAAAGTGCATTTGTAAATTCAGAGAACGTTACCGTTTCCGAGCTTGCTACCGTAGCCTGCACATTCTTGCGCAGATAAACTGGCAAATTCGTTGACAGCAGCCGTCCATAATGTTCATATATAATTTCTAATGTTCTCAGGTGCTCCTTTGAGAATTTGGCAGGACGTTTAAAGTCATAGTCTTTGATCTGTTTTTCCTTTGATTCCTGTATCTGCTCCACATCGAGCTCGCCAGTGCTCAGCTGATTAAGCAGCTTATCAATTTCATCCTGCGATAGTACCTCGCTCACCGCATCTCACCTCCTTCTTTCTTTACGCAGCTATATGCGGCGTATTATTGATAAAGAGGATTGCTTAAGGTCACATCGAAAATGAAATCAGAGCCATATAATGCACGAATTCTGTTCAGGATATCATCTTTTACCGCCTGAGGATTCTCAGAAGCCTCTTCCATGGTATACTGGCTGAACGCCTCCGTGATCTCGCCCTTAATAAGATCCACCTTGTTCTCAAGATCCGCAGAATAGGTTTTATAGTCACTGTTTTTCTTATTCATGGAAAGTACCACGGAGGTACTGACATAATGAACCTTGCTTGTCGTCTCTGTGTCGCTGTCCGTAATAACAGAAGGCTTCAGTTGGATAACCAGATCCGCAATGGTATAGGTGTCAATATCATCAATCGTAATTGCTTCCTCTTCCTGAACCTTCTCATCCGTTCCAAGCTCCAACTGAATGGCAGATGCTACCTGCGTAACAAATGCTGCGGTCTTTCTGTTGGTATTCAGTACACTGAACATCATAATTGAGGTCAGAACAATATTAACGATCAGCAATACCAGGATTGCGACCGAAACGAGATTTTTCTTCATGATGTCAACACCTTTCTTAGTTGTAAGAGCTTAATGCATTATAAATCCGGATTTCCACACGACGGTTCATAGCTCGTCCCTCCGGCGTGGAGTTGTCCGCAATGGGAATATATTCGCCTCGTCCTGAATGCTTCACTTTACTCATATCAAGCGTAGTATTATCTCTCAGATAATAGAACACGGATAGCGCACGTCCCGCACTCAGTTCATCGTTGTTGGAATACTTCGCCCCGGACATAGGAACATTGTCCGTATGTCCTTCTATTTCAATTGTCCCTTCTGCAAACCGCTGTAAGATAATTCCGAGCTGATTCATCATGGACAGAGATTCCTGTTTTAATTCCACGCTTCCCGAATCAAAAAGTAGAGCTCCGTTTACCGTGAGCTGTACATACTGGGAAGTGAATTCAATATCCACCTCTTTATCCAGATTCTTTTCTATAAGAGCCTCTTCCACCTTCCCTGCCAGTTCTTCGGACTGCTTCAGCTGCTCCTCGTCTACCATTTCCATGGCTTCTTCAAATTCCTTGGGCATTTCTTCCCCCTCAGGATTCTTGCCGGTGCTGTTAAGGTAATCGTCCAGCTCATTCAGCTGGCTCACACCGTTACTGATCAGCATGCCATCACCAATAGCAGAAGCGCCTCCGCTAAAGATACTGAAGGTTTGATTAAAGGATGCCGCCATCAGTTCAAACTTCTGGGCATCCATCGTAGACATGGAAAACAGCATAACAAAGAAGCATAACAGGAGGTTCATCAGATCTGCGAAGGTTGCCTGCCACGCTGGCGCACCCTTCGGCGGTTCCTCCGGCTTTCTCTTAGCCAACCTCTTCACCTCCCTCGGCAGAATCACCTGCACGGTCTGCCGGAGCCAGGAAGGATTTCAGTTTTTCTTCAATGACCCGCGGATTCTCGCCTGCCTGAATCGAAAGCAATCCTTCAATGGCAATTTCTTTCATCGTGATTTCATTTGCATTGTTTAACTTTAATTTGCCTGCAACCGGAGCACATATCCAGTTAGCCAGCATGGAGCCGTATAAGGTGGTAATCAGCGCTACTGCCATGGAAGGCCCGATACTGCTCGGATCGTCCATTTCATAAAGCATGTTAACCAGACCGATCAGTGTACCGATCATACCCCAGGCAGGTCCCATTGCACCGAGGTCTTCCCAGAAGGAAATTTTGCTCTTATGACGTTCTTCAATGCTGACAAGCTCTGTTTCCAGAATGCCTCGTACCAGATCCGGATCCGTACCGTCCACAATCAGAAGGATTCCCTTCTTCATGAACTCGTCTTCCAGATTTCCTGCAGCCTCTTCCAGCGAAAGAAGTCCCTCCTTACGTGCTACATTCGACAGATCAATGATCTGACGGATCATGTGCTTCACATCATTAGGCGGTGTCTTAAATACAAGCATAAAGCTCTTCCATCCGGCTATATACTCTTTCATGGATGTGGATGCCATAATTGCAAAAAAAGCGCCACCAAATGTAATAACTGCTGACGGGGGATCTATGTATCGATAAAAGTTCTCTGCACCTGCGTTACTGATGATTCCGTATATACACATGGCAAAGCATAACACCAAGCCAAGAATTGACGCCAAATCCACTTTATATCACCTTTTTTGCGTTAATCTGCAAAAATATCCTTTCTATACGATTTTACAAGATTTTTGATCTCTTGTCTACTTTCTTTTACAATTATTTTCCTGCCGGTGGTAAATAAAATGACTGTATCCGGTGTTTCTTCAACAAGCTCAATGAGTTCCGGATTTACCAGTACTTTTCTACCACTCATTTTCGTCAGTTCAATCATATGCTTCACCTCCGGGAAATTGCTTAAGGGAACGTGCAGAATTTACACGTCCCCCTACATCTTTATGTATTTTGAAGCTTCCTGCTTCCCTTTTAATTATCCGAATGCAACTCTTCAGAGCTACATTCGCCATATAAATCTTGTTATATGGCTTGTAACTATTCAGAACTCCATTCGCAAAACCGCTGTTTCACAGCTTATGTTTTGCTCATGTAGTTACTTCGCCATATAAATTATGTCAAATGTCCTTACGAATGCAAGCATTCGACGTCCATGTTGCCATAATTTGCATGGCTCTGAATAGTTACATATTAACGTTTCAGGTTCGTCAATTCTTCCAGCAGTGTATCCGATACGGTAATAATTCGGCTGTTTGCCTGAAAACCACGCTGAGTGGTAATCATTTCGGTAAATTCTGCGGACAGGTCAACGTTACTCATTTCCAGTACGCCGGAATTCATATATCCGCCTCCTGCGGTAATATCTTCACCGACCCCGTTAAAGTCACCGGAGTTCTGTGTTGCGGAATAAAGATTATCTCCCTCCTTGGAAAGACCGGACGCATTGGCGAAGTTGGCAACTGCGATCTGACCTAACAGTCTCTTCTGTCCATTGTCATAGGAAGCATAGATCTTACCATCCTTCTGGATTGCGATACCGCTCATTTCACCGACCTTACGACCGGAGCCGTTGCCCTTGGTGTCACCCTTCGAACCTACGAAGGTGGAGCTTCCGTTGTTGTTCTGGTTTGAAGTCGCTGAGAAGTCTGCGGTAATATTTTCGAAGCTTGGAAGCTTCGTTGCATCAAAGGAAAAGGTGATTGACGTCTGGGTGGCGGTATCTCCCTGTGCTTTGCCGACATTCACAAAGGAACCATCCTTGGTGCTGTACTGCAGAAGTACCGTTGCACCACTTGTGTCGCCGGCATGTCCTGTGACATTATCAATCTTCACATAATCGGATATCGTGCTTCCGCTTGCCACAACGCTCTTTCCATTGCTGTCGATAATATCCTCCACCTGCAGATAGAACATTCCGTCATCTGCCGTTGTATCTTCATCATGCAGCGTACAGCGGACGGTATACTTAAATCCCTTATTATCATAAACTTCAAGATTTACCACTCTTCCCTCGGTACTGGTTACGTTGGTATCGTTCGTATCAATAATACCGGAGAAGGTTGCCTGACTGGTTGCCTGTGCCGGATAAGTCATATTGGCTTCTGTCATAACCCGGAGTGCCGATACGGTATCCTGTTTAATGGTAGTAGGATCTGTGGTATCCGGAAGCCATCCCATCACATTGTAGCCGGTACTGGTCATGGCAAGGTTTCCGGCACCATCCACATAAAAGGAACCATCCCTGGTAAAGAAGTTCTCACTTCCGTTATTGACAATGAAGAACGATTCTCCGGTAATCATGACATCAAACGGATCGTTTGTTGTCTGTGTTGCACCCTGCTGGGTAATTGCGGTTTTAATTGCACTGGTCTTGGATCCAAGACCGATCTGACGCGCATTCGTACCACCGACACCGGTTGTTGCATTCGCACCGGATGCCGCCTGCGTGGTCTGATACATCAAATCACTGAATGTCATAGACTGCGATTTGTATGCGGTTGTGTTTACATTGGCGATATTGTTACCAATAACGTCCATTCTTGTCTGGTGTGTTTTAAGGCCTGCCACACCAGAATATAATGATCTCATCATAAGAAATGACCTCCTTGTTTCGAGCCGCTTCTCATTCCGTCTGTCAGTCGGGAATGTAAGCCTCCGTAAGGTCCGGCTATATAATAACGGCTCCATCAATATTTGTAAAAACATTTTCATCTGTTTCGTTCTGCTGCATTGCGGTCACAACGGTATTATTGGGTATATTCACAATAAATGCCAGCTGATCCACCAGCACCAGGGATTCTCTGATTCCCTTTTGAGAAGCTTTGTCGGTTCCTGCCTGTAAGCGTTCCTTCTGGTTCTGCGTCAGCTCAATGTTTCTGTTTGAAAGCCGTTGTGCGGCATGCTTGGAAAATTTCACTTCCCGGCTGCTGCTCTGTGTGCTTTCCAGAATTTCCTGAAAGCTTTTCCCATCCGTGGTCTTCACAGGAGTATTGCCCTTTACTCCGTTCAGGTATTGATCCTGCAGCTGCTCAATCGTAAGGAATCCATTATTCTTCACGATCATACCAGTTCTCCTCCCTGAGATTCTTATGCTTCCTGCGGCTCATCGGCATCTTCTTCAGCCTCTCCCGTGCTTTCCTGTGCACGGTCATGCTCCTTTACCAGTTCTTCCATACGCTCTGCGTACTTCTGAAGCTTTGTCACGTAATCGTTCGAAATAAAGCTCTTCTGATAGGTTGTCATTGCTTCATAGCCGGCTTTCAGAGTCTCTACAGTTTCTTTATCCCCATAAGCCAGCTCATCCAGACTCGGAAGCTTATTCATTGAAGTGCAGAATGCTACAGCAAGCTCATAAGAGGACTGGTATTCTTCACTGATGACTGCGGTAACATCTTCTGCGGAATACTTCGTTCCGTCAATCGATACATATGCTTTGTTGTTTTCGTAGGTAACATATTCCACGACTCCCTGAAGGGTTTTGGATTCTCCACCCGAATCGGTTGTGGTTACCTCTACAAGCTTTCCTACCATAGAGGATGCTCTGGACAATTCCATGGAGGATGCCATATTCTGCATCTGCTCTACCTGTGAAAAGGTTGCATACTGGGATATGTATTCGGTATTGGATGTCGGCTCTAACGGATCCTGGTATTTCATCTGCGCTACCAGCAGCTGTAAAAAGGCATCCTTATCCATTCCGCTGCTGCTTGCCGTCGCTTTCTTCGCAGAGGCTTCCGCTTCGGTCTGCTGGATCTCGCCATCCTTAACTACTGCATTTACTGCCATGCTCTCTCCTTTCCGACTTTCCTATGCGGTAAAGTCTACGGTATTTCCGTTTGCTTCCATCATCTTTGCGGCAAGCATCTCTTCTTCGGTTGCCTCCTCTTCAAAGGCTGCATCCAGAGAAGCAAGATTGATTCTTCTCGGTGTTCTGCGCTGCTGTTCATACGCATCCTGTCCGGAATTCTCCTGTCCCTGCCATAAGCTGCTCTCAAAGCCTCTGGTGTCCACGGATACTTCAATGGCTTCTACCTTCACTCCCTGTTCGTTCAGCACTTCCTTAAGCTGTAACATCTGTGTCTCCACAGCGTTCTTCACGGCTTCATTCTGCACATGGAACAATGCGGTAATCTCTCCTGCATGGTTCGTAAGCTGTACATGAACGGTTCCAAGACTCTGCGGATGAAGCTGCATTTCAAGGGAATCCACATTCGGAGTAATCCGGATCTTAATGCTGCTTAAAATCTGATCCATAATCTCCTGTGTGTTCGAGGTATAAGCGGTTGTGCTTTGTGTAAAACCGGTTTCGTTTACCGTCACACGATTCTGTAACGGATTGTTGAACATTGCATTGCCGGACGACAAATCAGCTCCTGTGTCCTTTCCCTCAGAACTCTGTCTGCCGCTCTCTTGCTTCGGGGTGTTTTCCGAATCCCCGGAGTCGGTTTTCGTCATTCCGACGGTTCTTGTGACTTTTCCGCTGCCATCAGTTTCCAAAGAAACCTCCTGTCCGTTCACACGAATGTCCACGTTGATTCTCTGCTCTTTTTCTTCTGTCCCGGTGCCATTGCCATTCACAGATTCTTCACCGGTCATCTCATCTGCCGAAATATTTCCGGTATTCTGCATCCCTTCCCGCACATCCTCCATTACGCCGGTCAGCTCCTCCGGTGTCAGGGAAAGGGTCTGCTGCAGATCCTGTGTCAGATTGCCTGCCATCTGCTGCAATGACTGGAGATTCTGAAAAAGTGCTTCGTTGGTTAATAATGATGAGGAATCCGTTTCGCCACTTAAAGTTAAAACAAGCTGGGATAAATTTGCTGGATCAAGCAATGATACCATATCCATCCCCAGAATTTCCATCGCCTCCCGTAAATCTTCCTCCGACACATTGAGTGTTTCCATAATGGCAGTCTTCATTTTGTCGGCAGCTTTGGTGATTTCATCGGCCTGTTCTTCAAAAGAGCCGGTCTTTTGCGGTTGCTCGGTATTGTTCACACCGGTAACCTTACGGCTGTCTGCTGTGCTCTTTGACATATCCACAGCATTCGCTGTTCCGGGACTCTTTACTGCAGCTGACGGACGTACCTCATACAGATTGCGGTTTCCTGTCGTTGCCTTGTTCATCGCACTTCCGAAATTGTTGTCCGTTCCGCTCGTCTTAGAAGAGACGCAGCTTCCGGTGTGGATGTAATTCAGCAGCGAACCCGCGTTCTTTACAGGTGCACTCGTCATTTTCTTTCCTCCTATCTTATTTTCAAGGTACAATTAATATATCGGTCAAAGGAGCGGTCTCCTTAAGACTCCGGATCCATAATTTTAGTGAGCTGGGCGGCAACGACCGGATCCATTACCCCTAAAATTTTGCCCCGGTCGTCAGCCTCCATCACCCCTAAAATCCGTGCTGCCAGATCTAAATTATCGGTCATATTTTCAATGATCGTGGCTGCCTGCTTGGGTTTCATCTCGGAATAAGCCTTCGCATAATTTTTGACTTCATCCGTTTCTTCTGTCTGTGCTGCCACCTGCTTATACAGGTACTCTGCCGTAGCGGGATCCATGGATTCATAATACTTTTTGTATTCCTCAATTCCCGGTCCCTTATCCGCATAGACAACTTCCTCATAAAACTGGGTCTTAATCTTCTCAAATTCCAACTGACTGTCTTCAAAGGTCTTCAAACGTTCAATCTCCGCCTTTAACTGGGAAACCTCATCGGTATTCTCGGTATTGGCAGACTTCGCCCGCTCCAGCTCCAGTTCCAGCTCCTTAATATAATCCACAGCCTCCTGCAAACTGCTGTAACCACCATATGACTGCGAATGATCAGTAGCAACCTCCGTATCGCTGTTCTTCGGGAGAATCAGGTTCAAGACCGGAACATCCTTTAATACCGGTGTCAGTACATTGCTTCCAAATCCCCCCAGATCAAGCTTTACCACCAGACACAGAATCGCAACCCAGATCAGTACAATGATAAAGGTGACTAAGAATACCGAGCCGCTGCCTGCCTCTTCCTCATCCGCAAGATCTGCTTCCTGACTGGCAATTTCCTTTGCCCTCGCCCTCGCTGCCTTCTTCTGCTCCTTCTGCTCCTTTTTCAGTTGTTTCTTTTCTTCCTTCAGACGCTGCTTTTCCGCTTTCGCCTCTTCCGGAGTCATTACATCTTCTAAATCCGAACTCAAAATACTCTCTCCTATGCTTTCCTGCCATGTGTATAACTGACAAGCTCGTCGATTTCCCTAGATTCCCTTGCGTTTTCCTCTTTCACGAACTGTTCAAACGCCTTCTCACGCAGCTTTTCCTGCGTTTTGCTCTCCTGCATGGCAGTCTGCAGTGCAAGCCTTGCCTCTTCCATGCGGTCCTCTGCACGCTTCACGTTAAGCTTCTGTTCGGCAATAAACTCATCCATACGGAGCAGTGCTTCCTTATTCTCGATAATATCCATGATATTTAAGGTATCCTCCCGTAGGGAGCGACCTTCCTCTTCATAAGCTTCTTTGCGTTTCTTTAACTGTTCGAGCTTTTCCTCTTCCTCGTTCAGGGCTGCCCTTGCTGCCGCGAACTCATTCTTTGCCTGTTCTTCCAGTTTCTTTTTCACTTCCAGAATGCTCTGCATCCGGTATTTAAACTTAGCCATCGAAAATTTCCTTCAGCATGGATACGGTCTGTTCAAAGGTAAACTTATCGGACACATCCTGTATCAGAAACTCATTGACCTCTCCGATTTTGGAAATCGCATAATCAATATCAGGGTTGCTTCCTGCCTTATATGCACCGATATTAATCAGATCCTCTGCCTCTGCATAAGTCGCCATGACATTTTTGAGCTTACCGGCATAAGACTTGTGCTCTCTCGTTGCAATCTGACTCATGCAACGGGAAATGCTCTGCAGCACATCAATCGCCGGATAATGGTTCTTATGTGCCAGCTTACGATCCAGCATAATATGTCCGTCCAGAATGCTTCGTGCCGTATCGGTGATTGGTTCATTGAAATCATCACCGTCTACGAGTACGGTATAAAGTCCGGTGATCGAGCCTTTGTCGGAACATCCGGCACGCTCTAAGAGCTTTGGCATCTCGGAATAAACGCTCGGCGGATAGCCACGTGATACCGGAGGCTCCCCACTTGCAAGCCCGATCTCTCTTTGTGCCATGGAAAAACGGGTCATGGAGTCCATCATTAAAAGGACATCCTTCCCCTGATCGCGGAAATATTCCGCAATTGCTGTTGCCGTCTGCGCTGCCTTCTTACGTTCCAACGCCGGCTTATCTGAGGTTGCGACTACAACGACCGACCGCTTCATGCCCTCCGGCCCCAAGTCCCTCTCAATAAATTCACGCACCTCTCTGCCTCGTTCGCCGATCAGCGCGATGACATTAATATCTGCTTTGGTATTCCGGGCAAACATTCCCATTAAGGTAGACTTCCCCACACCGGAGCCTGCGAAAATTCCGATTCGCTGTCCCTTGCCAACCGTAATCAGTCCGTCTACGGCCTTTACTCCCAGAGGAAGTACTTCAGAAATAATCTTTCGTGACATGGGATCCGGAGGCTTCGCCTCTACCGAATATTCCTCGCCCGATAAAACCATCTCCTCATTGGGGCGCCCCAATCCATCTAACGTATGGGCTAACAGGGATTCATCCACGCGCACCTTTAAGGGTGCACCGGTGTTCTCCACACTGCTTCCCGGCCCGATTCCCTCGACATTCTCATAAGGCATCAGCAGGTTTCTCCCATTACGGAACCCAACCACTTCAGCAAGTGCCGGTTTACTTCCCGCATTCGCTGCACTGGGGTATATCATGCAGATATCTCCCAGTCTGGCAGACGGGCCTGCCGACTCAATCGTCAAGCCTACAACATTTACGACCTTTCCACGTACCTTAAATAAGCCATCCGTGGATACCGATCTATATTTCTCAAACTGAATATCCGAAAGCTCCATCCCGGTATTTCCTTTCTGCTTCTTTCTCAGGACTTCTGATAAGCAAGCAGCATTAACCGGCGTTTCAGCTCTGTAAGCTCGGTATCGAGTGAGCAGTCGTACACGCCGCCTTCCGTTTCAATCATACATTGTGCCCGTGCAAGTGCCGCATCTGAAACGATCTCCACCGATCCGCCCTGCATCCCGGTCTCTTCCAGCAAAGCTGCCTTCCGCTCCTGCACGTAAGCATAGTCTTCCTTTGCCACATGAACGATGACAGAGCCTGTACTGTCCACCTTTATCAACGTGTCCTGTAAAAGCTTCAAAACCAGTTCCCTGTGTTCCTTCACTTCCACCTTAAAAATATGGCTGTAGACATCGCATAAGGTATCGACCATCAACGGTTCCATTTCCTGCAGCTTCTGCTGGTATTCCTGCTCCTGCTGCAAGCGTTCGTCTTCACACTGCTTCTGCAGCTCCTGCACGGAATCAAGTCCCTTCCGGTAACCCTCCTGATAGCCCTGTTCATTGGCTTCTTCAAAGACCCTGGCCTTCATCTGTTCGATTTCGAGCTGTGCCTGTTCCTTCTCCTGCTCGATCTGTGCCTGCAGGCTGGCAAGTTCATTCCTCGCTTCCTCAATCTCCCGGTTTAACTGCTCCTGCTCCTGAATGGGGGCATTCTGCAGGGAAGCGGCTTCTGCATCCGGTTCCAGAAGGAGATCAACCCTCTCCGCATCCAGCCCTTCCGCAAATCCGTCCTGTGCCGCAGCAAGCTCCGGCTCATGGCTTCTGCGTTCTGCTTCTTCCTTAATGCGCTTCTCCAGTATCTCGTTCATGTCAATGACACGGGCATTCTCGCCCAGGTGAACGAAGCTCGCTTTGTATAAATTACTAGACAATGATCTCGTCACCTCCGCCTCTGGAAATTACGATCTCTCCGGAGTCCTCGAGCTTACGGATAATATTTACTATCTTCTGCTGTGCCTCTTCGACATCCTTCATACGCACAGGTCCCATGAATTCCATATCTTCCTTAATCATAACGGCAAGACGCTTGGAAAGGTTATTGAAGATTGTATTCTGTACCTGTTCATTCGCGCCCTTAAGGGCAAGTGCCAGATCATTATTATCCACATCACGCAGCACACGCTGGATGGCACGGTCGTCGAGGAGAAGAATATCTTCGAATACGAACATCTTCTTGCGGATCTCGTCTGCCAGCTCTGGCTCTTCGATTTCCAGAGTCTCCATGATGTGTTTTTCGGTTCCACGGTCTACCGTATTCAAAATATCTACGACAGCATCGACACCGCCAATGATGGTGTAATCCTGATTTACCAACGAAGCCAGCTTGGATTCAAGCACCTTTTCCACTTCCTTCACAATATCCGGGCTTGTCCGATCCATCACGGCAATACGCTTGGCAACATCTGCCTGACGATCCGGAGGCAATGCAGAAATAATCAGTGCAGACTGGGATGGCGGCAGATAGGATAAGATAAGAGCAATCGTCTGTGGGTGCTCATCCTGGATAAAGTTCAATAACTGGGATGCATCGGTCTTCCGCACGAATTCGAACGGTTTTACCTGTAAGGATGCGGTCAGCTTGCTGATAACATCCAGAGCTTTCTCTGTACCAAGAGCCTTTTCCAACAGTTCCTTGGCATAACCGATACCGCCTTCTGCTATGTACTGCTGTGCCAGACAGACCTGATAGAACTCCTCAATGACCTCTTCCTTGACCTGTGGCGTAACGCTTCTGGTATTGGCAATTTCCAATGTCAGCTCTTCGATTTCTTCTTCTTTTAAATGTTTAAATATTGCTGCCGACTTCTCCGGGCCTAATGCGATCAGCAGGATCGCCGCCTTTTGAAGTCCACTCATATGTCCTTCGCCCATGCTTCTCTTTAACCTTCCTTAACGTGCAGGTTTAACCCCAGTCCTCATTCAGCCAGTTGCGTAACAGGCTCGCTGCTGCTTCCGGATTTTCATCCACGAACCGTTCGATCAGCTTTCTCGTCTCAGACATCTGCTCGGTATTGATGTTCTCAAGTTCAATTTCCGGCTGAGACTGTAACAGATCCTCCACTGCAAGCTCTTCGGGCTGTTCTGCTGCCCGGTCTCCACGCATGCTGCGCAGTACCACAAAAACAAGCAGTGCGAGAATACCGGCAATGAGAACAATCGTCATAATATCCGTAGCAGAAATGCCTAAGCCCTCGGAATCCACAAACATATTCTCGGAATATGCCATGATGGAAATATTGTCGGTCGGGAATCCGGTTGCTTTGGAAACCATATCATAAAAACTCTGATCCACGTCAATGGCGGTCTGGCCTTCGTTTGCAAGCTTGTATTCATCCCAGGTGACTCCGTCTAAGAGCCCCTGTGCCTTCACATCATCCTCCCGCACCATGACAATCTTGGTAAACGCACAGGAAATCGAGGAATTGGTATAATTGATCGTTCCTGCCGGGATCTGCTTGTCCGTAATCCGCTCGCTCGGTGTATATTTCCGTTCTTCCTCGGAAGTCGTGGAGGAGCTTTCGGAATTATCCTGATAAACGTATTCCTGATTGCCGTTGGAATCGGTTCCCGGCACATCGGAATTGCCATTCGTTGCTTCGGAGCTGTAGATCCGCTCAGAAGATAAGTAGCCTTGTGTCTGTCCATCCGCTACGTAAAATTCATGATCCGTCTGGCTGCTTGTCGAAAAATCCAGATCCAGATTGACGGCTACCTCCACCTTGTCAAACTGGTTGGTTCCCATCACTACCTGACGGACGTTATTCTTAACCTTGTTCTCCCACTGCGCCTTCACACTGAGCTGGGAGCTTGCGGTTCCTGAAACGCTGTAGCTTTCCGATCCGGAATACAGGGTATTTCCCTGGGTATCCATAATCACAATACCCTCTTCGGTTTTATTTCCGATGGCAACCGCAATCGCCTTTGCAATACCGGCTGCGGTATCCTGTGAAATCTCTTCCTTAAGTTCTAAAACAACCCACGCGGAAGAATCCTCCTGCTGGGAAATCAGTGTTCCGTCATTCTCCGGAATATTCAGCTCCACAACTGCGGACTTTACGAAAGAAAAGGTTCCCAGAAGATCCTGTGCCAGTCTTGTTTCCATATAAAGCTCATAACGCTTCTGCTTATCAGATTCCGTCGTACTGAATCCACCGCTTGTCACGTTATCGATCGTATAAGAATTCGCCTGAATGTTGTTGGAGGCCAGCAGCAGATTTGCCTGTGAGAGCTGCTTCTTATTGATGGTAATCTGATATGCATCGTCTGAAACCTGATAGTCCAGTCCTTCATTTTCAAGAAGATCTGCAATCTCGGAAGCTTCCTTCGTCGTATCGCAGCTCCGGAGCAGGGTATATTGCGGTCTTGTTAAGACGGTAACCAAAATAGCCAAGGCAAGAATCACTCCTGCCCCAGCCGATATGATGAACGTTTTTTGTTTGGTGGAAAAGTGATTCCACCATTCCAGAACTTTGCTCAAAAGCTCTTTTACCTTGTCAGCCATGGTCTAACTCCTTAAATCTGAATCTGCATAATTTCCTTGTACGCCTCTAAAAACTTATCACGTACCGCTACCGTATAGCTCAGTGCAGTCGATGCCTTGCCAAGTGCAATACTAAGGTCATGTGTATTTTCAGATTCACCGAGAGCCCATTTAATCTGCTCATTCTCTGCATCCGAAAGGTATGCATTCGTTGTAGAAAGATTCTCAATTGCTTTATCAAGCAATCCTTCAAACTCTCCTGTAGAATGGCTTGCATTCTGAATAGATGTACTTTCTGCCGCCTTACGGATGGCATTCGAAGATATATTATAAAAACTGGATATATCTACCATGATGTTGTTAGCCCCCTGCATTTTATTTCTTTCGGATTAAGACTGTGCAATCTCAAGTCCCTTCACAGCCATGGCCTTGCTTGCGGTAAAGGCTGTCGCATTTGCCTCATAAGAACGGCTTGCATCAATGAGGTTCGTCATCTCGGTAACCACATTGACATTGGGATAGGTCACATATCCGTTTTCATCCGCATCCGGATGGGAGGGGTCATACACCATATTCATCTGTGTCCAGGTGTCTTCCGTAACAGAAGATACCTTAACACCCTGGTTCTTATAGCGGTCGCTCGCAGTTCCGAAAATGCTACTGAAGGTTCCAGCCTCTGATCCCTTCTCTTCGAATGTCACTACCTTACGGCGGTAAGGCGTTCCATCCTCGGTGCGGGTGGTATTCATATTCGCCACGTTTTCGGAAATGATGTCCATACGATAACGCTGTGCAGTCATTCCGGATGCATTTACATTAAAGGAAGTAAAGATACTCATCTATGCAGTCCCCCTATTTCATAACCATTTTCAGATTAGCAAACTCCTGATTGATGCTGTTGATCAGCCCGTTATATTTAATCTGGTTGGATGCCAGCTCTACATTCTCGGTATCAATATCCACGTTATTGCCATCCAGACGGTAGGAATAATTCGCCGCATCGGTATAAACACGTGCCTGTAATTCTTCGGTGTTCAAAGAAGATACCTTGGCATCCATCGTCTCATAACGGCTGTTTCCAAGAGCCTGCCGGAGCTGGGCTTCGAAGTTAATATCCTGTCTCTTATATCGCGGTGTATCCACATTGGCAATGTTATTGGAGATAATTTCATTCCGCTGCCAGGATGCATCCGCTGCTTTCCCCATCACATTAATATAATCAAAAACATTTGAATTAATCATCAGGCATTCCCCCTTGTTACATTATAGAAATATTTATCAAGAAACACAAGATTTTTTTATTCAACAAATAAAGAGTTCGCAAGCGAACTCTTCGCGCGCGAGCGGTGTTGCAAAGCAACTAATTTCCTCTCCGCGAGCTGCGCATCCCTGCGGAGCTTTTTGCTTTATAGAAATTCCGGTGGAATTTCCTATAAAGTAAAAAAGGGATCTACGAAGCCGGTCTTCCCAAATCCCTTTAACCCTTCTTAAAACTAATCCTTTAGTTCCTGTATTCGGTCTGTATGCAATTCATGCGGAGCACTAGCGCATGCTCTCACGCTTTAATTTCTCAACTTCATCAAAAACCATATCGTTCAACACCTTGATATAGGTTCCCTTCATCCCGGAGGATCTGGATTCAATCACACCTGCACTTTCAAACTTCCGGAGTGCATTCACGATCACGGACCTCGTAATTCCCACACGGTCTGCAATCTTGCTGGCAACAAGAATTCCTTCCATGCCATCCAGTTCTTCAAAAATATGCACCACCGCTTCCATTTCGGAGTAAGAAAGCGTATTGATTGCGGATTTAATCACAGCAAGTTTTCTGGACTCTTCTGCGCTCTCTTCGTTCACAGCACGCAGCATTTCAAGTCCGACTACCGTCGTTCCGTATTCACAAAGAATAATATCATCAATATCATACTGCTGTTCACACTTGTAAATAAACAGGGTACCAAGCCGTTCGCCTGCAATCTCGATCGGTGTAATGATGGCCTGGAACTTGCGGACATTCTCATCCTCAAAGCCCAGTGTCTCAAGATTCACATTCTCCTTCGTGGAAAGAACCGCTAAGAGACGTTCATTCAGCATGCCATCGATAAAACCGCCTACCTGATCGACAATCAGCTCTGTGATAGACTCTACGCCCTTGCAGTCGCCAACGCCTAATACCTTACCCTTCTTGCTAATCACCAGTACGTTGGAATCGAGAATCTCACACAAAACCGAGCAGATATCATTGAATACCACCTTGCTCGAATTGTTGTTGTGAAGAAGCTTCCCGATCTTTCTTGTCTTATCTAATAACTGTACACTACTCATGGTTCACGCCTTCCCCTGTAAACAGATATAAGTATTTGCTATTTAATGCCTATTGAAAGTAGTATAGCACAATTGATCTTTATTTACAATAATAATGCGCGAATATTTGAATAATTCTATATTACAGCCAGAATTTTCAGAAATTATGTTCCATACCGAACTAATCTTCCTTTTTCTCAGACTTTGTCACATAACCGCAGTTCTCGTTCATACAGGCAAGCTTATTTCCCTTATAAAGCATCAGGGAACCGCACTTCGGGCATTTGTCCCCGGACGGGCGCTGCCATACCATGAAATCACAGTCCGGTGCACCGAGACAGCCGTAATACTTTCTGCCCTTACGGGTCATCTTCTGCACCAGATCCTTCCCGCACTTCGGACAGACCACGCCAATCTTCTCATAATACGGCATGGTATTGCGGCATTCCGGGAAGCCCGGGCAGGCAAGGAATTTGCCGTGCGGACCGTATTTAATCACCATCTGTCTGCCGCAAAGCTCGCAGACCTGATCGGATACCTCATCCTTGATCTCAACCTCTGCAAGCTCCTTCTCGGCAACCTTCACCGCCTCATCCAGATCCGGATAGAAGTTCGAAATAATAGTCTTCCAGTTCGCCTTTCCTTCTTCCACGCTGTCTAAAAGAATTTCCATATTGGCAGTAAAGTTCACATCCACTATACTCGGGAAAGCTTCCTTCATGATGTTATTCACTACTTCTCCAAGCTCGGTTACATAGAGGTTTTTATTCTCTTTGACAATATATCTTCTGGCAAGAATGGTGGTAATGGTCGGCGCGTAGGTACTCGGACGGCCAATTCCCAGCTCCTCGAGGGCACGGACTAAGGAAGCCTCGGTATAGTGCGGAGCAGGCTGTGTGAAGTGCTGCTTTTCTTCAAATTCCAGAAGCGTTAACTTCGACTGTTCATCAAGCCCCTTCGTCAACGTATTCGTCTCTTCCTTATCATCCTCCTGGATGTAAACGCTCATAAAACCGTCAAAGGCAAGCTTCGATGCAGCCACGGTAAAGCGGTGCTTTCCGGCATCGATCTTTACGGAAGTCGTTTCATAAACAGCCGGTGTCATCTGGCTTGCAAGAAAACGCTTATAAATCAGCTGATATAACCGCAGCTGGTCTCTGGATAAGGATTCCTTTAATACCACCGGACTGAATGCAAGAGAAGTCGGACGGATAGCTTCATGCGCATCCTGGATCTTCCTGTTATCCTTCCGGTTCTCTCTGGATACGCCCGCGGCATAGCGGTCTCCGTAATTTTCCCTGATAAAGCCTTCTGCAGCAGTCTGTGCCTCATCGGAAATTCTCGTGGAATCGGTACGCAGATACGTGATGACACCGACCGTTCCGCTTCCCTTAATCTCCACGCCTTCATAAAGCTGCTGAGCAAGACGCATCGTTTTCTGGGTAGAAAAGTTCAGCACCTTGCTGGCCTCCTGCTGTAAGGTTGAGGTTGTAAACGGAAGCGGAGACTTCTTGGTACGCTCTCCCTTCTTGATTTCGGCAATCTTGTAGGATACTTCCTTACACTCCTGCATGATCTCCTCAACCTGTTCCTTACTCTTAATGTTTACCTTACCCTCTTTCGTTCCGTAATACTTGGCAACGAGAGGCTTCTTCTCAGCGTCAACCTGCAAAGAGGCATCCAGCGTCCAGTATTCCTCGGGGATAAAGCTGTTGATTTCTTCTTCTCTGTCACAGATGATCCTGAGTGCCACAGACTGTACCCGTCCTGCACTTAAGCCCCGTTTCACCTTCGCCCAGAGCAACGGGGAAATCCGGTAACCCACCATACGGTCCAGCATACGTCTCGCCTGCTGGGCATCCACCAGATTCATATCGATCTCACGTGCATTCTTCAGGGACTCCTTCACGGCATTCTTCGTGATTTCGTTAAAGGTGATACGGTATACCTTCTTATCCTCCAGCTTCAATGCGCAGTATAAATGCCACGAAATCGCTTCTCCTTCACGGTCCGGGTCAGTTGCAAGATAAATCTTGTCTGCCTTCTTGACTTCCTTGCGCAGATTTGCCAGAATATCGCCCTTGCCGCGGATAGTAATATATTTTGGTTCATAACCATGCTCCACATCTATTCCAAGCTGACTCTTCGGGAAATCCCGTACATGACCGTTGCTCGCCACAACCTCATAGCTGCTTCCCAAAAACTTCTTTATCGTTTTCACCTTGGCAGGTGATTCCACAATTACCAGATATTTCGCCATTTCAAACCCCTTTTTCCTTTATTATGTTAAAGTCTTAAACCATATACGATTTTACACTATACAATACTTCCCCAAAAGTTGCAAGCATTTTCACAGAAAAACACGGGCATAGCCGAAGCTATGCCCGTTGTATTTTACCTCCATTTGTAACCGTTCGTCCTCCTGTTGCCTTTTATCCGCAGAGCTCCTACTCCAGCAGGAAAAGCTGTGTACGGTTCAGTATCACGGAAGCGCAGCCACGTACCGTGGCGTTCCGGCTTCCTGCACATCCCGGACGATCCAATGTTGAAATTACCTCCACATAAATTCTGGCATTTACTGCGCTGCCACTTAGTACCTTCACCGGTGCCTTCAGACGGTATACCCTTTCCTGACGGAGCTGGGCCGGCGAAACCTGAATCAGTGTGTTATCCTCAGCCGTATCCAGACTGCTCTGGAATTCGGTTACACGAACCTGTTCCTCTCCGGTATCCAAGGTTACACTGCCGGATGGATCTTCATAATAAAACTTCACTGCATAGGTATTGGAAAGCGTCAGGTTGCTGTTTTTGAACTTAAAATAAACATCTGTTGTCTCATCCAGCAGTCCGCTCTCCGGATCCGTTTGGGAATCACTGTCGTAGGGAATACTGATGCTCGTCACCTTAGCCGCGCTCTGGTCAAAGCCTGCGACCATATCTACCTTCAGATTATGTACACCGGCATCATAAGCCAGTATCATCGCATTAACAAAGAGCCTGCATTCATTGTATCCATCACCGGACGGCATCGTTGATGCTGCATCATAGGTGTAGCCTGCGTAATTGCCGTTTCCGATAAATACCACATTGCTTCTGCTGTAAAGATAATAGTTGTTAGCGCCATCATTCGGTGAAATATCAAACGCATTTGTATCACTGCCTGCCTTTGAGAATACGTACCACGGCGTTACAAAGGGTGCCTGTGTACCTCCCAGATTAAGGAGCGGTTCATAGGCCTGATAGTTTCCGGAAAGGGTTGCAGAAGAACCAACGGAATGCGGGTAGCCGGATATGCTTCCGCTATTCACTCCGGATATGTTAAGTCCACTCTGCTCACCCAGCATGCTCTGATTTAATCCTGCATATCGATACCGGTAGGAAGAATCGTTTCCATAATCCAGCCCAAGCTTTCCATAGGTCTTTCGTCCGCCCGCATCCAAGCCCAGAAGTGTGTTGTCAAGCTTTGTCCCGGATAACGTCTGCCCGGTCAAAAGAACACTGTGTCCTTCACTGACGTATTGGGTAATGCTGTTCTGGATACCGGAAATATCCGCAGCGCCGTTTCCAAATCCCAGAATCAGAAGATCCCATTGGTTCAAATAATTCGGATTCTTCGCAAGTCTGGCAGCCACAGTGGCTGAATCTACGGTTGCAATCTCAAATTTCACCTTCATGGTATTCTCTGCCGCCTTTAATGAATACCCCAGTGTGGAATTATTATTCTGATAAAGCTGCATCAAAGAGGCTGCATCATTGGCTCCGATCTGTAATACCCGGAGTTTTTCTTCCGTTCCGTTGGTGACTGTGAGAATTCCATCTGCCGAAGCCCTCAAATAACTGTTGTTATTGTCTGTCACCCTCATTCGGAACGGAATAGCTCGTGAGCCGGGAGATTCCGTAAATCGAACCGTTACCTGTCCGTTCTCCACCGTTGCCTGCATCACACTTCCGCCGGCTGTATCAATCCGTTCATCATCGGTATAATTGCCATCGGCATTCAGATCCAGATAAATCGACGCCGTACAGTTATCATAGCTGCTGCCGCTCTGATTGGTAATGCTGTAACCAAAGCTTGCATATAATTCTCCATTCCTCTGGCTAAAGGAGGTATCCGCATTATCAGCCAACGTAATCACCGGATGATTCGTAGAAAGCTGCGCCAAGAACTGAAGATTGCTTCGTACATCGTCAACGGTATACAGCCTGTCCCTGTAATCCGTAGCTGCCGTCTTAAGGAACTCATACATCTGGCTGTCCTGTGCGACATACTTCGTATTGATGTAATCGGCTCCATTTTTTGCCGATTTGCCTTTGAAGAAATCGTTCTCCAGCAGAACCGGATAACCTGCACGCATAAAATCCAGCAGCTCATTCTTCTTCCGCTCCGTGATATCGGAGGCATCATACCGTTCACTACTGTCTGAGGCTGCCTTATCTCCGGTATGATAAATTTTATTGGTCAGATCGGTATCATTATAAACCGTGCCACTCCACAGGGAGGAATCGCCATGATTCAGCTTCGTTCCATCCAGTCCGATGAACACCAGATTGTAATTCTGATTGAGATCCTCCCACTTACTGTTAAACTCAGCGGCTGCCTCCGAAGTAACGGTAACATTCATCTTACGGGAGCTGCGTATCACCTGTTTTTTAATGGCTCCCTGTGCATTCCGCTGCCAGTAAAGCGTCGTACTGTTATCCGTAGGGTTCTCGAATTTCAGATCCGAACTGCTGTTGTTCGTCGGCTGCAGCTCAAGAATCCTCAAATCGGTACATTCTGCAAGGAATCCGACAGAATAATTCAAGATATACTCTATTGCCTTGGCCTTGCTCACAGTTTCTGCCAGCTTATTTTCATCGGAAAGCTGTGAATTCTCAGACGCAATCAGTGCCAGCACCTCTGCAAAGCCACTCTGAGAGCCGCTTCCTTCAAAGGCCACAGCAAAGTCTGCGCTGACAAGCGGTGTGCTGCTGTTCACAATATAAACGTTACGGTTCACGTAATGATTATCATTCACAGACCGGTTCGGATAATCGGACTGTTCCAGCCGACTGAACAATGCCTCCGTATCGGACTGGGCATCTGTCACATAGGTCTCCAGATCCTCCTTCAGGAACATCTTTGCAAGCTTCTGATAATCCTTGCCCTTATAGGCTTCATTATCATTGGTCACCGCCTGATAATCGACAATCACCGGAAGGAAATCCTCTGCCGCCTGATATACCAGATAATATGCATTGTTTCTAGTCATTCCAATCGTGGATGTGGCTCCATTCTCTGTAACCGTCTTCGTATACTCTCCCAGATAGCTTAGAGTCAGCTTCGAATTATCCTGCAGATTGAGGAAAGGAGCTGCACCGCTTTCCAGATACACAAGTCCTGCTTTCTCGATCATCAGCTGTGTTACCTGGTCGGCTCGAACCGTATTCACCGTTATATTAAAGTTATCCTGTGCATTGTCGCCACCGGAAAGGGTATGAAATACATCCTTTTTCAGCCAGTCACAGCCACCATTAAACCGGAAATAGGTCGGCGCATTCCGGACCTCCATCCAGACCGGCTTCTGCTTTTTCTTATCTTCCTCACTTAAATCTGCCTGATCCGTCAGCTTATAATCTCCCTGGCCGGCTCCTACATAAAGGAACACCTTATCTGCGATAACCGGTGTGGCAGACGA
The DNA here is from genome assembly GCA_963650485.1 of Bacteroidaceae bacterium. Classification (GTDB taxonomy): domain Bacteria; phylum Bacillota; class Clostridia; order Lachnospirales; family Lachnospiraceae; genus Suilimivivens. Next base: position 61,700 of record CAVJLN010000006.1, read on the forward strand.
AGAAGCCTCTGCCCCTTCCCTGTTATACACATCATAAGGCTTGCTGCTGTCCGTAATCTCTGTTACCGTAGAAATTTCATATAGCGTACGCGTATCATCTTCTGCAATAGAAGCCTGATACTCAAAGGTCACCACATAATATACGCTGCTATCCGAATTTTCTGTTTCACTGGTTGTATCACTGGGTGTGTCACCAGTTGTGTCACTGGATGTATCACCAGTTGCTTCACCGGTTGTATCACTACTGGAAGTGTCACCTGTTGTATCGCTGACACTTCCACCTGCATTCTCCTTCTGTAATTCACTATATAAGACCGCCGGAACATAGGCTGCATAATTGACCTTGTTTTCTACCGTTACGCTTGTTACCTCTTTCGAAGAAGAATCTGAGGCAGTACTATCCGCCTCCGGCTTTTGGTCAGGAACAACTGTTACCGCGCTGTTCGTATCTGTTGTGGTGCTGTCTGTTGTAGCGCTACCTGCTGTGGTACTTCCTGTTGTGGTGCTTCCTGTTGTGGTACTTCCTGTCGTGGTACTTCCTGTCGTGTTTTCAACGGACGCTGCATTATCCGGAAAAATCTCATCTATTGTACCAACATATACATAATTGCCATCATCATTCAACTTATATAAACCAGTTGAACCATTATAGCCGCTTGAGGCTTCTTCCGCAGTTTGTTTTGCAAATGCATTGGTAGTCTTAACCACATATCCGGCAGTCTGTCCTGTGCCGGATACAGCCCGGAATTGAAGCTGATATGTGCCGTTACTATCCCATTTATAGGTCACCGAAGAAGTTTCTCCAGAAGATTCTACGGAGGTTTCTTCAGAAGCTTCTACAGAGCCTTCGCTCTCATTCCATTCACCAACCTTCACATAGTCATAGCCGGTCTTGTCCGGCGAAGCGGACGCGGACGCATCCGGCTCCTCATATTTCTTAAAGCAGCCTTTCATCAGCCCCTTTTGGGCGGTTTCTCCTTTATTCTTGTCCTCATCTGAAAGCGTTTCGGATGAGATAAGCAGCTTCCAGCCATGGAGATCAGCCGCATTCAGCTGCTGTCTGGTACCTCCGTATGCTTCTTCGTATTGAAAAAGCCCGGCGGTTTCACTATCGGTGCATTTCCAGATCTCATTTACCAGTGCAGCACGCTTATCATAGGTAGAAAGATCTGCCGAATGCTGCTTAATAAGATCCTCATAAATCCTTGTATAATCCGCTGCCATCGGGGATTGCCCGTTCACCAGATACCCCAGCGTTCCGGTACTGATTTCATAGGAGGTATCCTCATCCCACTGATAGGTTGCATAGCTGGGTACAACATCCAGAATCATGAACGGATTGCCATCTCCGGTATGGCTTTCGACAATCTGCTTCGTCCCGGTGAAGGACTCCTTCGCATAGGTTTCCATCGGCTCCATATGATGCAGGATTCCCACTGTACCAAGTGCAGCCACCAGAACAGTGGCAATCCCTCCGGTGACGATCTGCTTATTTCTTTTTCTTCTTTGCTTCTGCTTATAAGACTTCTTCATACTCATGTATAACTTCCACTTCACTTATTCTTATGCCAGTTCGTTATCCCATAAAGAGAAATACTGGTAATGTTTTTGATTATACCAGAAAAGGTTTACCAGTATTTCTTTTTTATTAATTTACTTGCGTCCAGGCAGTTCCGGTTGAGGAACAGGTATACTTTCCAATAATGACTTCTTGCTGGGTTCCTGCCGACCAGTCATGAATAATTTCCATAAAGGTAACTGTATAACAATCATTCGTTGTATCATGCTTGCAAGTGGTTTTTTCAAATTGCTTATCTTCTTTAGAATTAGTATCTACGCTATAAAGAGTTAAATTCTTCCATGTTACTTCATTTCCCCACAAAAACCAAAATTGTCCATCTGAAGGTAATGGGAAGTATGCTCTGTATGATTTTCCATTAATTGTCATACTTATGGTAGAAATATCTACCTTATCAATCTTTCCTTCCTGTTTTAAAATCCATCTTTCTTTACTCTTGTCCCACTCATACACGCCAAGCGTTTCTGTTGTTTTATAAATACCATTTGTTTCCTCTTTATAAACCAACGTCATTGTACATTTTGAAGCTGCATCATAAGTATAAACTCTCTTGCAGTTTATATCTCTGCTAGAATTCAGATTGTCCTTTTCATATAGTATAAACGAGGAAGTATCTTCTGATACCTGATTGGAGGGTGGATCAATATGTGCGACATACACCTTGTTATCCAGCGTAAGTTCAATATTAGCCAGACTCTCTGTCAAAGTCCCCTCACCCTGTTTTTTATCCCACATGGTATTACCGGGTTTCCAGGTATAAATACCTGCAACTTTAAGTGTCTTGACAACTCCCTGCGTCTGTTCATCTGTTACTAAGGTCAATTTATATTGCTCTTTTGCCGCATCATAATCACAATAAAGTACCTTACTATTCAGATCTTTGCTCTCATTATAACTATCTCGTTTATATCCTTTAATCGTATAATTCGTTTTTGACTGCTGTTCTGTGCTTCCCTTCGTAAACATGAAATCATCATCCGTCGGAAGTGGTACATGAGCCAGCCATGTTGTACCATCCTTCTCAAATTCAAGAGTGATATTATTGGTTTCCTGTGCATCACGTGTTTTTTCCCACATACTTCCATTCAGGGAGCACCTATATATACCATAAGAATAACTTATTGTCAGCCCGTCTTTCGCATTATCACTTATTGGCTCAACATAATAATATTTTGTATCCGCATCATAGCGGTATCGGATCCGATTAAACTGGATTGTAGTAATATTTTTATTCGAGTCAATCGCATTATAAACAACGCCTTTATCTTTATCCTGAATATTGGCATCCTGCCATTCCGTATTTTCCAGATTCGTGAATATAGCATTACTCTTCATTTCCGCAGGTAACGGGAAGCATACACTGCCGTTAAAGCGATCCGTGGAAATATTCATCGTACCCTCTGAAGTTACCGTTACATGGAATGTGTTTTCCGGAAATTCTACATACTTCTTGGTAGCAGAATTAACCGGAAATGCCGTAGGATAAACTTCATTAGGCATATTCCCTATCTTGGCTTTCGGATCATACCAGATTCCCGGTACAACATGATAGCTTCCCACAACCTCTGATAATCTGCCGCGCTTCACCTTAATTGTCGGCAAACTACTTGCTATTCCAAACTGGACATTACCATTATATTGACTTGTGCTTCCCTGATAGCTGCCCTGTTTATAAACATATAATGCAGACCAGTTTGCAGAATCGTTTCCATTTCCTTTATAGATGCTGTACTTTACATCATCTACCGTAAAGGCATTAGAATCAATGTTGGATGCTTCTGCTTTATAGAATTTCAGCTTATCCAATATATTAAGGCCGTCCGAAGGGTACGAGCTGTCACTTATGGAAAGAACATTCACTGTCTTAAAGGTAATTTGCTGTGCACAATACTTTTTACTATCATAAGCATAGGTCAACTGTACGGGTTCCAATATGGTGCTGAACACCTGGCTTGATTTAAACATATCTCCCGTATAGCCAAAAGGTGCCGTAGCACTGTGATGTGCATCATATTCTTTTCCAATTGTTTCGATAGACGATTTCTGCATGGTTCCATGCTCTTTGTCGTATCTTTCATGCTCCTGTTTCGATACACTCTCAAGCCCCTGTAAATAAAAGGTATAACTCTTTCTTAAATCCAAATCAAAATAATCGGGTGACAACCAGATATTCCATCCTTGTGTCATGCAAACCCTATAGGCAGCCACCTCACCAGTACTGTTGTCTACAATATGCACAACCAGTGCATGGGCATTTACTCTGGTATCAAATCCATTAAACACAATATTATCCACACGTGTTTGATCACCATGTTTGATCACTCCATCAAATGGATTAACCGAATTCTTCTTCTCCACAACCGTCAGTGTAATCTCCCCCTGTACCGGTCCATAGGAACGCTTTTGAGAAAGCGCAGAGGTTGCACGGATGGTAATCGTTGCACCCACTGTTGCATCGGTCTTGATCTGGATGGTTGCGGTTTCGTGGTCAGAGTCCTGAATTCCATTCTGTAACAGGCCAGAGCCGGACACAACCGTCCAACCGGTCAGGTACTTATCTTCTGTCGTATCATCTCCACAGGAATCACACGGGTATTCAAGCTTCACGCCATCCACTGTACCGCCAAGAGTTACCGTACTTCCCTGCATAACCTCTAATTCTCCCGGAGTAGTGCCGTCGGAATCAGGCAGTTCCTCACTATTCTTACATAAGGAAACCTTAGTTACACGCTTCACATAAACAGTAATGGTTGCTTCTGCCTGCTTACCGCTCACTTCATCAGCAGCCGTTGTCTTTACTTTCACACGGAAGCTCTCACAGACTTCATTCCCGTCAATCTTCACAATACCATTCGTTGTATCCTTGAAACTCGTTCCTGCATTTACTTTATCCGCATCAAGAATCTCCCATGTAACCGACTTATCAATCAGATTCATACCTGTTACGGTTGGAGTGGAAAAGGTATAGGTTTCTCCCGGCTCCAATATTACCTCAGTTTTTTTCACATTAATATTGACGTGAACCTTTTTGTCCAGCTTCTTGATATCCGCATCGTTAATCACAATCTTATTACGCACTGTAATATTATTTGCCATTTCAAATTTACGGCTTCCGCTCTGAAAGCTCAGCTTGAGCTTGACAACACGCCGTTCCTCAATCTGGCTTAAATCCACCTGAAAATCTGTCACATGCTCAGCCAAAAGCTGACACTCTTCCTCTCCCGGCATCGGAAAGCTTCCGGATGCATCAGCGATAGAAAAATATAAGCTTTCATCCGATTTCTGCCAGAAAAACATATAATTCTTAAGTTCAGCATTACCTGTAATCCCTTCTGTGCCGGATGCTTCTGTCAGAGCCGCTGTCTGCACAGAGGATGCCTCGGATGCTGCTTCTGTATTATATACGATCAGGGATTTCTGTTCCGGTGTAAAGGTAAACTCTGAATCCTTCAACGCTTTTACCGGATTGGAATTTTCATATCCGACATAATTGATGCTTCGTGTTGCATCAATGATCACATCCGACATCTGATTCAGGGCAAGCTGCGCTTCCTGCTGTACACTGATATCATCGTTTCCGTTTGCATAATTTCTGGATGTAACAATAATAAAACCGCACACTGCAGCAGTTACGATCGACAATATCGCAATCGCAATAATCAGTTCCACTAAGGAAAACCCACTATTCTTTTTCTGAATCTGTAACTTTTTCCTCATATGTCTCTCCATTTAAAGCACTATTCCCGCGCATTTTCTGCTCTTTAATCTGTCCGTTTTACCGTAACCTTTCCGGTCAGCATATGGAAGGTAAACGTATAATGACGTTTTCCTCCAGAAATCTCAATCTTCTGTGGCACACCGGCATCTTCCTTAAAAGACCCTGACGAACGATCAAATTCGATACGGATTCCTGTATTTCCATCGGCTTTTCCCTCAGGCAGATCCACCCCGGAATTTCCAGAAGCATCCGTATAAGTCACCATTACTCGATTTCCGCCAAGCTTTTGTGCCTCCTCTGGCACATCTACCAGAACCGGATCCTTCGTTGTTTCATCATATATCCGATTTCCGGCATCATCCTTCTTTTCCGTCATAACATGAAGCTGACTGTAGACACGCCCATCCTCTCCACGGTAAATGAGCAGCCAGGCCTTTGCTTTGCCCATCGTAGTAACCTTGCAATCTGCAATGGCACGCTGTAGATTATTGGCACACGCTTTGGCATCTGTACTGAATACCAGGCTGACGGACCAAACCACAGTGCCAGTTACAACCGCAACAATCGCAAGAACTATAATCAGCTCTATCAAAGAAAAACCACTGTTATTTATTTTGCGTACCTGCTTATCTTCTGTCATTCTGTTCCTGCCTTATACCAGTATCCTTTCTCCCCGATGATCTGTTACCGGTTATTTCTTAACCCAGTTCACATAACGGACGATCTTCGTATAATCAATATACAGATTTCCGGCATCATCCGTCTCTGCTTCCTGTACACCATCTGCCAGACTGGTGTCTCCATTCACGAAAAATGCCAGAGGAGTTGTCGTATCTCCCTCCGCACCTGTCGTTGCATTCAATACCTTATATAAATCCATTTTATTCCGGTTCAAACTAGGTGCACCGGCACCCTTGATCGTAATTTCTCCCTGTGCAATCGCCAGTCCCGTAAAATTGCTGTCAATGGTAATATCCTTTAAGGAAACAATCAGCCGGACATTCGATGCTCCTCCGCTCGTTTCAGACAGGACATAATCATTCGCCGTGATAATTCCCTTCAGTCCATCTGTCGTTGTAAATGTCATGGTTCCATTCGTTCCATTTTCCCGCAGATATTGTTCCATGCTTTTCGTCGTACTCGTTCCATCCGAGCCCTTGATGCTGATGCTCTTCTTAATAACACTCTGAAAAACGGTCTGGGTATCACTTCCTGAGGCTGCATCCTCGCTCAGATTCGTTGTCAACCCCTTATAAATACCGGCAATTTCCTGGGCCTTCTGGGCAACCGACTCGGAGCTCATCGTATTGGTCGTTGTGTTGGTGGATGCAATCAGGTTCACTCCGGTCTCACTCAGTGCATTCGATATGAGAGAATTTCCCAGAATGGTATAGGAATTCCGTTCGGATGTATCATCTCCCAATAAAATTCCACCTGTTGCATACTTCTTAAAATACTTGTCAACGGATTCCTTATTATTCGCATAATAAATCTGATAATATTCTGCAGCCTTTGATGCATCCATAACCAGATAATAGTAGGTCAGGGATTTATTGCTTCCCCCACTCACATATTGCGTATTGACCTTGCGGATATGCTGCATGTCTGCAACTCCAAAATAGGAGAGACTCTTTCCTCCAAGCTTGCTTATCGATCTTGTGAAATCCACCTCCTGAAAACCAGCCGTCTGATTTGTGCTATCGCTTTGAAGCTGTGCTGCCTGCTCCTGTGTTACCGGGTTTTGTCCGATCACCGTTTCTCCATTGTACACACCAATACATTCGTTGGGTACAAGATACGCAATCTGACCACCCTTTACCGTAATAGACTCTCCCATAAGAACAGCCTGTTCATTTTTCGACGCTGTGCCCTCTGCTGCCGCATTGGCCTTCTGATCAAGCTTTTCCTTTGTTTCATTCTGTCCTATATAGGCCCTTCCGGCCAGCATCAGCGTTTTCACACCACTCATATCCACTGTGGAATTCTGTCCATTGATGATAATGGCACTGCTGTTCTCCTGATCCGTCTTCTGCGACTCTGCCTGTCCGTTACTGTCTGCGATTCCACTGTTCACAGAGGTTCCATAACCATAATATTCCTTTGTCAAAGTGGCTTTGCTTCCATTGCCGGACAGTGCCAGATCATTGGCAACATAAGTCTTGCTGTCCAGACTGATGGTTCCACTTTGAAGATCCAGACTCTTGGCATACACACTGCTTCCTGTTTCCCCGGCATCCCTGACAATCAAAGCAGCTCTTGGACCAACCACATCAATATCGCCCTTCGATATAACATAACGCGCGTTATTGATAATTAGAGTGCTCGCCGGATTGATTTCCAGTCCTCCCAGCCCCTTGTCATTCGTACCGGCATAAATACTTCCGTCACAGGTTACCTGTCCGCTTTCTTTCAAAAGACTGACTCCCTGATTGCCAATCAGCAAATAATCATACAGCTTATCCACAGAGCCCGACTGGGTAAACACAATTTCCGGTACATCCAAACACAGATCGGTGCTGATTTCGGACAAGCGGTCACCATCCGTATAGGCCACAAAAATATTGCGCAAAATCAGGCTGTTTCCATTGACCATTTCCATCGCGGAAGGCTTTTTCAATCCTTCTTCATCTGTTCCGTTATTCCATATACTTTTAATGACATTACTCCAGATATCGCTATCTACATAAGCACTTAATTTACTGCGGTCATAATAGCCGCTGTCCTCACTGCCAAGCTGCTTTGTCAAATAATCAAAATATGCCGTTGCAAATGCACTGTAACGGTTGGATTCACTGCCTAATGTTTCCCAGTTAGACAGCACCTCCTGATAAGCAAACGCTACAGAATCGGAGGCCTCCTTCTGCAGGCCTGCAATAATCTGTTCCAGAACAGTCTCTGCCGAATAAAAGCTGTTCTTATTCCGGATATCATTCACCTTGATTTTGTAATTGATATAGGACATCCATAAAATGGTCATCGCAAGAATTCCGATCATTGCCATGGTAATAATCACAATGACAATCGAAGAACCGCGATTACGCCTCTTCCGATTCCACAATTCGTTCTGTAATTGTCGAAGTGAATATCTCATTTTCATCTTCTGTGAACCTTTTCCTTAATGCATCTGTTTGAACCAAAATTATTGTGTAGCTGTGCAGTACCGTTACGTTGTTGCTAATAATTCTTAGTGCCGTCAATCGTTACCTTCCGCATATCGGTGGGGAAGCCCTGCTCTGCAGCCCCCTGCTCATAAACCTCAACGGTAATATCGTAAATAAACTCTGTTATCAGGTCATTATCTCCCTTGATGCCATGCACTTCGTCCCGAATGCCGCCAAGATCAAAAATATTTAACTTATTAACCGGGGTGGAACCATTTTGCTGATAAACCACCTGTCCCTGGATTTTGGCATTTCCATGAATGCTCTCCAGGAACGTATCATTTACTAAATTGATTCCCAGATTCGTACGAACCGTAAAATGATCCTTAGAAGAATCTTCTATGTTGACTAATGCACTATAGGCATTTTCGGCCGCATTTAATTCCGTATCCGACATGCCTTCCGCTATCTGTTTCGCAATATACAGGTTCAATGCATTCGTCTGCTTACACTGAAAAACAATCTTATCCGATTGCGATGATCCTGTACTCCCTATTCCTGCCGCATATAATGGAGTATAGAAAAAATAAAAGTTGCTTCCGGTGAAGGTTCCGCACGGAAGCCCACTGTTTCCTGCCTCATCCGTTCCCATTCCTTCCGGAATATAGGTATAGGTTTTTCCACCGTAGGAAAACTCATAGTTACACGATGCATAGGCTTCGGTCTGCTGCTTCGTGACCCCTTCTTTATCGGTCACGGTTCTTGCATCCTTAAAAGAAAAAGTAAACGTTCTGGTACATCGAAGTCCTGCTGTCTTATAGGATACATTCTCTCCGGGAATGCCAAGCACCTCCTTTGCTTTGGAAAGTGCCGTATCATTCATGGATGCTGCATGTGTGTAGGAAGCATCAGAGCTCTTATTCAAGCTGGCTATCTTCGCTACATCTCTGGAATTCAAATAAGAATCGTGCTTCTTCAAAGTGGCTTCCTCTTTATCCTCCACATACCCGGACGCATCCACAGAAATCAGTGCATCAAACTTGCTCTTTTCCAGACTGGCATTCCTTAAGACAAAATAATATCTGCCGTCCTCACCGTTTTCTCTCTCGGTATCCTCTGTATAAGTACAGTCTCCGGTAATGATGGCAGCATTCAGCAGTTCAAAATCCTCTACTCCGTTAAACTGATCCTGAATTTCATCGATATGATACGCCTTCAGTCCTTCAATAATATCCTGCGCCAGCACCGTAGCCCGCAGAGTAATTCTGGATTTTCCGTTGACCCTGGCAGAGGTTACGAACATGTGGAGCATCGGGATGGTAATGATAGCCAGAATGGTTACCGCAATCAGAAGCTCCAGCAGGGAAAAACCCGCGTTCTTATTCAGTTGTTGCCGTCTTTCCTTCTGTCTGTTGTGCTCCATATCCTTTACTCCACTGCCTGAGCCATCGATTATAGATATTCAAAAATGATCCACGGGCTCATTTTTGAGTATACATGGCAACCATGGAAAACTCTGATCCGATCAGCATTCCTTAGTTATCACCAACCAGTCTGCCTGCTCCGTAGCCGGTACCTAAGCCCTCCACATCCTCGGCAAGCTCCGAATCACCATCCCCTTCTCCTGTCGTGATGCTGATGGTTCCGAACGGATTCTCGGTTCCTGTAAGAACAGACGAGAAATCCGGCTGCACATACGTCTTGTCCTCCTGTCCGGTGACAAAGTACATATTCAGGTTTGCCACGCAGGAAAGCATTCCGGTGGTCTCATCATAGGCTGCCGTAAGGCCGACAATCTTGGTACGGTTCTCCTGTTGTGCAATGCTTTTCACATAACGCTTGAGTGCGCCATATTCTGCTACAAACTGCATGGAAACAGGATTCCGGTATAGACCTACACTGGTTGTATCTGTGGTATTCGCCGGATCATTGTTTTCTGCTTCGGAAGTATCTGAACTATCCTCCTCATCAAACACCACCTGCTCCGTTTCATCCATGGTGAGTGTCACTACCGTGGTAGGAGCCAGGGATTCCTCAGATAAGGTCAACAGAATGGCATCCTCTTCCCTCAGCTCTACCGGAAACATATCCATGATGGTTTTCATTTCCTCATTCATTTTCTTCGTTTCTTCCAGATAAACGTTCCTGTTTTCCATTTTGCTCTGCAGATCCGTTACCTCCAGTCCCAGCGAATCATTCTGTGCCTTCAGTACATCTGCCTGCTCCAACAGCGGAATATAAATCCATAAATAAGCAATCAGTAAGGCCAGAACTCCGATCACTCCGATCAGCATATAAAGAGTTTTCTTAGATACCTTCATCCTTCGTTCCTCCCTTACTCATTTAACAGGTCATCATTTTCCGTCATGTCCTGTTCTGCATCTGTATGATCCTGTTCATCCGATACCGGCTGAACATCACTCTGTTCTTCCAATACCTGCTCAGTATCATTCTGTTCATCCTGTACCGACTCAGCATCATTCTGTTCATCCTGTGAAAGCCAGGCATCACCCTGCTCTTCCTGCGGAAGCTCATCTAGATCCCTGTATGCACCGGTAATCGTAAAGTTATAAGCCAGAACTGCGTCATTTCCGTCTGTCTGTGCTGTCAATGCGGATACCGATACGGTCTCCGGAAGCAGGGAATCAAAAGTACGGAACTGCTCAATCATAGAAGCTGCCTCCGTCTTCGTGGACACCAGCATATTGATGGTGACAGTCTGTGAATCACTGGTAAAGGAAGTGATCACGGCATTGCTCGGCATCTTGCGTTCCAGTTCTTCCATGAACTCGTATAAATCATCGTTCCGGTTGCGGGTCACATCATACATCTGCTTTATTTTATCATAATCGGCCTTGGTGCTTATGTACGTGTCATAAATCGGTTTAATTTCCGCAAGGCTCGTCATCTGCTCCTGCAGACTGTGGTTTACGGACTTCACCGTGAGGAAGCGCACTCCGGAAATCACACTCAGTACCACTGCAAGGGCAACACCCCCTGCACAGATAATGATGGCTGCCGTTCTGCCCTTTGTGTCATCCTCACTCTTCGGTACGCCCGCTTTGCTCTCTCTTCCCTTCTCGCGTTCGGTCTTAAAGCCAAGCGGATCGGCAGCAGCACCGATACAGGCAACATATTCTCCAAAAAATTTACCTTCGAAGTTCTTTTCCAGATTCCAGCCCTCTGCCTGACGCAGAATCTCAATCGGATAGCCCAACTGTCCTGCAAGCAGCTTGTGGACTCCCTTGATATCCGCTCCCAAACCGGTTAAAAGAATCTTTTCAAGCGGAATATTGCTGTTGTGGGACACGTAGTAGTCCACAACACGCGTAACTGCACCAATCAGCGGAGTCAGTGCATCGGTCATGGCTTCACAGAATTCCTGCTCTCTGGATTTTTCTTCTTCGCTTCCTTCGCTCTCCTGCGTGGTTTCGTTCAGTACTACAAAAGACTTTTTGGACAAAAGCTCCAAAGCCTGTTCCGTCGTTTCAATCCGGTTCTTTAAAGGCAGGCGAAAGGTCTGCTCCAGCGCCTCCTGCACACCGTAGGATACGCTCCGGATAAAGGAAATCGAGGAATGATAGACAACGAGCACCATCGTGGCACTCTCTTCAATTTTGACAATCATCTGTGCCTGCTCTTTGCATTCATCCTTAACCACCTGATAAATACTGTTTCCGGCATAATCAAGAGCTGCAAGTTCTAATTTCAACGCCTTTGCAAGCTCATAATAACCATCCAGAAGTGCCTGTGGAGCTGCCAGAACAAGCAGCTTATACTGCTGTCCGGATTTCGGATCGCCAATGATATCCAGCATACTGTAGGCAAGCTGGTACTGACTCAGATCCACCGGAAAATAATCGGACGCATTTGCATTCACCACGTCCATGATACGGTTTTCCTTCACAAGAGGAATCGTCACCTCACGGCTCGCGATCTTGGTAGATGTCAGCGTGAACATTACCTGCTTTGCTTTCATTCCGTTATCTGCAAGAGCATCCTTCAAATCTGCCACAAAGGCTTCATTGGATCTCAGGACTCCGTCCTGTATCATTCCTTCCGGTGTCGGTATGGTAAAATGTCCATACACCTTATGATTTCTGGATTTATAATCCAACTCACACACTCTCGTCAGCGAGTTTCCGATTTCAATACTGATCACTCTGCCAGCCACGAATCGTTCCTCCTTTAATTTATGATAGTCACTTATAATTCTTCGTAACTGTTCAGTACCTTCACAGTTACGATGCAAAATCCATTCCAAATCGGCTTCGCCGATGGGATTTTGCATTACTGAATCACGTTCTTACGGTCTCAGCAGCAAATGCTTCGACCTGTACTGAATAGCTACCGGTATTCAGTATACTTCATAAGAAACCTGCCGTTCATGTCGGGCAGGCAGTATTTTCGTTTTCATGTTAAAGTCCAAGCAGTCCCAGATACCACCGGATCATGGAATCTCCCCACAGCACAGCCAGAAGAACTCCCAGTGAAAGATAAGGTCCCATTGCAAGAACCCGGTCTGCGCCGGTTGCCTTCATACGGATGATATGAAGGATTGAACCCAGAATACATCCGAGAAAGAAAGCAAGCAGAATTAATTTCCAGCCAAGAACCAGTCCGCAGACAGCCATCAGCTTCACATCGCCTCCACCGATTGCTCTTCCCTTGGAGGCATAATACAAAATTGCGAGCAATGCGCTCACAGCAAAAAAACCGATCAGATAGTCCGTTACGTTCGCAAGGTCTGTTGCCACACGTACGATTCCGACTACCAGAATAAAGATGTTGATTCCAAGCGGAATCTCAAAGGTTCTGAAATCAATGACACTGATTACCAGAAGTGCAGAAATCATCATACAATATAAGGCAGAAGTAATTGTCATTCCGTGAATCCACACGATCATTACATAAAGGATGCCGTTCAGAGCTTCAATAATCGGATACTGCACGGAAAGCTTCGTATGGCATTTACGGCATCTCCCATGCAGACAAAGGTAGCTGAACAACGGGAATAGATCGTACCACCTGAGCTGATAGCCACAGGACATGCAGTGTGATCTCGTTCTGACAATATCTTCATGCTTCGGAATCCGATAAATACAGACATTTAAAAAGCTGCCAATCACAATTCCAAATAAAAATATCACGATGTAAAGAAGAATTTCTGCAAGCATATAAGGTATCCTTTAATAGATAATAGATAGTTTTGTTACGTCTAAACTCACAATTCTCCTGCGGCAGATGCCGCAGGAGTCCTGCGTATATCCCTTCCATTCTGATCACAGAACTGCACTCTCTCGTTCCATATAGGTCGTAGGGTACGAGCGTTCAGGATATCGTCGTCATCGACGCTCCTTAAGACTCTGCTGTGACGAGAGGGGTAAGGGATAGGATATTCACTTGTAACCTATTCAGAATAAAATTCGAATCGCTCTAGCAACAGTTTCACGGACAAGGATGCTATTGGATAGGCATAAATTTAGCATGAGTCTTAGTTGGTATTGGTATTGGTATTGGTGTTGGTATTGGTATTGGTGTTGGTAGAAGTAACTGTTTTGCCATTCATAGCAGTAGCAAATGGGTCGGCTCCTGTACCTTCGTGTGTTGACTTGTACTCAATAGTAAGTTCGCCGTCATCTTTAACTGTCGCTTTAATTGTATAGTCCGTCCACTTAGTCTTGCTTTTACATTTTACATCGCTAATAGTAATACCTGCATTAGTTAAAGCTGCCGCACCAGTTCCCTTTACATCTGTTGCAAATTCTCCCCCGTCTTTCCCAACTTTAATTTCAATTTCATCTTTTGCTACAAAGGGAGTCTTTGCATCCGGATCAGCAGCGTAAACCTGCAGTGCAGTTACGATTTCGGTTGCGTTGGATGTGTCTGTTGCATTTCTTGCTCTCTCTACATACTTTAAGTACTGCGGTGCAAGAACAACAACCAGGACTGCCATAATGGCAATAACGATGATTAATTCAACAAGTGAAAAACCTTTATCATTCATTTTTTCGTTCTTCATTATTTGTTCTCCTTTTTCTTGTTTTATCTAAAACGGCTGTCCCTACGATGCAGCCGTTCTGATCATTATGTATATCGGCACGATATGTAAAATTATTTACACATTTGACACAACTTTTCGTTGGCTGTTCGTAACTGTTCCGTACCTTCACAGCCCCGATGCAAAACTTCTTCCAGATCAGCTTTGTTGATGGATCTGACATGGCCAAATCATTACGTTCCATTACAGAGCAAAAGTTCATCCATGCATATGAGAAAATGATCCAGTGGATCATTTTTGAGTGAGCAAGCTCCCACGGTCATCTTGCACAATCATTTCTGCATAGCTGAACTGTTACCTTACAGGTTGTCCAGTGCAGAGTACATGTTTACCATCGGCAGCATGACTGCAGCAATGAGAACACTGACTATGGCAGCCAGAACAATGATAATCATCGGCTCCATGGCAGCCATCAGGGACTGCACTGCCATTTCCACTTCTTCCTCATAGTAGTCCGCAAGCTTGTTCAGCATTTCCTCCGTGGAACCGGCCTCCTCTCCAATCCGCACCATATGATATACCATCGGTGGAAAGAGTCCGCAGGTCTGCAACGGCTGGGATAAGGGCACACCAACCAGAATCTGATCCAAAGCTTCCTTCAAGGCTTCCTTATACCAGATATTGCTCATGGTATCTGCAACGATATCTACCGCTTCGGTAAGCGGAAGTCCTGCCGTCAGCAGCGTACTTAATGTACGTGCCATCTGGGAGGATGCATTCTTAATAACGAGATTCTTTGTCATCGGGAACTTGAGTGCTAGGCTTCCCAGCACATGCCGGCCCGAATTGGTTCTTCTCCATAGCTGGAATGCGACAACAACCGCAATAGCCACCGGCACAAGGATAAACCAGTATGCCCGGATAAAGTCACTGATTCCCACAATAGCAAGGGTAAGTGCCGGAAGCTGGGCATCCAGTTCCTCAAACATATCCGTATACCGTGGAATGACAAATACAAGCATCACTACAATAACCGCAACCGCAACGATGGCAACCACAATCGGGTAAATCATGGCCTTTTTGACCAGTGCCTGTGTTTTGGCTGTTTTTTCAAACTGAATCGCCATACGCTCCATGGAGATTTCCAGACTTCCGGAGGCTTCTCCTGCTCTTGCCATCTGAACCAGAAGCTCCGGAAAGGCTTTCGGATGCTTTTCCATGGAATCAGCGAAGCTTTCTCCCTTTTCTACATCGGCACGTACTGCATTAAGCGCCTTTTTCAAGACCTTATTCTCGGTCTGCTCCGATAACATATTCAGGGTTTCGACAATGCTGACACCGGCACGTACAATGCTGGAAAACTGCCGGCAGAATACTGCAAGATCCCTGGCGGTCGGCTTTTTGTCAAAGCTTAGGTCAATATCTCTGGTCAACAGATCCTGCTTCTTAATTTCCAGAACAATCAGCCCCTGCTGCTTCAGCTCCTTCGTCAGCGCCTCTGCGGTATCCGCATCCCTGCTTCCTTTGATTTCTTTTCCTTTTTGATTGATCGCAACATAGCCCCAACTGGCCATTGTCGTTCCTCCCTGCTATTTATAAGTCAAAAGATACTCTCATCATTTCTTCTACAGACGTAATCCCCTCTAAGACAAGCTCGGTTGCGCTCATACGCAGGGTATGCATTCCGTCCTTCAGTGCCTGTTCCTTGATTGCTTCTGCATCTCCGCCTCTGCTGATAATGTGCTTAAGCTGTGGGGTCACCTCCATGATTTCATAGACACCGATTCGCCCCAGGAAGCCCGTCCCGTCACACTTCGGACAGCCACAGGGTTCATAGACCGTGAGTTCCTCCCCCGGCTTGCGCATCAGCATCTCCAGCTCTTCCCCGTCTGCCTTCTTGGCTCTCTTACATTCAGGACACAGGCGACGCACCAGACGCTGTGCAATCACACCAACGGTGGAATCTGCAATCAAATATGGTTCAATCCCCATATCTATCAAACGGGTAATGGTACTGGCTGCCGAGTTCGTATGCAGGGTCGATACCACAAGGTGTCCTGTGATGGATGCCTGCACTGCAATGGAAGCCGTCTCGCGGTCACGGATTTCTCCGATCATGATAATATCCGGATCCTGTCGCAGAATGGAACGCAGCGCCGTTGCAAAAGTAAGGTCAGCCTTATTATTGACCTGTACCTGATTGATTCCGTCAATGTTCGCCTCCACCGGATCTTCTACCGTGATAATGTTCACATCTTCTTTATTTAAATCACTAAGCGCTGTATAAAGTGTGGTGGACTTACCGCTTCCGGTAGGTCCTGTTACCAGCAGAATCCCATGCGGATTTTTCAGAATGTGGTCGAATTTCCGCAAATCATGAGGTTTCAGTCCCAGCTGGCTCTTTTCCCTGGTCAGTGCATTCTTGGATGTGAGTCGCATAACAATCTTCTCACCATATACTGTCGGCAGAATGGATGCACGGATGTCATATTCATGACGGTCTACGATCTGGGTAAGTCTGCCGTCCTGCGGTTTACGCTTCTCGGAAATATCCATTCCTCCGATAATCTTGACACGTGCTGCCAATGCCGGAAGAAGACTGATATTGTAGACGGCCTTCTCATACAGGGCACCATCAATACGATAGCGCACACGAACCTGCTTTTCCATCGGCTCGATATGAATATCCGATGCTCTCTGGCGCACGGCCTGTTCAATCATGCTCCTGACAAGCTGCACAATCGGGGAATTGTTGATATCTGCGCTGTAGATATCCTCCTCCTGTTCTGCAAGCTGGCTGGTCTTTTCCTTCACATATTCTTCAAGTGCAGAATTCACCTCCGCCTGTCCGAAATAGTGATCCAGCATCAGCATGATTTCCCGTGTTGTTGCCACCACCGGCTCCACCTGCAGATTCGTGATAATGGTGATATCATCCATCGCTGCCATATTCATAGGATCTGCCATTGCAACCCTTAGAACATTCATCGACTGCCTGGAATATTCAATAGGGATCATGGTATGCTTTTTTAAAATATTAGGCGGTACGAGTTTGAGAACCTCCTCCTCTATAGAGACATTCTTCAAATCGACCATTTCATAGCCCAACTGGCTGCTCAATGCCTTCGCGATATTCTCTTCTGTAGTGATTCCCTCATCAACGAGCGTTTCTCCCAGCTTACGGCCTGAACCCTTCTGTAATTCAAGGCCTTTCTGCAGCTGCTCAGCCGTGATAACACCACTGTTCACCAGTACGTCACCCAACCGAAGCTTCTTTCTATTAAAATCCATAACCTTCTTGCCCAATGCAATGCACGTCCCATAGTAAGACGTCAGTCCGTGCAGCATTGCTCCTTATTCGATTCTATACGATATCAAACTTGCTGAATAGATACACATTATTTAAATATTTTACACATTTCGACATACGTTTTCAAGTCTAAAAGTAGAAGCTGAATACAACAGTAAGCCCGGTGAATGGAACAGCTATTCCACCATTGACGGGGAGCCTTGG
>CAVJLN010000007.1:0-57805 GCA_963650485.1 Bacteroidaceae bacterium
CAATGGTATATTCGTTATCGAGTTTCCTTTCCAGATACCGGTAAACGATCAATGCTAGCTTTGAGAGGTCTTTTCGGAAGTTACACTGTCAAACTCCCGGTTGAATAAGGAAAAATAGAAATTTCAAATCATTGGTCTTTTGAAATGGTGCATGGTGTGGTACAATCAATATAAAAATGAATAGAAGGAAGGGATACAATGCCGGAACTTAGCAGATTTGGTGGAATGGTTATTTATATGTTATTCATGGATACGAAACAACATAATAAGCCACATGTACATGTGTACTATGGTGATTATGAGGCTGCCATTGGAATAGATGGAGAATTATTGACGGGTTCCCTTCCCCAAAAGCAATGAAAAATGGTAGTCGGATGGTTGGCATTTCATGAAGAGGAAGCGTATAAGGCATGAAATTTAGCTGTCAGAGGAGAGCATTTTGATAAAATTGCCCCTATGTAAGGAGGTGTTATAGATGTATATTATTGATGATGTTTGTTATGCGGGAGAAGCAACACCGGATATCAAGGTGAAAACGGCTAGCGTGTTAAGAGGTGGTATGCTTTTGCTTACATTCTCCACGGGAGAACAAAGATTATTTGATACAACATTATTAACGGGTTCTGCATTTGAACCTTTAAAGGATGAAAAAATCTTATCTGAGTTCAAAATTTTTCATGGCGTCATGACATGGATGAACGGTGAGATTGATATTGCACCAGAAACCATGTATGCAGACAGTTATCCGTATACAACACAGAATGTAAGCTTTGCAATGGGATAAGTTGTAACTGTACATTAATCTGTGAATGATGAACACTCTCTGGTGGAAGCCGGGGAGTGTTTTTGGTATAAAGGGAAATGTATCTCGTATATAACATGTGAAATGAGGAAAACATGATTAAGTTTACTGTGTTTGGAGATCTGCATTTTGATGAAGTCTCAGATGGCGAAAAAAGGGTGAATGAATTGGTGGAACATATTAAGGCAGCCAAACCAGACTTTGTCATCTCGCTGGGGGATTTGTGTAATCCGGTGGAAGAGAATGAAGAAATAGTTCTTAAGAAATTTGAGGAAACAGGGATTTGGATGTATCATACAATTGGCAATCATGAAACGGATACCTGTTATTTAGATACGGTATTAGATTTTTCGTCGTTGCAGTCACCATATTATTCGTTTTCGTATGGAGATATTAAATTTATTGTTTTAAATTCCTGCTATTTTAGCAAGAATGGTCAGGAAAGCGCTTATTACGGACGCACCTGTAGAGGCGATAATTCGCTATGTAAGCCCGTCTTTACCTCTGTGTAATGGAAATACTGATATAATGCAGTTCATTGACTCCATTCTGATTCCTGTAGGTAAACGAATATGGTTTACTGACTACAGGTGTCTTCATGATATCTGCATTTTCCTCTTTAATATTCTCATACCATGTATTTTTCAATTTTTCACTGTACTGATCCGAAAATTGTATTTCTGTCCATATCTCTGCCTTTCAATCAAGTCCTTGAAGGAATGATAAAGTAAGGCCGCCGTAACACTGCTGACTACCAGCATAATGGCTACAATTGCAAGAATGATTTTCGTACTCAGTTTACTGACTGTCAGCTTCCAATTCCTTTGTGTCATTTCCTTTATCTCCATGCTGTTTATATTCTAACGGGGTTAAGCCATAGAATTTTTGAAAATCTGGCTGAAATACTGGGGTGTGGAATAGCCGACCTTTTCCGCAATTTCATAAATCTTGTCATCGTCGTCCACAATCATCAATTTCATTATGTTCTCCTGTTTCTAAATAAGCCGTGCAGAAGACACGGAGCTTCTCTGCACGGCTTATTATAATCATAATCACTACGGTAACTGTCCGGTATCTTCACAGTAACCATCACTTTTATTTGAAATGTTATTGCAAGTCCTGACAACGCTCAGATATGAGCATAGGTTTTCTCCACCAGATCCTCTACCGGTATATTTCCTATACCGAAAATGTCTGTTTCCAGCATTCCATGAATAGGTTTCAGCCACTTTTTATCAATTGCACTATATCCTTTCATCATACCTGTAACAGAACCAACCGTCGCTCCATTACAATCGGTATCGAAGCCTGTCTGTACCGCTTTACAAATAGAATCTCCATAATTACCGTTTCCATACAACAGGCACGCAGTCACAATCATCGCATTGGATATCGTGTGACACCAGTGATGCATGTCTGTCTCATCGTATCTGTCATAAATTCGGGCTATAACCTGCTCAAAGCTATCCCCTTTGGTTTTCCACTCCAATACCTCGGTAATACTGCAATACAGTCGGGAAGTCGAAGGAATCTCACTCAGACCTGCGCGGATCACCTCTGTCACATCATCGCAGACCGAAGCCCAGGCAAGTGCGGCAGCCACAAACATTTCTCCATAAATACCATTTTTGATATGGGAGATCGAGGCATCCTTAAATGCCATCTTCGCCGCTTCCCTTGGATTACCGGGATTGATGTAACCAAAATAATCACCCCGGATCTGTGCACCAATCCACTCGCGATACGGATTCTTGTACACCGCAGATACAGGTGGCTCAAATCCGTTTACAAAGTTGCGGAATGCAGCACGCTCTGCCGTACAATAAGAGGCCTTCGGCTGCGAATCAAGCCAAAGCTTTGCCACATTCTCCGGTGTGAAATCTCTTCCATATTTTTCAATCAGCTCACTTGCAAGTACCGTGTAATTCGTATCATCATCAGCCGGTGCACAATTTAATGTATCCGCATAGCACCTGTGATACACGTCAAAACTGAATTTATCCCGGGTTTTCTGTGAGATTGCTCCCTGCTCTATATAAGAATGCATTGGATAGTTATTGGTATCCTTTAACAAGGGAATAATCTCCGTTGTCAGAAATCCCTCTACAGGCTTTCCCAACAGACATCCGCAAATTCTTCCATACCAGGCTCCCCTGATTTTTTCTTTGGAAACCTGTTCCTTATCTATCCTTCTTTCATAACCGTGAGCACAAAGCTTCTCAATTTCCTCATATTCAGAGGGTTCCTCATAAGGATAGTCAGACTTCACGGGAGTCTCCTGCACCATTTGAAACAGAATATCCGCCAATGCAGCCTTGTTATGATCTGCCGGAAGTGCCATGACTGCCTCAAACAGCATTTTCTTATCTTCCAACGACCTCCCTTCCTCAACAGACTGACTGTATTCAATCTGAAGCTGGTTGGCATAATTATCCCATTCATGCATATGTTCATAGTTTGGGTACATTGTTTTTTTCATACGATTCCATCTCCTTTATACATAATATAATTCTTTCTTAGCTATTCAAAAGTTACATTCTTTCATCAACAACAAGCACCCTTATTCTTTAAGTTACACCTTGTGCAACTGTTCAGAATCCCATTCATAAAGCCACTGCCCAGCAGCTTTCTTCAAATTATTGTCTGTTCAGAATAGATACAAATTATTTATCGAAAATAGGATAAATTACCACTCATCACTACTTCCAGCTTGGAGTAGTGCTTCTTCTCGGAAAGCCGCTTTCCATAGCACATTTCTTCGAACAAAAGCTTCATCCCTTCATAGGCCTGCTTGTTCAGATCCTGATAAACCACGGCATCAATCAGAGAATCCTGTACATCCTCCATAATCTCCGGATAAAGGTCAAATCCGGTCAGGCGTAAATCCTCTCTGCCTTCTTCCCTAAGCACATCCGCCACCACATCCAGACGGTAGGTCAGGTCAAAAATTCCGGCAAGATCCTGATTCTTTGCAATTGCGTCTTTTACTTCCCGCCGGATCTCCTCCTCCTCGGTAAGTCCATGCACCACCGGAAGAATCTCACAGGACGGAAACTCCTGCATCTTCGTGAGAAATGCATTCAGACGGTTCTGAATATCGCGGTTCGTCAGATACTCCTCCGTCACCGGAATGAAAATACTGCCGCCCTGCGGAAGCATTTTACCAAGAAGCTCTGCCGCCAGCACGCCGCTCTGATAGTAATCCACACCGACATAATGATTTCCGGTATTCCCTTGAAGATCCCGGCTCAAAAGCACCACCAGACATTTCATCTTCTTAAGTTTATCCAGAATCTGCTGAATCACTTCCGTATCCGAAAAGGCAAGCACAAAGCTGCGCACGCCCTCCTCCAGCATCTGCTCCACCGCTGTCATCTGCTGCATCGGGTTATGCACATCAAATTCCGAAATCAGGATATTCAATCCGTCATCGCCGAATTCCCGGATCGCACGGTCAAGACCTTTACGCACCTCCGGTGAAAAATACGCCGAACTTTTTGACCGGAAGCCTACATAGCCGATCGTATACTGCCGGTTCATCGCGAGGTTTCTCGCGTTTTTATTCTCTACATAGTGATACTTTTCAAGGGCCTGTTCTACCTTTTCCCTCGTTTTATCACTGACTGCTCCTTTGTTCCGGATGACCTTATAGATCGTTGTTCTGGAAATCCCGATGATTTCGGAGATTTCCTCAAGTGTCATTCTCTGATCGCTGTTCCCTCCGGATTTACTTTCGATTTTTACTTCTGTACCCAACGTGTTCTCCTACATCTGCTTTCTGACTACCAGATATTCGTCTCCCGGGACATAATACGGACAATCCCGGTACTCATCTGCTAAGAATCTTGCCATCTCATCCTCGTCCAGATCCATTTCGCAGGTATAGCATTCATAATCCTCGTCGTACACATAGTTGTTACACTGCTCACAATTTCCTTGTGGACGCTGTTTGTTCTTTGTTTTATTCATAACTGACTGCCTCTGTTTTGTGTCTCTACCTGGTATTTCTGCGATCCAGCTTCTTTGACAGAATCGTTCCAATCACCTGTAAAATCTGTACCAGTAAGACAAGCAGCACTACCGCAATAATCATAATATCTGCCTGATAACGGTAATATCCGTAACGCATCGCAATATCACCAAGACCACCACCACCGATGGTTCCTGCCATTGCGGAATATCCTAAAATCGTTCCGAGTGCAATCGTTGCTCCGACGATCAGGGATGTTCTTGCCTCTGCAAGCAGTACCTTCCAGATGATTGTCCACAGATTTGCGCCCATGCTCTGTGCTGCCTCAATTACACCGTGATCCACTTCCAACAGGGAGGATTCCACCATACGTGCGATAAACGGTGCTGCCGCAAGAGCAAGCGGTACGATGGTTGCCGTGGTTCCGTAGGTTTTACCTACCAGAATACGGGTAAACGGCATAATCAGGATCATTAAAATTAAGAACGGAATACTTCTCGTGATATTGACAATCACATCCAGAATCCGGTAAATCATCCGATTCGGACGAAGTCCCTTCGGTGCCGTGACGACTAAGATAATTCCCATAGGAAGTCCTAAAATATATCCAAACAAAGTTGACATCAATGTCATATACAGGGTTGCCCCGGTACCTTCTGCCATCATGGCAAGTGTCTGACTATCCAACATAATGATCAAGCTCCTCTACTTCTAAATTTCGATCTTTCAAATACTGAATCATCTTCTGTGCTGTCACTGCATCCTCCGGAAGCTGCAGAATCATCTGACCATGCGCTACACCATTAATATCCTTGGTGTCCGCCTGCAGGATATTTACCGGCATCCGGTGTGCTAACACCATATTGGCAATGACCGGTTCAAAGGAAGAATTGCTCTTGAATACGATACGGATGCAATGCTGTCCCTTCATTTCGTCATAGTGGTTATCTTCATCCATCAGAACCAGCTTCCTAGCTGCCTTGCTCTTCGGGTGGGCGAAGACCTCTTCTACCGTACCGGCTTCTGCAAGCTCTCCATGGTCGATAATTGCTACGTGTGTTCCGATCTCCTGCACAACTGCCATCTCATGGGTAATAATCACAATGGTAATGCCATATTTCTGATTAATCTCTTTTAACAAAGCAAGAATCGACTTGGTTGTCGTCGGATCCAGCGCACTCGTTGCCTCATCACAAAGAAGGATCTTCGGATTGGTAGCCAGTGCTCTTGCAATCGCCACACGCTGCTTCTGTCCACCGGATAACTGTGCCGGATATGCGTTTTCCTTTTCGGAAAGATCAACAATCTGCAGCAGCTCTCTGGCACGCTCCCTCGCTTTCTTCTTGTCTACTCCGACAATCTCAAGTGGAAAGCAGATATTATCTATGACCGTTCTCTGCATCAGAAGGTTAAAATGCTGGAAGATCATGGCAATCTGCGTACGCGTCTGACGTAGCTCCTTATCCTTCAGGGTCGCAAGATCTTTTCCCTCCACAACAACCGTACCGGTTGTCGGCCGCTCAAGGAAGTTCAGACAGCGAACCAGCGTAGACTTACCGGCACCACTCATACCGATAATTCCATAAATCTCTCCTTTATGAATTTCCAGATTAATTCCCTTCAGTGCCTCGACATTCTGATCCTTACCGGAGAATGTCTTCGTCACATTCTTAATTTCGATTATTGTCTCCATTGTACTCCTCATTTTATCCTGTGGTCATATCAGATTCCCTTTTCCGCCCCTGAGCCGTTGCTTTACAAGGGTTCAAAAAAAGAGACCACACTAAGCGTATCATAACACAAAGTGTAGTCTCTTGCAATTCATGCATCTTAATTACGATGCTTAATTACGATGCTTTATATCAATCCCCTATACACAACAATTTGATTAAGGCAGCATATCGGAGCTTCCGAAGGTTGCTTCCCACTTTTCTGCACGCTCATCCATGATAGCCTGACCGCCTGCACCTAAGTATTCTTCAATACCGGAATCCCATACCTTGTCAAAGTCAGCTTCTGCTGCAGATACTGCGGTGTCATATACGATATCTCTCTTGCTGGAGAGGGAATCGCCCATACCTTCTTCTGCGGAGATTGCGCCAACATTTACATTCTTACCAGGTCTGTTGTCTGTCTTTGCAATTGCATCTGCTGCTTCTACATCAGCAGGATCTACGTTAGAGTAGCTGTATGCGATAGACTTTGCAGTAATTTCAGGATCTACCAGCTTCAGACCGTTACAGGTAATGGTCATATCAATGTTGAAACCGGAATTCTGGATGGTGTCACCGGTAGATGCCTTGGTAACGATGGTTCCATCGTCTAAGGTATCATGGGTTACGCCTTCTTCACCGATCTGGAGATACTGGATATGCTCCGGATCAGAAATCCAGTCAAGGTAAAGCATGGATGCCAAAGGTTCATCGTTGGTAGAAGGGAAGAACAGCTTACGGTCGATCGGGCCTGCGGTAAACTTGGTATGCGTTCCCTTGCTGTCCTCAAAACAGTCAACTGCTACAAACTTTGCATCTTCTCCAACCAGTCTCTGTAAGTTTGCCTGGATGGAATCTTCACCATTACGGAAAGGATAATCCCAGTTATGAGTAAATGCACCAACATAACCAGCCTTTAAGTTATCATCTTCTGTGGTGTCACCGCTTCCATACAGAGCGAAATCTTTCCACATTAAGTCTTCATTGTACCACTTATTTAAGAGACGGACACCTTCCTTTGTGCCGTTCTGGGTAAGCTTTCTGTCATCAAATCCGTTTACATAGTATTCCTTATCGGAGATATCAGGATCAATAAAGGATTCAATTAAGGTAGCTGCTCTCCAGCCCACATCGTAGCTTACGCTGTAAGGAATCATCTTGTCAGCATCTGCGCCAAGAAGTTCATCTGCGTTATCACGGAATGCAATCAGCATATCTTCAAATTCCTGCTTGGTAGTAGGCTCCTTTAAACCGAGCTTATCTAACCAGTCCTTACGAACGAAGGTGTTGATACGGTTGCTGTTTGCAAGCTTTGCTTCAATTCCCCAGATTGTACCGGTTTCAGGATCCCTATCCCAGTAAAGGTTGGTCTCACCAAGCCAATCCCAGAGGTTCGGGAATACAGTCTTGTATTCTTCGGTTAAGTACTCGCTTAAATCCAGAACACCACCCATGTTTGCATAGGTCTGAATGGTCGGATAGTCATAAGTCACACAGATGTCCGGAGCATCGCCTGCTGCCAGAAGGTTATTGATTTCCTCTACTTCTGTCCAACGGGGAACTGCCTTGAACTCTACCTGTACGTTGTGATCTGCAAGCATTCCTTCCTGGATATACTTAGTGTATGCATTGTTTGTCGGATCAGAACCGCCATCGTTACCACGATCATAAACTTCTACAACGATGGTTCTGGTTTCAGCGAATTTACCATCCACAAGCTGACCGCCTGTCGGATCGGATGCATCTGCGCTGTCAGATGCTGCTTCAGAAGTATCGGCCAAGTCCGATGCTTCCGTTGTTGTTTCTGCTGCATCACCGGATGTGTCAGCAGGAGCTGCTTCTTTGCTTCCGCAGGCTGCAAGGGAAAGTACCATAGCACCTGCAAGTAACACGGAAAGTAATTTCTTCTTCATTCTTTTCCTCCCTAATAGAATATTTGATTTATTGAATGCACGGATTGAACTCCAATCCGGTTATTCCTTAACGGCTCCAACGGTAACTCCGTGGATGAAATACTTCTGCAGCCATGGATAGATACACAAAATCGGAACGGTAGAGAACATAACGATCGCTGCTTTCAGTGATTCGGTAAGTCCCGGGGTAGAGAATCCTTCCTGCGTAGCTACTTCCACGCTGTTAATGTTGTTAATGATATTGTAAAGAAGGAGCTGCAGCGGATAATAATCCTTTTCCTTCATATACATCAATGCATCGGAATATCCATTCCAGCGGCCTACGGCATAAAACAGAGCCAGCGTCGCAAATACCGGTTTGGATAACGGAATGTAAATGGAGCATAGAATCTTAATATAGGTCGCCCCGTCAATTTCCGCCGATTCCCTTAAGCTGTCCGGAATTCCATAGAAGAAACTCCTTAAGATAATCATATTGAAGACACTTAAACAGCTTGGCACAATCAGCACCAGCGGATTGCTTAACAGATTCAGTGACTTCATCAGCAGGTAGTTCGGGATTGTACCTGCGTTAAAAAACATCGTAATCGTAATGATGATGTTAAAAATGCTTCTTCCTTTCAGATCCTCGAAGATCAGAGGATAAGCACACAAGGTCGTCATGACCAGTGATACAATCGTACAGATAACGGTAAGCAATACTGTCCAGAAGAACGCCCGGATGTATTTTGCATCACCAAGTACGGTTGTGTAAGCATCGAAGTTCAATCCCTTCGGCCACAGATAAACCTCATGCTTTACCAGTGCGTCCGTACTGCTTATGGACTTCACCAGCAGGTTTACCATCGGAAGCAGACAGATGATGGCAACCACGATACAAATCAGAACGAAGACCCAGTCTCCGACTTTTGCAGATTTTGATTTAATCATCGTTCACACCTCCTACCAGATTCCACGTTCGCCAAGCCGTCTGGAAATCCAGTTTGCCAGCAACAGGAAGATTACACAGATCACGGACTGGAATAATCCAACCGCTGTCGTCAGTGAGAACTGAAGACTCTTAATACCATTGGTATATACAAAGGTGGAGATAACATTTGCCACATTCATAACCATGTTATTCTGGAAGGCAAACGGTCTGTCAAAGCCGCTTCCTAAAATATTGCCAAGGTTCATAATCAGAAGCACCACGATGGTGGAACGGATGCCCGGAAGGGTAATGTGCCACATCTTCTTAAATCTTCCGGCACCATCTACCGATGCTGCCTCGTAAAGCTCCGGATTGATTCCGGCGATCGCTGCCAGATATACGATGGAGCCCCATCCAAAGTTCTGCCATACGCCGATTAATATGTAGGATACAATCCAGTTGCCCGGTTTATCAAGGAAATGAACTGCCTCAAACCCCAGATTCTGCAGCACCATGTTTACAAGACCGTTGGTCGGTGCAAACATCTGAAGTGCCAGGCTGTAAATAATGACCCATGATAAAAAATGAGGCATATAGGCAATGGTCTGTACCACTCTCTTAAACCTGGTAAATACCAGTTCGTTTAGGATCAGTGCGAAAATGATCGGAGCCGGAAACCCAACTACCAGATCAAGGAGATTCAGTACCAGGGTATTCCGCAAGGCATTTAAGAAATCCTTGTTCTTAAACGCTTTGATGAAATATTCAAAACCGTGCTGTGCCGCCAGCGGCATCTCCCAGACACTCTGTACAATACTGTATTTCTTGAATGCGATCTGGATATAAACCATCGGAACGTATTTAAAAATGATCAGATACAGCATTGGCAGAAAGAGCAACAAGTACAGCTGCCAGTACCGTTTCATGTACACGCCGAACGGTTTCTTATTCTTCTCGGCAGGTACTTTTTTGGATGTTTTACTCATCGTAACTCCTCCCCCTAAAAATCGTTTATCAACTCTTTTGATAAATTCATTATAATCTCCTGCCCACTCCTTATCTTGTCATATATTGCTTTTCATTTCATAAATCTTGCTTTCTTTATGCATTTTTTATATATATGAACTTTTACAGATTATTTTATTGTGCGTTTTGCTACAAGTTTTTCAATGTATAGCAATTTTTGTAATATAAAGAATTGTGGGAGTGCAAAGCACGGAACAATCCGCAGGCATCAAAGCCAGGGGCTTTTGACCCCGACATCATATAAAGAGAAAAAAATCGGAAGCAGAATCTTCTGCTTCCGACAGTATATATCTTCTTCCTAATAAATCTTTCTTCCTTTTTCATCTGGGATTCCACTCTTACGGTAGAAGTAAGAGTTCACCTGGTCGCGCCATTCCTTGGCATTGGCTAACTGTCTTGTAAAACGCTCCCGCACCAGTGTATAGCTTTCTTCCGGAAGCTTTCCTTTAAGGGATTCCCAGGCTGTTATCATTTCCCGAACCTCTTCCACGCCTTCAAAGTGGGTGTCATAAATGTGTTGCAGCAGGGTCTTTCCGCTCGCCAGCTTCCATGTATACGGCATGTGATGGAAGAACAGCAACAGTTCTTCCGGGCACGTTGCCGGATCGTCATACTTCGAAGCATTCGGCTCGTAATACTGCTGTGCGTATCCTGTTCCGTTGTGTGACCGGTCAACACCAAGTCCCAGATGATCGGCACGATGGTAGGTTCCCCAACGGGAGTACTCATACCCGTCAATGCTCGGGCCATAGTGCTCATGTGGTGTCACCATCCAGCCAATGCCAAGGGGTGAGGTATATTTTTCATAGGTTGCCCGGGATTCGAGAAGAAGTTTCGTAAGGGAATTGACAACCTCACAGTCACAGCCAAAGGTCAGCTTGACCCATTCCTTTGCAATTTCTTCTGCAGAAAGCGACGTCTGGAATGCCAGTCTTCCGAATCCATAGAAGTTTGCTGCCGCCAGATCATTTCCGGTCCAGTTCGCATCATTACCGGTATTGATTACGGCCGCAATTCCGGCATTCCGGTTTCCCAGCGTCCGGCCACTTACCACATCCGCAACCGTGTCAAGCTCCGGCTGGCAATAGGTTTTAAAATCCAGTACTTCTTTAAATAAGGGAATCAGATAGCAGACATCGATCTGATGTCCCGTATACTCCTGTGCTACCTGGACCTCCAGCATCTGATTGGTCTTTTTTAAGCCTCCAAGCAGGGGCGAAACTGCTTCCCGGATCTGGAAATCCATCGGACCATTTTTAATCTGCAAAATCACATTCTCGTGATAGTCTCCATCCATCTGGATGAAATTATCGTATCCGGCACGCGCCCGGTCCGTCTTATAATCCCTCCAGTCCTGCGTGCAGTTATAAACAAAACACCGCCAGATGATGATGGCGCCATATTCCTTCACAATATCGGCAAGCATATTGGCTCCGTCTGCCTGCGTCCTTCCGTAGGTAAAAGGACCCGGTCTTCCTTCGGAATCTGCCTTTACAAGAAAACCTCCAAGATTCGGGATTCTTGCAAAGACCTCCTTCATCTTCTCTTTCCACCATGCAATGACCTCTGCGTTTAACGGATCCGCACTGTCCGGTCCGCCAAGCTCCATCGGGGATGCAAAGTTAAGACTTAAGTAAAGCTTGATTCCATAATCGGCAAATACACTGGAAAGCTCTGCCACACGGTCAAAATAACGTTCTGTAATCAGATACGTTGCCGCATCCTTTACATTCACGTTGTTAATCACAACGCCATTTAATCCGACGCTTGCCACAAACCGCGCGTAATCCTTCGTCCGCTCATTCACCAGAATTTCATTCTCTGCAAAGAAGAAGGATTCTCCGGAATAACCGCGCTCAATACTGCCATCCATGTTATCCCAGTGATTCAGCATACGGTTCGGATTGTCCGGATTACAAAGCACATCCACGCCTTTCAGAGATTCCTCCATGGCAATTCTGCGAAGCAGGTCAAACACGCCATATAAGATACCCTTTTCTTCGACAGCCATCAGAAACAGCCGTCCATCCTGCTCCTTCAGATGGTATCCTTCTGCTTTCACACCGCTCCCTTCTTCGGAAATCCTGCGGATAACGAAGATCCCCTTTTCTGCCTGTGCCAGAGAAGGAAGGGCCAGCATGCCCTGTATTCCACGCTCCAGTTCCCTAAGCGCAGACCGGATCACACGGTGTTCCTTCTCAAATCCATCCAGCCGGTATTTTTCAAAATAGGCTTCATTTCCTTTCGCAGCTCTTGGAAAGTAATTCAGCCACATCTGTGTCCACGGATTCATTCCCACTTTTCCTCCACTTGGGTATTTTGAAGCATTTCTCTTCTCCATACCCTCTAGTTTCTTTTCTTCTGGGTATTTCGAAGCATATTTCCTCTCTATACCCTGTAGCTTCTTTTCCTCTGGGTATTTTGAAACAAATTTTCTCTCCATACCCTCTAGTTTCTTTTCTTCTGGGTATTTTGAAACAAATTTTCTCTCTATACCCTCCAGCTTCATTTCCTCTGGGTATTTTGAAGCATTTTCCTTCTCTATACCCTCCACTTTCATCTGAAACAGATTCCGTCCTTACGTCAGTCGTGATCTGTCCGTCATAATCTGTCAGCAGTGATCTGTCAGTCGTGATCTGTCAGCAGCAATCAGCCGACACCTTAATGGTGATCTCAACCGGTTTCTTTCCGGTCAGCTCCACACTCCGGTGATCCGGTCCGTTTGTTCCTACATAACAGATTGCTTCTCCTTCATGGTAGCAAAGTCTTCCTTCTTCATCGCAGAGTCCGAAAGCTTCCTTCGGAAGATTAATTTCCACGCTCTTCTTCTCCCCCTTCTTAAGAGAAACCTTCTTAAGTCCCTTAAGCTGTGCATTCGGTGTATCCTCTGCACAGATCTTCACATAAACCTGAACAGTTTCCGCACTGTCATATTCTCCAAGATTGGAAATCTCTGCGGTTACGGTAATGCCATCCTCTGTAAGCACTTCGCAGTCTGCCTTTACATTGGAAAGCTCATATTCATTATAGGAAAGTCCGTAACCAAACGGATACATGGCATCCTGCTTCATATAGCGGTAGGTTCTTCCCTTCATGGAATAATCGGTAAACTCCGGCAGTTCATCAATGCTGTGATAGAACGTAAGTGGAAGCTTTCCTTCCGGGCTTACATCGCCAAACAGAATATTCGCAATTGCCTTGCCGCCGACAGCACCCGGATACCAGCCTTGGATGATTGCCGGAATATGCTCGCCGGCCCAGTTAAAGGAAAGCGCGCTTCCGGAAAGCACTACAAGCACGACCGGCTTGCCGCTTTCATATGCCATCTTAAGAATTTCAAGCTGTAAGCCCGGAAATTCTAAGTCACGCTTATCTCCGCTTCCGTACTGGTTACCGGTATCGCCCTCTTCTCCTTCCAGAGTCGCATCAAGTCCAAGACACATGACGACAACATCACTTGCTGCGCAGATGCCGCGCACTTCGGAATGACGATCCTTTCCCTGACTTAAATTACTCATTCCTTCTTTATATAAATGACAGCCATCGGATACGAGCACACGCACCTCATCACCGACATACTCCTGAATTCCTTCGGAAATTGTGTAATACCTAGATGCGGTTCCTTCATAGTTACCAACCAGTGCCGCACGGCTGTTGGCATTCGGTCCGATCACACCGATAGTTTTGATCTTCGACTTATCCAATGGAAGCATATGGTTCTCATTCTTTAAAAGCGTAATACACTTCTCGGAAGCCTTGAGATTTAACTCCTGCATCGGCTTGGAATCCACTACCTCATAGGTAATCTGATCATAAGGATTCTCCCCCTTCTGATCGAAAGCACCCAGCATCATACGGGTGGTAAACAGGTGAACCAGTGCTTCATCAAGGCGTTCCTCCTTCACCATTCCCTTTTCTACTGCTTCCTTTAAATAGCCAAATAATGTACCGCAGTTTAAGTCGCAGCCGTTGTTCATGGCAAGGGCAGCAGACTCTAACGGGGTATCCGTTACCATATGTCCTTCATGGAAATCCTTGATTGCCCAGCAGTCCGATACCACATGACCTTCAAAGCCCCATTCTTTTCTTAAAATATCCTGTAACAATGTCTTGCTTCCGCAGCAGGGCTCGCCATTTGTACGGTTATATGCGCCCATCACTGCCTCTACCTTTCCTTCCTGCACACAGGTCTTGAAAGCCGGAAGATAGGTTTCATACATATCCTGCTTTGTTGCCACCGCATTGAAATGATGACGCAGATCCTCCGGTCCGCTGTGTACCGCGAAATGCTTGGCACAGGCTGCTGCCTTTAAGTATTTTTCATCATGTCCCTGAAGACCCTCGACATAACGCACACCCATACGGGAGGTCAGATAGGGATCCTCTCCGAAGGTTTCATGTCCGCGTCCCCATCTGGGATCACGGAAAATATTGACATTGGGTGACCAGAAGGTCAGGCCCTTATAAATATCCGTATCGTCATATTCCTGCTGCATATTGAATTTGGCACGTCCTTCCGTGGATACCGCTTCTGCCACTTCCTCTGCCAGATCCTCATCGAACGTAGCGGCAAGTCCGATCGCCTGTGGAAATACAGTAGCTGCTCCGGCTCTCGCCACTCCATGAAGCGCTTCATTCCACCAGTTGTAAGCCTTGATTCCGAGGCGTTCAATTGCAGGTGCCTGATAAAGTGTCTGTTGTACTTTTTCTTCCAGCGTCATCTTCGACACAAGTTCTTTCGCACGTTTCGCGTATTCCGCACGCTTTTCTTCATTTCTAACTAATTCCATAAGCTTTCTCCTTGCATTTTCATCTGTCTGCTGCCAAACAGCTTCCTTAGGTTCATGCTGCATAGCTGTCCAGACTCCTGTCTTAAGTATAGTACGTGCCCCCCTTATATGCATTTTATTTCTTGCGTAGTTCTAATCAAATATTGCTCTTTCGACCCAGGCAAATGTTGCTCTTTCATTTGACGTCCTCTCAGAATTAGCGTATTCTTATCTTAACTGGTTTTACGAACCTGCTTATGGGGGAATCTGACATGATCGCTATTTTAAACGGAACACACGAAACCGTCACCTATAAAGAGTTACAGGGCATCCGTCTGTGGCACAACCGGGAATACGAGGATTACCCGCTTCACTGGCATACTGCGCTTGAAATCATCATGCCTTTTGATAATGAGTATACGGTTGTAATAGACGGCAAGCCACATATCCTGAATGAGGGAGACATCTGGATCACCGCTCCGGGCACGCTCCATGAGCTGAGAGCGCCAAAAACCGGGGAACGTCTGATTCTTCTTTTTGACTACAGCCTGATCTGCAATGTCAAGGGTATGGACTCCCTGTTGCAGACCATCCATCCGTTTCTGTTGGTACGCCGTGATTCCCATGGCGATCTGAATGGAAAGCTGCGGTTTTATCTGGAAGAAATCAGCCGCGAATACGACTACTCCCAACCCTATGCGGAGGCAGCCATCTATTCCCTGATGATCCGCTTTTTCGTGACGCTCGGACGCGCCAATATCAATCCCCAGGAAATGTTCCCCGGCATTACCTCGAGCAAACAGCACGAATATGTGGACAAATTCATGAACGTCTGCAATTACATTACCGAGCACTGCACCGAAAACATTACCGTAGACGAACTGGCTTCACTTGCCGGCTTTTCCAAGTTTCATTTTGCCCGGCTCTTTAAGCAGTTCACGAATACCTCGTGCTATGACTATATCATCCAGAAACGGATTGCTTACGCAGAAAAGCTGCTGATCGAACCGGATCTTTCCATTACGGAAGTTTCCATGCGTTCGGGATTCAACAGCCTCTCTACTTTTAACCGTATTTTTAAATCTGCCAAAAACTGTACCCCATCTGAGTACAAGAAATTAAACCGTGCCAATCAGAAGTGTACTTCCGTACCGGCCGGCAGGAATTGAACACTTTGAAGATCGAAGCAGCTTCCCGGAAGGAAAACGAAGCTGACATCCCATTTGCCTTTTACGGGTGTCAAAGAGAACGCTTTCTCCGTATACTCCCCACACATCGGGAATTCCACAAGCTGCTTGATTTCTTCCTCTCCCTGTGAGAACCGGATATGAAGACTGTTGCTGCTTTCCGGTGCCCGTCCGCAGATCCGGAGACCTGCGGTTCCTTCTTCTCCAAAATCCATTCCCGTATAAGTAATCGTCACATTGTTTCCGATTCCGGTGATTGCACATTCTTCCTTCGTAAAGGTATCCCCATAAACCGAATCCGCTTCTGCCGCGTTCAAAGACAGCCATGCTTTTTGCAGCTTTCTGAATACAAAACCCTTCAGATGGATCTTCTGACGAACCACTATGCTGATCGTATTGATCCCGGTAACCCGTTTTGCCAGGGAATAGGTTTCTTCCTGATAGGTGTTCCAGATGGAGGGCTTCTGATAGATCACATCCGCAAGCAGTTGACAGCCTTCTTCTCCCGGAACTCCTTCATAAATCCGGATCGGATATTCTTCGCTTGTCAGTGCAAAAATCGGCATTGTGATTTCATCGGATCCCACCGGTCCAAAATCAATGTTTCCAAATGTTACTACGGTTTCTCCATCCCGTGCCGTTGCTACGCCACGTTCGTTTCCGTTACTGACCTCTCCCTGATACGAAGTATATAGACTTCCTGAAATCAGCTCATAAGGATTCCGGTACGCCTGTCCCATACCTTCTACTGTAAATTCCAACTGGCTGATCACACGGATTCCATCTGTGCCGCTGCGTGACATACACCGAAGATAAAAACTGCCATCTCCCATTGCATGAAGGTGTGCGGTATGCCCCTGCACCAGGAGCTTAACGAGATTGGAATCCACGCCATGCTCATCCACCACGCGGAACATCAGCTGGCGGTCCGTAGCTTCCCTCGGCTCAATCTCCGCTTCCACGATAAGATCCGGCTGTTTCTTCGAAAGATTCTGTCCCATAGGCGCATGCAGGGCGATCTTTCGCACCGGAATCTCTGCCTGTTTCTCTTCCGGTCTTTCTTCCTGACTCTGTTTTTCTTCCTCTTTCAGCCTTGCTTCTGGACTCTGTTTTTCTTCCTCTTCCTTCCTTTCTTTCCGGCTCTGTTGCTGTTCTTCTTCCAACCGTTCTTTCCGGCTCTGTTGTTGCTTTTCTGCTTTCTGCTTCTGTTCTTCCTGGCTCTCCCCGTATCTCTCTTCGTAATCTTCTATCCATTCTGTCTGTCTAGGGGCAGGTTTTTCTGCGAATAAATCCTGAAAAGCTTCACGATAAATATGCAGTGCCTTCTCTCCATTCATAAATGGAATCATCTGATCAATTTCCACGACTTCACAGACTAGCTCCGCACTCTTTAATCCCTTTCCGGAAACCCGGATTCGGACAGCCCCCGGTATCATTCCGGTCTCAATGATGGCAAGAAGCTTTCCACTGAACAAGCGGCGGCTGTTTCCCTTATAGCTGTCCTCATCGGTACTGTCTCCATTATCCAGTCCCACAAGGCGTCCTGCCCCTTCGACCTGCACTGTCACACGGTCTGCGGCATTCTCCACCGGATTTCCTTTTTCATCCCGCGTACCGATTTCCACAAAGAAAAGATCTCTGCCATTGGCCACCGCAGCTCTTCTTGACGCCTGCAGCACAAGCTCCGCAGAATTGCCAAAGGACGCTTTCGTTTCACGCGCTGTCACATTTCCCGCTTCATCATAGGCAACGGCATATAACACACCCTTTTCATAAGGCAGTGAATAGTCTGCAATGATATGATGACCGCTCCCCTTTTCATGCGTCAGCTGCTGCCGGCCGCAGCTCTTTCCATTGCAGAACAGTTCTACAAATGGCGCATTGGAACAGACACGGACATCAATGCTCTGCCCCTCATTAAAGTCCCAGTATGGGAAAATATGAATCATCGGTGCTTTCCGGTAATCGGTCCATGCCGACTGCCAGACATAATAGGCATCCTTCGGGAAGCCTGCCGTATCCACCTGTCCGAAGTAGGAATTCTTCGTGTGATACGGCGTCGGCTCTCCGATGTAATCAAATCCGGTCCACAGGAACTGCCCCATGGAAAAATCCATATCCCGGTCTTCACAGACACATCTCTCCATAGACTTCGCCCCCCAGCTTGTCGGGCTGTTTCCAAGGCTCGAGCACTGCTCATCATCCTCCGTCAGGATACCTGCCTTTAACGGAAAATGATAAATCCCGCGGCTCTGTACAATCGACGAAGTCTCACTTCCGTAGATCACCCAGTCCGGATGTGTCTTATGATGCTCTTCATAATACTTTTCTCCATAATTATAGCCGGCAAGCTTCACTTCGTCCGCACAGCGCTGCGCATTTTCCCACGGCATATAATTGGAACCGATCGTAATACCTGCATTTCCACGGTAATCATACTGCTTCACCAGGTCACGCAGCCTCACCGTGATTTCACGCCCATGCGCATCCACGTGGGTATCATATATCTCATTTCCAATACTGAACATGATGATACTTGGGTGATTCCGGTCACGCATCACCCAGCTTTCTACATCACGCTCACTCCATTCCTTGAAAAACCGCGCATAATCATAAGTGGTTTTCGACCGTTCCCACATATCAAAGGCTTCCGAAATCATCAGAATTCCCATCTCATCCGCCAGCTCGACCACGGCAGGCGCCGTCATGTTGTGCGTACCGCGCAGTGCATTCACGCCCATTTCTTTTAAGATACGGAGCTTTCTTACCATGGCAGTCCGGTGAAAGGCCGCTCCCAGTGCTCCCAGATCATGATGCTCGCAGACGCCGTTCAGCTTCACCTTCCGTCCGTTTAAAAAAAATCCCTGTTCCGCATCAAATGCAATGCTCCGAAACCCAATCTGACTGTACTCTTCCTGAAGGACTTCCCCTTCCTTACACAACACCGTTTTCAGAATATAAAGCTGTGGATGTTCTACATCCCAGAGCATAGGGGATTTCACGCAATAAATGCCGGCATTATGCTTGATGCTACGGCAGACCATTGTTTCCTCTAACAGCTCCACCTCATCTCCCAGCAGCAGTTCAATGGGCAGCTCGATCTCCGGCTCTGCTTCCCTTTTCTGATATAAGGTATGGCGAACCTCATCCCATGCATCTCCCACAATTTCCGTATCCGCATAAAGTAAAAAGTCCGTCTCCTCCCCATCCTTTTCCTCACAGGCTTTCGTATGGACATAAACTCCGTTTTCCCGGATATAGCTCTTTGACGTTTCCTTAAACCATACATCCCTGTAAATTCCGGCTCCGGAATACCAGCGGCTGTTTGGCGAGCGGAAATTCACCGAAACCATGATCTCATTCTCCCCTTCCCTTACAAAGGGTGTCAGATCAATTTCAAAGGTTGAATACCCATACTTCCACTCTCCCGCCTTCTGCTCATTTACCAGGATAGTGGTATCCATATATACCCCTTCAAAAATCAGGGAATATCGTTTGTCTTCCTGTGGCTGCATGGAAAAAATCTTCCGGTAATAGCCGCAGCCGTCCCGGTACAGATTCTTCACATCCGCAATCAGCCAGTCATGCGGCAGCTTCACCTTCTGAAACTCTGTAAGGTGCTTCCGTGCCTCAGACATATCCTGATCCGGCTGTCCGCACCAGAAGCTCCAGCCTCCGTTAAACAGTCTCTTCATATACCCTCCTTACAAACGGACTCATCGGCAAACCAGCTCGGTTATAAATAAGCGCCCCGATATTGGAAGTCCGGTAGCAGTAACGGATCTCCCTCACTTCCGTTTCTTTATCCGGAATCCTCAGAACAATTTCCTGTCCTTCAATCTGTGCCTTAGCCTGCAGAGCTTCTCCGTTATCATTTACTACTTCAAAATCCAGAATTTCTGTCCCCTTATCATCGGAGAAGGCATATAATCCTTCCGCATGGCTGCAGGTTAACCGGATCGTCCGGAGGTTATGCCCTTCCTCTGAAGCCACGGTAATCTCCGTCACCTCCGGTCCTCTGCTTTCCACGGGAATACCAAGACCAGCAGCCGCAAGCAGTGCCAGACGCCTGCCAAGCTCCTTCTTGTTCTGCGGATGCAGGTCATTGTCCTCGCCAAGGTCTATGGTTACTGTTGCCTCCACACCCGGAATTTCTACGGAACGGCGTTGCAATTCCCGAAGCACTCTCCAGCCTTCCTCTGCGCCCTCCATATCCACCATGAGATTGGGAAGCTCCACAACCTGAAACGGAAGTTTCGGATCATTCCATTCCCTGCGGTACCCTTCGATCATACGCCGGAGCAGCTCCAGATAATTGTCCGGATGGTTCGTATTGCTTTCGCCCTGATACCAGTTCACTCCGGCAATCGTATACTTATGGCAGGGAGCTGTCATTCCGTTGTAAAGTCCGGTCGGCTTCCAGTTCACGAAATCCGTCTCCGGCGCATGCTCGCAGGAAGCACCAATGCAGTAACTCCACGTTCCGTCCAACGGAATTTCTCCCTGCTTATTAAAAATAGCGTACCTCTTTCCTTCCGTAAACCGTCCCTGTGCTTTTTCACTGATGACACGCAATACAATGGTATTCGTTCCCTTCCGCAGCAGTCCTTCCGGGATCTCGTATTTCCGGGGCGGATACTGATAATAAGTAATTCCCACCTGCTGCCCGT
The DNA here is from genome assembly GCA_963650485.1 of Bacteroidaceae bacterium. Taxonomy (GTDB): domain Bacteria; phylum Bacillota; class Clostridia; order Lachnospirales; family Lachnospiraceae; genus Suilimivivens. The sequence continues at coordinate 20,960 of CAVJLN010000007.1, forward strand.
TTACATATGCCACATCACTGTCCACAATCGTTCCAAGCCACAGTTTTGCAGACTTTCCTGCCATCTCCTTCGGCACGATAAAGGTCCGCCTGAACCATACGCTTCCGATAAATCCCTTTAATTCCTCTACCTCATCAAACCGGAAGGGAATCGTTACCACTTCCCAGTTGTCGCCATTATAGTCCTCTTCTTCCCAGTGCCCGGTCAGTCCCTGATCTGCTGCATCAAGACAGGCGTGCCATGCATTACTCTGTTGTTCGTTCTTAAGGAGCTGCCCCTTCACGAACTCCGCATCACTGTACTTCTTTGCAAGTGCGAGCTCTTCAGTCATTCCATAAAGCATCTCCCGGCTCATCCAGGATTCTATCAGGGAACCTCCGAGACTTGCATCAATAAATCCTACCGGAACCTTTAAAAGCTCCTGCAGGGCTTTGGCAAAATAATACCCTGTCGCGGAAAAGTCCAGAATCGTCTCCGGCTGTGCACTCTTCCATTCCCCACTTTCAAGTTCCGTTAAAGGAGCGGTAAATACTCCGTTTTCCCGGATCTTAAAGGTGCGGATCTGCGTATTGGCACAGTCTGCCACATCCTCCGGGTACCGATCCTTTACCCGGTTCATGGGAAGCTCCATATTGGACTGTCCAGAACAGAACCAGACTTCACCAATGTACACGTCCCCGACGACCTCTTCATTTCCAAGATCATCCCGGAACAGCATGCTGAACGGTCCGCCTGCCTCCTGCTTCGGCAGAAGGACGGAAAATTCTCCCCGCTCATCCGTCTGTGCCACAGCCTCCTCTCCCCGGAAGAAAACCATCACACGATGCCCCGGAAGATCTCTTCCCCAGATATGAATTTCTTTGTTTCTCTGTAATACCATATGATTACTGATCAACCGCGGTAATTGTAATTCGCTCATTGCCCGTACCCCTGCCGGCTCTTCTCTGCCGGTTCCATTTCTGTAACCCTTGAAAGCAGTTACTATTTTCTAGTGTAATGGTTTCTAAATAACTGCACCATTCACATAGGATATTTTTCTGAGAGTGCTGGACAAAAAACGTAGGCGTAGCGGGCTACGCTGAGGATTTTCGTCCTGTGCTATCAGGAAAACAGACGTGTGATATGGTGTAGTTAATTTAAAACCGTTGCACTAGTCAACAGTATAGAGACATCCGGATCTTTTTTCTTTGCAATCCTGACTGTCTGTTAGTCAAATATTGCTCTGTTATGTCATTTATTCCTGATTCAAGGTCAGTCTGTTCCCGCCAGACTGTCAAAGGTTCCTGAAATGCTGAGCTTTCCAAAGCCCTCCTCACGGTTTGGATAAATTTGATAAGTGGTTCCGCTTACCGTCTGGCGTCTGGCCCCCCGGATAAGATAATTGCGGATTTCCCGATTTTCGACCCACGGCTGGTTTTCTTCCACAATGGCCCATTGGAGAAACTGAGCTGCCGCACCTGCAGAAATTGCCGCAGCCAGGCTGGTTCCTGTTCTTTTGCCAAGAGCTGTACTGATCGATACACCGGGAGATGAAAAGTCCGGCTTAATGAGTCCCAGCCTCGTATAACCCCTTCCCGAAGAAGCATAAAAGCTGCCATTCCGATCATCATATGCGCTCACTGTAATGATCTCCCGCGCATTTCCCGGCTCCAGAATCGTTGTATAGGGCGATGGCTGCAAAAAATACGTTTCTCCGCGCAGGAATTCCTTTAACGGAAGCCACATATGAAAGCTGCCCTGATTCTCCTGACTCCCCGTTCCCATCGCAGTCACATAGATGGTAAACACACCGGGCGCGGGGTCAAGGAAGCGGAAGAAAATCAGCTCTTCACCGGATCGCTGTTCCACCAGAATATGTCCGACCTGAATTTTCGTGTTTTCATAAACAAATGAAAATTCCCTTACATTCCGCTCCCTGAAGTCCACCTGTGGTGTCAGCTCACCTCCCGGTGTACGGATGGAAATGGCATGTCGATCCGGTATCTTTCCCCAAAGCTCCATGGTAAAGCCGGTTTCACGCTCATCGACACGAAGCTCTACAGATTCTGTCTGTCCGGCACGGGAGCCTCCCTCATAGTGATGTGCGGTATTTCCTTCGTTTCCGGCACAGCAGATCACACAACGGCTCCTTCGCAGTGCAATGCTGCTTAAGTAATCGGCCAGCACCGAATGTCCCTCATGATCCCCCATAGAGGTTCCCATTCCCATACAAATGATAAGCGGTCGATACAGGGAAATCGCATAGCTTTCCAGATAACGGATTGCAACCAGCAGATCACTTTCTGCATAGCACGCCGTCTCCTGTGGCACCCCGTAGAATTCCTTCAGGTAGGACTTTGCCTCCCTGAGCTTTACCATGACAAGATCTGCATCTGCCGCACCCGAGGCAAAGCTTAATCCTTCATTCAGGAAGCTCCCTGCTGCCACACTGGCGATCGCAGTTCCATGCCCGTTCTCATCCACACTCGGAACAATGCTTAAGGGAGTCTCACTTTGCAGGGCAGCATTGATGACATCCCGGCGGTACTCTGTACCATAATAAATTCCGGCAGGCGGCTCACCCTCCTGGATGGTCTGATCCCAGATTCCCAGCAGACGTGTGCCACCGTCTTCGTTTAAGAAAACCGGATTCCGGTAGTCTATCCCGGTATCCAGGAAGCCCACCACAACGCCTTTTCCGGTCAGATTAAGAGGGGCCCGCGAAACCGCAGTAATTCCGCTTATAAGCAAAGGCGTCGGATCAAACGCATCCTGCATCAATCCATAAAGCTTTGGTATTGACTGATAAGGATACGTCCCTCCGACGCTCAAAGACGGAATCTCATTCCGTGCAATATAGGCAATTCCAATTTCTCCGTCTACCGGCTGGTAGACATATGCAGGAACACTCTCCCGCAATTCTTCCAGTAACACATAATCAGCTACAATGTCGTAAAAATCATTGGATATGATTTTCTCACGATTAGTCATTTCTTATTCCTGTGGCTTTTCTTCTATCATATGCATGGGAATCTCTGCCCGATTCCGGATTTCAATCCTGGGGCCGCCCGTTCCTTCAATATATTCCCTCGTAATGGTAACGGTTCCAATATTGTCATCCTTAGGAATTTCATACATAATATCCAGCATAAACTCTTCAATAATCGCACGAAGTGCTCTTGCTCCGGTGTCGCGCTCCATCGCCTTATCCGCAATGGCCTTAAGCGCCCCCTCATCAAACTTAAGCTGTACTTCATCCAACTCCAAAAGCTTCTGATACTGCTTCAGGATTGCATTCTTCGGCTCCATAAGAATCTTCACCAGCATATCCCTGTCAAGTGGCTTCAATGTATAGATGACAGGCAGACGTCCCAGAAATTCCGGAATCATTCCGAATTTTTTGAGATCCTCCACGGTCACTCTGGATAACAGATCCTTGTCATTATCAAACTGATCCTTTAACTCCGCATTGAAACCGATGGAGGTCTGTTTTGTCAGACGCTGCTTGATGATCTCCTCCAGATCCGGGAACGCCCCTCCACAGATAAAGAGGATATTCCGTGTGTTAATCGTAGCAAGCGGAACCATCGCATTCTTGCTGTTCGCCCCAACCGGCACTTCCACATCCGCGCCCTCCAGGAGACGAAGCATTCCCTGCTGTACACTTTCTCCACTGACATCGCGGCTGTTGGTATTTTTCTTCTTGGCAATCTTATCAATTTCATCAATAAAAACAATTCCGCGTTCTGCCTTTTCCACATCGTTATCTGCGGCAGCAAGCAGCTTGCTGATAACGCTTTCGATATCATCACCGATGTATCCGGCTTCGGTTAACGAAGTGGCATCGGCAATCGCAAGCGGCACATCCAGAAGACGTGCCAGCGTCTTTACCAGATACGTTTTACCGGATCCGGTAGGCCCAATCATCAGCATATTGGACTTCTCAATCTCAATGTCATCCATAGTCCCGGTTGCCACACGCTTATAATGATTATAAACGGCAACAGAAATCACCTTCTTTGCATGCTCCTGTCCGATCACATATTCATCCAGACTTGCCTTGATCTGGTGCGGTGCAGGAATTTTATGAATATCCAGCACTGGTTCCTCGCCGTTCTTCGGTTTCTTTTTTTTCAGCTTCTGCTTGTTCGGGATTCCACCCTCGCCCTGTAAATCATTAATATTCACAAAGCGGATATTCGGAAAGCCCTGTCCCATGGACTTGTTCAGATCGTCCATCATGGAAGGATTATTCAGCATTCCCATATAGTCAAACTGGCTGACCGTATCCATCATCTTGTGCATACAGTCATTGCAGACCGTGATGTTATTCGGAAGCTTGAACATCTTGCCCACCTTGCTTTCCGGCCGGCGGCAGATAAAGCAGACATCCTCGTATTCGCCTTCCTTCTTCGAAGACTCTGTCTCCTTTTTGTCAGAAGCATCTCCAGCTGTGATTTCAGATACAGAGGAAGCTTTCTTGTTTTCCGTCACGATCGTTTTCTCTGCGTCTGTTACTTCCTTGTAACGGTCCGGATCCTGTTCCTTCCGGTTTGATTCTGTATTTTCAGGATCTTTGCTGTTCGGATCCCAATCATTCCTGTCAAAATCTGACATTGGTGTTTCCCTGCCTTTCTTCCTGCCTTATATTTTGTGTATCGTACGGATTGCTCCGTACCTTCATACTCTTGTACTTGTGTAAGGTTCGGATTGCTCCGTACTTTCGTACTCTTGTACTTGTGTAAGGTTCGGATTGCTCCGTACTTTCGTACTCTTGTACTTGTGTAAGGTTCGGATTGCTCCGTACTTTCGTACTCTTGTACTTGTGTAAGGTTCGGATTGCTCCGTACTTTCGTACTCTTGTACTTGTGTAAGGTTCGGATTGCTCCGTACTTTCGTACTCTTGTACTTGTGTATCGTACGGATTGCTCCGTACTTTCGTACTCCCGCAATCCTGGAAACATTCGAAATCCGCTGATTTTCTTCGAAAATCGCTCCTTTCTCATGTTTCCTGACTGCCAAATATAAGTACCTCCTCATGCCAGCATGGTCGGTACTTATGCTTGGCAGTCTACCTTACACAATTCTTCTCACAGACAAAATCTCCCGGTAGGTTGCCACGGTGATTTTAATTCCGGACTTCTGTGTACTTGCGTGGACAATCTGCCCATTACCTATATAAATTCCGACATGTCCTGCGTAGCACATGATATCACCCGGCTGTGCATTGGCATAGGAAACCTCCGTTCCCGCACTGCGTAACGCTCCTGAGGTTCTCGGAACACTGTATCCAAAGTCTTTATATACCCGCCATACGAATCCGGAGCAATCAGCACCTTCAGTCAGACTGGTTCCTCCCGGTACATAGGGATTGCCGATAAACTGACACGCATAATTGGCAATCTGCTGCCCCTTGCTGCCGGAACCACTATAGCTGTCGGCCGATGCATAGCTTCCCGACGAACTGTCAGAAGAAGAACTGCTGCCTGATGAGCTTCCGGACGACACCTGCTCTGCCTGACGCTTCAGTGCTTCCTCCTGTGCCTTTTTGGCCTCTTCCTCTGCTTTCTGTGCCGCCTCAATCTCTGACTGCTTCTGATCGCTTTCCTTCTGCAGACGCTTAATTTCATCATTCTGCTTCCGGACATTCGCCATATAAACAGCTGCTTCCTGCTTTGCTTTTGCAAGCTGGGAGGAATAATCATCATATTCTTCCTGCTTCTGATCGAGGATCACCTGCAGGGACTCCTGCTCCTCTTCCAGCTCGTGCTGCTGCGCTTCCAGCTCAGCCTTTTCATTTTCAAGCTGCTCCTTCAACGCCTCAACTTCCTGTCTGGCCTGCTGATATTCCTCAAGCAGCTTCCGGTCATAATCATACAGCTTCTCAAAATATTCGGTTTTATTGATTGCTTCGCCAATACTCTGGCTTTCAAACAAAAGCTGCAGATAGGTTGTATCTCCCTTTTCATAAAGATACTTGATCCGGACCTTCATAGCATCATACTGTGCCTGCTCGGTTGCCCTGGCCGCCTCATATTCTGCCGTTGTTTCTTCAATGGCTTCCTCCTTGGCAGCAAGCTCCTCCTGAATCATGTCAATACTTGCCAGTATCTCCACCAGTTCATTATCTACCTCTTCGATTTCTGCACCGACTGCATCTACATTACTCTGGATATTATTCACTTTTCCGGAGGCCTCATTCAGCTTCTGCTGTTCCTGTTTCTTCTGCTGCTCGGCTTCCTGCTTCTGTTTTTCAATTTCTTCCTGCTGCTTTTGTAAATCAGAAATAGTGGCAGCACTCACCGGCTCTGCCACTAAAAGCATTATCAGACATGACATTGCTATTGCTAATAAACGTCTCGCTGTTTTCTTCATCTGCATCAAATTCTTTCGTTAAAGCTATTGAAACTATTCTTCTGCTTCTGTTTCCGCTGTTACTGCATTCTCTGCAAGGAAATCACACACCTTCATGGTCAGGAGATACTCCCTGTATGCTTCTTCATCAATGGATTCCATCATGGATGACACATCTTCATCTGTTGCATCTGCCCCGAGAGAAGAACGGATATCCTCCGTCACCTCTTCATCCGTGACGGTAATATTTTCCTTCTCGGCAATGGCTGCCAGAATCATATACTGATTTGCAACATCCTGGGAATAGCTGCGCAGTGTTTCTTCATAATTATCTGCTGTACCACCATAAACTGCTGCCACAAAGTCACCTGCCTCCATTCCATAAGCACTGGCCTGTGCATTCACATTACTGAGCAGAGTGTTATTCATACGATCCACCATTCCGGACGGTGCATCCTTAATTGTCGAATTTTCTTTAACGGTATCAATCAGCTCGGTTGCCACCTGACTGTTGTAGGTCTCCTGCGCGGATTGCATGAGCTCTTCCATAGCCTTGTCACGGTCATAGGTGCTTATGGAATTGACCGTTACTGCAAATACCACATCCTTCCCCGCCATTTCTTCATAGTAATCCTCTGGGAAGGTAAGGGCGATATCCTTGGTTTCACCGACCTTCATATCCACAACGCCATCTTCAAATCCAGGAATAAAGGATCCGGAGCCGATCAGCAGATCATAACCTGTGCCACTCCCACCTTCGAATTCTTCTCCATCCATCGTTCCTACAAAGTCAATGTTCGCAAGATCTCCGACCTCTACCACATCACGATCCTCTACCTGAATCTTACAGTCATCGCTAAGTCCGGAGTTCATAATCGCCGTATCAATATCATCTTCCGTAACCTCCGGTGCTGCAATCGTTGTCGGCAATCCGGTATAATCTCCAAGCGTGACATACTTGTCCAGCTTAAAATCCTTTAAATATACAAGCTCACTGGGATCCTTTCCACATGCCGCCATGGAAAGCAGCATTGCTCCCATAATCACAGAAGCCATCCATCTGTTCTTTTTCATTCTCCTCAAAAATCCTTTCTATTACATTATTCGTAACTATCCTATCCTGACAACTTTACCATATTTTAAGGTTTAAAGCAATGGGGACAGCAGCCGGCTGATCTGTTCCTTAAACCGGATGAAAAGCCCACGGCTCTGATATTTATTCTTCGTAAGGAGCCTTGACTGCTCCACATCCTGCCTGAAAAATTTTACCATCTGCTTCGCCTTCTCTTCGTCATAAACAATCGCATTTACCTCAAAGTCCAGCTCGAACGACCGGATATCCATGTTCGCCGTACCATAGCAGAACACCACATCATCCACAATGATACCCTTGGCATGCAGAAATCCGTTTTCGTAAGTATAGCAGTTCGCTCCTTCTAAGACGAGCTCCCCCACATAGGAATAGGTTGCCCAGTAAACAAACGGATGATCCGGCTTGCAGGGAATCATAATATTTACTTCCACTCCGGAATGAATGGCTATCTGCAGTGCAGTCATCAGAGACTCATCCGGGATAAAATACGGGGTCTGGATATAAATGCTCTTACGTGCCTTATGGATCATACGCACATAGGTATTCCGGATATATTCATCATGGGAGTCAGGTCCGCTCGTAATAATCTGAACCGGTGATTTTCCCGTATGCTCCATTTTGAGATTATCCATATAATCTTCATAGGAAAGAAGGCGCTTGCGGTCTGCATAGTTCCAGTCCAGAATAAACCTTGCCTCCAATGAGGTCACACTCGATCCGGTAATCCGCATATGCGTATCCCGCCAATGTCCGAATTTCGGATCCTTATCAATATATTCCTTACCAATATTAAAGCCGCCTACATATCCGATACTGTCATCAATCACCACGATCTTACGGTGATTCCGGTAATTAATACGAAGATGCAGCTTACCAACCAATGCCGGAAAGAATTCCGTACACTGAATACCTTCCTTTTCCAACTGCTTCCAGACTTTCCTGCGCATCTTCCAGCATCCCATGGAATCAAAAAGAATGCAGACCTCTACACCTTCCCTGGCCTTTTCCTTCAAAATCCCGGCAATGCTCCGAAACAGCTCATCATCCTTAATAATATAGTACTGGATATGAATGGACTTCTTCGCATTCCGCATATCTTCCATAAGTGCGGCGAACTTATCCTCTCCATTCACAAAAAATTGAATGTCATTGTCATCAGACAAAATTGCGCTCGTAGTATGCAGATGATAAATAACAAGATCTGAATAATCGGTAACACCGGGATACTTTTCCTTCAGCTCCTGGCTCCGAATCATCATTTCCTGACGCCTTATGGCATTCGCCAGACGATCCTCCATCTCCTTGGTCCGGAACATTTTCCTCTTATGCATATCCGCGCCAATCACCAGATAAAACACAAATCCCAACACCGGAATGAAATACAGGATCAGAAGCCACGCCCACACGGATTTCGGATTCCGCCGCTGAAAAAAGACCACCGCAATACTCAGAAGCACATTGATGATCAGAAGATGCGAAAATATGAAGGAAATCACGTCATGCAAAATCTGCAGAGCTGCTGCCATTTTTACTTCCTTTCCCGTTGCTCATAACAGCCAGATAAAACCGGTCGATAAGCCTTGCCAATAAATTTATTTATTATTGTAATGGAAAAACTGGACTATTTCAACAAACAATGCTAAAATGTTTTTGCCTGATCTTTTTGATCAGCATAAAGGAGGGTTTCCCGTGAACACAGTTACTATTGTATTATTGGTTATTCTGGCAATTTTAATTATTGCTGTCGTTGCGCTCTACTTCTTAGGTAAAAAGGCTCAGAAACGCCAGACGGAACAACAGCAGCAGATTGATGCCATGAAGCAGACCGTTTCCATGCTGATCATTGATAAGAAACGCATGAAACTCAAGGATTCCGGACTTCCTCAGGCCGTTATCGAGCAGGCACCTAAGCTGATGCGTTCCTCCAAGCTTCCCATCGTGAAAGCGAAGGTCGGACCTCAGGTCATGTCTTTAGTATGTGAAGAGAAGATCTTCGATTCCGTTCCGGTTAAAAAGGAAGTCAAAGCCGTAATCAGTGGTATTTATATCACCGATGTAAAGGGATTACACGGTAAGCCGGTTGTTACTCCCAAGAAGAAAAAGGGATGGCTTGCACGTACCACTGAAAAATTACAAGAAAAAGCCGGAGCTAAGCCTGTTAAGTAAACAGCTTAGCTCCTTCCTTTTTCGGATAAATCTTCATATCAATCTTACAGTCCGCCAGATGCTGGTAGTTGGCCTCCAGCGAATAATCCACATGAACATGGATCCTGTTTTCTTCCTCGGATACCTCAATCCTCTCCGTATCAATTCCGATCAGAATATCTCCAAACGGCGTATGATAGGTTGTCATATTCTTTTTCTGCTCTTCAAACAGCATATGTACATTGACTGCTCCTCGCTTGGTTACTTCGAGGCACGAACCATCAAACTTGAAAATATTCTTTGTTGCTTCTTCAAATCCCTCCATAACCTCATCATATACAATATAATGATGATCATTACGAAGATAATATTCTGCTGCCGTAATGGTTTCCAGCTCGTCCTGATCCTCCTGGCTCATCTGCAGCCCCTTTAATGAAAACAGAATTTCCTTTTCCATTTTTCTTCCCTATTCTTACTGCTCAAAATTACATTCGTAAAACGGATGCTACTAATAATCCTCAATCGGAACCACCTTTGCCGACAGAATTCCATATTTGATAATGGAATTTGCAAAGATCTTAAACTTCTCTGCACCATCGCTGACAAAGAAACGGTACTGCTCCTCACCCAGTCGATGTCTTTCATTGTTCAAAAGATTCTTTTCCTGCAAAAGCTCCTTTAATTCTCGCGCGGTCTCATATGCCGGATTTACAAGGGTTACCTGATCTCCCATAATTCTGCCAATCGTATTCCGAATCAATGGATAATGCGTACATCCCAGAATCAAGGTATCGATTCCAATGTCAATGAGCTCTGCCAGATATCTTCTGGCGATTTCATCCGTCACCGGATCCTCCCACAAGCCCTCCTCGGCAAGTGGTACAAATAACGGACAGGCCTTTCCGATCACGGCTGCCTGTGCATTGATTTCCTTTATGTAATCGGCGTAAATGTGACTGTTGATCGTTCCTTCCGTCGCAATCACGCCAACCTTTCCATTTTGGGTTACCTGTGCTGCCACCTTCGCTCCCGGACGCACCACCCCGATGATCGGGATATCAATTTCCTTCTCAATGTCCGGAAGGGCATAGGCGCTTGCCGTATTGCAGGCAATCACAATGGCTTTTACTTCCTGTGTTCTTAAGAACCGCACAATCTGTCTTGAAAATCGCAGTACGGTATCCTGGGATTTATTTCCATAAGGAACTCTTGCCGTATCTCCAAAATAAATAATCTTTTCATTGGGAATCTGGTGCATGATTTCCTTCATCACCGTGAGTCCGCCCACACCGGAATCAAATACTCCGATGGGTGCATTATTGTTTGTCATCAAAGACCTCCTGAATTTAAGAATGCTGCATCCTGTTTACCCCATTCTTTTATATGCATAGCAATAAAGCTCCGGATCTGCGCATCCTCTGTCAGAGAAAGTTCCGGATAAAGGAATCCCCAGAAGCTCACCATTCCTGCAAGCAGGATAGCCGCTTCCATTACCCTTCTCCGTCTGCATCCCCTCCGGACGCTCCTGTTTTCCTTCTGCCCTATTTCCATTGGAACGGTCTGTCGCTCCATCATCCGGTCTGTCATATTCTCTTCCTTTCTGTATAAAGACTTTCTCCTGCTTTATCACAATAGAAAGTATAACCGGATTTCTATGAATTTAAACGTAACGATTTAAACAAGAATACTCTGGTTTTCCAGACGAATCTGCTGGATAATCGAGCTCTCCTGATTATCAATATGCTTTTTTGCTGCTTCCGATGCCTTTTTTTTATCCCGCTGCAGGATGCATTCCAAAATTTCCCGATGCTCCTCTATCAGCTTCTCATGCTGACTGATATCCTTAAGATAGACGAAGCGGTAACGGTACATCTGCTCCGCAAGATGATTTACCAGCTGCTGCAGACGCTGGTTTCCGGTTGCCTGCACAATAATATCATGATAGGCCACATCGGCCTTCGCAATCGCTGTCGTATCTCCACGGTGCGTCGCTTCTTCAAAATGCTGACAGGCTTTCTTTAACTGTTCCAGCTCTTCTTCCGAAATTCGTTCACAGGCAAGCTCCACACTTAAAACATCCAGAGCACGACGCACCTCCAATACATCCTGCAGACTTCGTTCCGTAATCTTTGCAACCTCCGCGCCACGACGCGGAACCATAGTCACAAGCCCCTCCTGCTCCAGCTTATGAATCGCTTCCCGGATCGGTGTCCGGCTTACTCCCAGTTTGTTCGCAAGATGCACTTCCATCAACCGGTCTCCCGGCTTTAACTGACCTGTAAGAATTGCTTTGCGCAGGGTGTTAAACACTACTTCCCGCAGGGGTAGAAATTCATTCATATCAATGTCAAACTGGCTCTCCATAGGTTGTCCTGGTACATCCTTTCCTTAAAACACAGGTCAATGGGTTACAATTCCTAATTATGATTAACAATGATTCCAAACAGTTACTATCATGATACCTTTACAAATGTTGTCACATAGATCTGATTACTCAATTTTAACTCACGAATCCTGTCTGCTGCCTTCTGTGCCTTATCCTCTTCCTCAAAGATTCCAAATACCGTCGGCCCCGATCCACTCATTAACGCATTCATGGCGCCTTCTTCACGCATTTTATCCTTAATTTCAGAGATAACAGGATAGGTCTTTTCGGTAACGGTTTCCAGAACGTTTTCCATGCGGTCAGTAATTCCTTGAAGCTCTCCGTTCCGGATGGCCTCCACCATACCGTCAATATCCGGATGCTTTTGCAGGGTATCCGCGTGAAGATTCTCATAGACAAACTTCGTGGAAACGCTGATGTCCGGCTTGGCAATCAGAATATACGCATGGGGCGGTGCAGGAAGTGGTGTCAGAATCTCTCCGATTCCCTCCGAAAGTGCCGTTCCTCCCATGATACAGTAAGGAATATCTGCACCCAGCTTCACCGAAAGCTCCTGCATCTTCTCCATGCTCATGGAAAGCTGCCAGAGTTCATTCAGCCCATGAAAAACCGCTGCTGCATCGGTACTTCCCCCAGCCATTCCGGCTGCAATCGGAATATTTTTCTGCAGGGTGATCTTTACTCCACGATCCATTCCATATTCCCTGCGGATACACTCTGCTGCCTTATAAATAAGATTATCCTTTGCATCCTCCGGCAAAAGCGGATTGTCATTTGATACAAGAATAATTTCTTTTCCTTCGGTCTCTTCAAAACGTAATTCATCATGCAGTGAAATCGTCTGCATAATCATCTTTACTTCATGGTATCCATCCGGGCGTCTGCGTACCACATCCAGTCCCAGATTGATTTTGGCATAAGCTTTCCTGACGATCTGATTCATGTTTGTTCTTCTTTCTGTATTGTGTATACAAAGATGTACTTAATTATATACAAGGATGGTGGGTTCGTCAATATGCAGCATCCCCTCCTAATTGTCCTCTTGAATTAGGAAAGAACTCCATATATGAAAAGCAAAAATCTATCTCCGGATTCCCCGATTTTTCCGGTATTGCAAAGGTGTTATTCCATATCTTTCCTTAAACAGCCGGTAAAATGTTGTCCGATTTTCATAATGAAGAGAGGAAATAATTTCTGTCATGGACATTTCCGTATTCAGAAGCAATCCTGCTGCCTCCTGCAAACAGCTGCTGCGAATATATTCTGCCAGATTCATGCCCGTATGGTTCGCAAATACCTCACCGATATAATTTCCATTATAATGCAATGCTTCTGACAGTTCCTTCCGGTCAACCTTATAACGATGTGTCTGGATATAAGAAATGATCTGCTCAAATAAATCCGAAGATGAATCCACCGTATATCGGATATTATTACATTGAAATAACGCCGAATCCTGCAGGCACGAAAATATCCTGTCCACATAGCCCTGTACAAAATATCGGTATCCGGCTTTTTTACCAATCAACTCCCACATCAGATCCATGCAGAACATTTCCATCTGTTCAACAGAATCAGCCTTAATCTCATGAAATTCCAAATAATCTATCTCGGTACTATATTTCATGTTCCTCCATATGAAATTATGCATCTGCACCGATGAATCCCGTTTATATTCCTTTTTGTCCAGTTCCTGAATAAAATGACCGGACAGACTGAAATACATTACTTCGCATTCACCGGTCACGATCTCTCTGTGCGTCACATTCTGATTAATGATACAGAAATCACCTTTTCGATACCGGAAATATTTATTCTCAATAGCGAAATCCAATTCACCGTTCACAATATAAATCCCTTCTATATAGTCATGCCGGTGATTTTCCACAGAACGAACAATATCTTCTGCAATCTGGACACAGATTGCACTTTCCATCGTAGCAAGGATATTATATTGTCCCGTAGTGTCGTATTTGGAAAGGATCAGGACAAAATCACTGGCCAGTTGCTGATAATTGATACAGGCATTATGACTTACCGTTATAAACTCATTATCTGCATATTTATCCGGATGCTTTGCGACCATATTAACGATTTTATCTTTAGGAAATAACTTTATAAATTCATCCGTATAAAACTGCATTTTTCTCCCTTTCTTCTATCTGTGTAAATGATACACTTTTGTTGATATTTTCGTAATATTCGTACTGTATAATCACATTATATTCTGTAGAATTAATACAAACAAGATATTTTTACCGGTAAAAACTTATGAAGCAAAACTTATGGAGGTAACCCATGAAGAAAAAACTATGGAATGAGGACTGGTTCTTTTATACCGATTCTGACCCGTCCGAACAAAAGATCACCCTGCCTCATGATGCCATGCTGCACGGAACACGGTCACCCCAAAGCAAAGGAAAAGATGCAGTAGGATATTTTGAGGGCGATGTTTATCATTACAAAAAACACTTCTGTATTTCAAAAGAAGAAGGCTCTCATCACGTTATCCAATTTGATGGAGTCTATCAGAACACCACGGTATTGTTAAATGGCAGAGAACTCTGTACCCATCACTACGGCTATACACCCTTTGAAGTAGTCCTTGATCCAGCTCTTTCCTATACGGAAGAAAACTGCCTCGAGGTGATTGCTGATAATTCCATGCTTCCAAACTCAAGATGGTATTCTGGTGGTGGAATCTACCGGGATGTAACCTTTCTTTCATCTGGTGGACATTATATTATACCGGACGGCATCCGTGTTGATACGGTTTCTTGTACTCCACCAGTCATCCGGATACGCACAGAGCTGTCCATTCCACTTACAGACAACGAGATGCTCGAGCTTCAGATTCTTGACGATGAACAGATTCTTGCAGTAGAAGCCGGTACAGATTGTACGATTTCCCTACCGGATACAATGCTTTGGTCCGATGACTCACCAAAACTTTATCGCTGCAGGGCGGTTCTGAAAAAAGAAAATGAAATTCTCGATACGGATGAAACCACCTTTGGTATCCGCATGATTACGTATTCCACCGAAGGGTTCTTTGTTAACGGGAAAAGTACCCTGCTTCGTGGAGGCTGTATTCACCACGACAACGGAATTCTCGGGGCATGCAGCTATTATGATGCTGAACTTCGTAAAATCCGTATCTTAAAATCCCTTGGCTTTAATGCAGTCCGTATTGCCCACAATCCTGCATCCTGCGCATTACTTAAAGCCTGCGATGAATGTGGCATGTATGTCATGGATGAAGCCTTTGATATGTGGTTTACCAACAAAAACAAGTATGATTATGCCACATATTTTATGGAGGATTATCTGCAGGATATTACTGCCATGGTTCATCATGATTACAATCATCCCAGTGTAATTATGTACTCCATCGGAAACGAGGTAGGCGAGCCCAGCAGACCGGAAGGGCTGGACGTTGCTGTAAAGATGCGGGATCTGATTCATCAGCTCGACCCGTCACGACCCGTTACGGCAGGAATTAATTTTATGGTTCTTATGCTCAGCAGTATGGGAAAGGGGTTATATGATGAGGGAGGTCTTGCAGCATCCAATTCTGCGAAAGCTCCGGATGAGCCAAAGAGTTCCAAAAAAGAAAAGAAATCCGGAAGTCTCATGTTTAACACCATGATGACTGTTATGGGTAAAGGGATTAACCGTATCGGTAATACAAAAAAAGCTGATCTGGCTGCTTCCCCTGTTCTGGATCTACTGGATATTTCCGGCTATAACTATGCAAACGGCCGCTACAAAAAAGAAGCCGTCAAGCATCCTGACCGGATTATTCTCGGCAGTGAAACATATCCGCAGGATATTTATGATAACTGGAAGCAGGTAAAGGAGCTTCCCTATCTGATTGGTGATTTCATGTGGACAGCATGGGATTACTTAGGTGAAGCTACTATAGGAAGCTGGAATTATGAGGGTATCTCCATGACCAACATCCGCTATCCCTGGCTGCTTTCCTGTGCCGGCGTTGTAGATATCACCGGCTTACCTGATGCCCAGGCTGCTTATGCCGGAACGGTATGGGGAATACGTTCCAGTCCCTATATCGGAGTACGTCCCATTAACCATCCGGGTATTCGGGTTACCAAAGCTGCATGGCGCGGTACCAACGCTATAGACAGCTGGAGCTGGCGGAATTGTGACGGAAACACTGCTTTGATTGAGGTATGTTCAACGGATCATACGGCCGAGCTCATCCTGAACGGAAAGCGTTTGTCCAGAAAAAAGCTTCGTAAACAGAAAGCACAGTTCCATATCCCCTACACTCCCGGCAGGCTGGTTGTCAAAACCTACAATGAACAGGGACTGCCGGTAAATGAAAGTGCACTGGTGTCTGCTTCTCCTGATCTTAGTGTACATATAGATCCCGAACCTGTATTGGCAGCGCAGGATCTGATTTATATCCGTCTTACGATTGCAGATGAACACGGAATTGTCGAATCAAATGCAGACACCACTCTTACTGTGACGGTAGAGAACGGAACGCTGCTTGGTCTTGGAAGTGCCAAACCTGATCCGGTTTTATCCTATACAGGAAATGAGGTAGAAACTTATTACGGCCATGCACTCGCTATTGTAAAAGCAACCACAGAACATCTTCCGGTACTTCATGTTACATTACCGGACGGACAACATTTTATGAAAGATCTGAACAGGAGGTAAAGACTATGAATGAAATTAAAGTATTACAAACCACATGGAAGGAACGAATCGGCTACAGTATCGGAGATGTAGGTGTGAATTTGGTATGGATTCTTCCCTCCAGCTTTCTGATGCTCTACTATACAGACAGTGCCGGCATCAGCGCAGCATTCATCGGTACCATGATGCTGATCTGCAGACTGTTTGATGGTATCAGCGATATCCTTATGGGCATTCTGATTGACAAAACCCACTCCCGGCTTGGTAAAGCCCGCCCCTGGCTTTTATATATGAGTCTTCCGCTCATGCTTTCCATTCTCGCGGTATTTTATGTTCCTCCGTTTCTTGGCTCAGACGGTCAGAAGGTCTACTCCTTCATTACCTACTTTCTGATGTCCGTTGTCTGCTATACGGCTGTGAATCTGTCCTATCACGCAATGCTTCCAAGATTTTCTCTGACCTCTCAGGATCGCAGCATTGTCAGCGTAGTTCGTAGTGTATTCTCTCTGCTGGCTACCGTTGTTGTCTCTACTATTACCACGATGCTGCTTTCTTTCTTTGGCGGAGAAGGCTCACAGAAAGCGTGGACAACTCTGGTTATCCTTTATGCCATAATTGCTGAAACTGCCATCCTGATTACCTTCTTTTCCGTAAAGGAAAAAACAGACATTCTCTCCACATCAGAATCTGCACAACCGAAAACACCATTAGGACAGGCCGTAAAGTATCTTCTGTCCTCCCGGTATTTCTACATCTCGGTGTATATTTTCTTTGCCTTTTATATTGCAAACGGGACATCGGGTATCATGGTTTATTATGCACGTGATGTATTTGGAAACGCCGATCTGATGGGCCTTTTATCCATTGCAGGTATGCTTCCAATTATCCTGTTCTCTCCTTTCTGTCCTGCGCTTTTCAAACGGTTTGGAAAGAGAAATACCATGCTTGTCGGAATGATTATCTCGGCAGTAACTTCCGCGCTGATCTTGGTCAACCCTAAAAATCTGATTCTGTACCTTACACTTTCTCTGATTAAATCCACAGGTTCAGCTCCTCTTATGAGTGCCATGTATACCATGGCCGGAGATATTGTTGATTACACCCAGTGGAAACACGGTGTCAGAACCGAGGGAATTGCAACCAGCGTAAACAGTATCGGTATGAAACTCGGAACCGGATTCGGCTCAGCCATTTTGGGATGGATGCTTGCTTGGGGAAAATATGACAGTGCACTGTCTGTCCAGCCTGACAGTGCCATAACAGCAATGATCATCGTCTCTGTTGTCATCCCGGTCATCATCTATGCAACCGCCGCATTGGTTCTCTGCTTCTGGGATCTGGAAAAATACCAAAAACAGATATCCACAATGCTGACCGGAGAAGTTAAGTAAGCTTTAACGGAAATCCTGATAAAAACGTGCGTCGCCGGACGCACCCGAAAAAGGGAGCAACAGGTATGAGTCACCTGTTACTCCCTTTATTACTTCTGATATCGAAAGCAGCTATTCATCCGATATATTCCACCTGTTTAGTTCGAGGTATCAAGTCCTGCTTCTTTGGCAAGCTTGTCAAAACCTTCCATAACAGCATCATAGGTCTTCTGGGAAATCTCCGGAAGTTTACCACCCCAGGTCTTCTCAGCCTGTTCATAACCTTGCTTGAATGCATTACGCATCTCTTCGATCTTGCCCGGATCACCACCTGTTAAAGCAGTCGCAAAATCAAGGATACGACTGGATGTCTGGGAAACGCCCCAATAACCATCTTCCGCAATATCAGCCTGTGCCTGTGCTTTGGTAGCAGCATCTACGGTGAAGTTACCACTGGATAATATACTCCAGATGTCATTGGCCTTACCATAGGTCTCTCCCTGCTTGGTCATCATCTTTTCTACAAGACTGCGAAGCTGTTCGGTTCTGGCATCGGCATCTGCTTTCAGCTTTGCGATGGTTGCCGTATCCGGCTTGTAGGTCTTTTTCGTAGAAGCTGCTGCGGTCTCTTTAGAAGGCTCATATATGGCACCGGCGTCGGTTGCTGTATTTGTTTTCTTTTCTGTATCTGTTGTTACTGCGGCTGCTGATTGGGCAGAAGCAGCTGTATAGGTGCTATATGCTTCTGAACCTGATGTAATTCCATTTACACTCATTGAAAGTCCCTCCCTGGTTTCAAAGTGATGATAATAATACTTATTTCATCTATATCTTCGGCCAACCGGGACAAAAAGTAAACCCCTGATTATAAAAAATAAATTTACTTGACCTTACTTGATATAATACTGAAATCATTCATGAAACAGGAAATGCCTAAACTCCCGAACCTGCATACTTATCCAGGTACAACTGTGCCGTCTGTTCATCCATAGAAAACCAACGGATCAATTTTTGTATAATTATTTCTTTGGTTTTCTTCTCTTCAAGATTATCTTCAATTAACCGTCTGATCCCCACTTCCCGTTCTTCTTCTCTTCCTTCTTCTCTTCCTTCTTCTCTTCCTTCTTCTCTTCCTTCTTCTTTACCCTCATTAAAAAAGTCCTCTCTTATTTCCCGCAATGCCTGACACATATTGTACTCCTCCTGATCTCCATTCTGACTTTTGTATGTTTCTCTGTTTTCTTCAAAAAAACTACGACCCGTCATGGTTGCAATCGCCTCCCATGTTTCTTTGGATAAATGTGCATATCGTTCATCTTTCTCCAGACTAAGAAATTTCCTCTTATCCTTCCGGTAATTCATCGCCCGAAGCAGCTCCCGTAATTCAGTATGAAAGGATTCAAATTCTTCCTGCTCATTTACACAGAATAAATTCGCCGAGTAATCTACAAAGTATTCCCTTAACGGATCCTTCTCTGCACGAAACTCCATCATATCCGACAGCGTTCTGGGGCCGTCCCAGGTTTCTGTTCCACTATAGAGGCAGATCGTATACACCGGATGCAGCCGGTCTGTTTTCAGAATTCCTGACATATACTCTGCATAAGTAACCGGAATAACAAGCGTATCATACTGTACGGAGCTTTCCACCTGCTTCCACAAAGCACTCACCTGTTGTCTGCGTTCTTTCATCTGACGATTATATTCTGCCGCATCATATCCCATGATCCGTACCGGCATTCCATAATTAATATAACTCTGGTTTTCAACAGCAAGCACCTGCAAGACGGTTCCGGAACGTAACTGCATCTTAACATCTCTCATTAACTTCGTTTTCGTGTCTCGTCTTCTTCCCGGCCGGGGTCTGCTCTTCTCAATCTGAATTTCTATTCCAGCGGCATCAGAAACGGTTGCCTGATCGAGAGTCCTATCCACGGAGCACTGAACCTGTTCCTCTTTCCCGTCCTTCTTCACCTTTACAGCAGCTAGGGTCTTTTCAGATATAATGGTGTTATCCTGATCCACCACATATCCTTCCGAGGCTTCTGTAAGCTCATCCGCACAGATTACGGACTTCCCATGAAAGAAGCAGCCATTAAATAAATCTGCAAAGTACTGCTTATTCTGCAAATACTCCTGCATACATGTATCATATTTTCCCATAAATCTCCTTCCTTTTCGTTCTTTCCCCTGCATATTTAGCAAAATATCGCTGTGTATTCTGCTCTTTATTTCAAAATGCGCAGAACAGTATCCCATACCCTTCCTCATACCTATAGCTCTGATTCATTACAAACAGGGTAACGATTTCCACCATGAATTATAAGAAACAGTTCCATCATTTCTATAGAGTGGATGACCGCCATGAAGTAAATTGCTGGAAAGCACGTGTATTTATTAGCCAATATGCACCATCCGACAGCTTATGAATAGGCATGTCTGAACCGTTACAATTGTAGAAACATGATATCTGCACGATATAAGTGCCTTTATTTGAGTTAGAAGATATAGATGATTGATTGCAATTTCTTTCCTATGCTCATCTGATTAATAAAATTAGCATAGCAGAACTTTTAGCGAATTTCAATAGTTTTTTATTTATTTTCACTAAAAATTTGTTGATCTATAACAATTCAGCCTTGCAGATCTGCTTGGCCGCACCAATCAGAAGAAACCCTACCCGGAAGAAAATTAAAAGAAACCGCTGCTTTCATTCTCAGTATTTATCTGAAAACGAAAGCCCGATTTCTTTTTATTTCATTTCATTAATTTCATATTCTTTACTTCACAATCAGAATTTTCTCCCCGGGACGGACCTCCTGTGAGGTCAGGTTATTGGTCTGCATCAGGGTTGCAATCGGGACATAATACCGCTTTCCGATATCCCACAGACTCTCCCCGTCCTTCATCCGATAGACCGCAATTCCCGGAAGTGCCGACTGCTTCTCCAAATCAAGCGGAGAAAGTGTAATCTGCTCTGCCACCTGTTCCTCCCAGGTTGCAAAAAGATCCCCACGGAATAAAATCACACATTTTACATCCACTTCATCCATGTCGATCACCGATACGGCAATCTGCTCCATCTGCGGCTGCACGAAGCTGATCGTTCCCGGCATCATCCCCTCTGCTTCTAAAAGGTACTCAAACGGAACTTCCCCACGGATCACTTCAAACCGCTTATCCTCGTTGCTATCTTCATACAGAATCTGCAGCTGAATCTGACCGCTTAACCGGATTCCGTTCTCTGTTTCTTCCTGCTCTTCTAAAATCAGATCTCCAGCGGTATGAATCACCCGGTAAATGCTGGCACCTTCCTGACCTGCCTTAAAATGTTCGGATACCTTGCATTTTCCATTTGCTCTTGTTAAGAGTCTGCAGAAAGTAATGGACTTACTGCTTTCCTCTACCTCATTGGATACCCCATATACATCCCCGATCATCTCCACATTTTCTTCTTCGTAAATGCAATAGAATATCCGGATTCCCAGATCGGCAAAAAGAATCCTATCTTCACCGTCATAATCCGGGCGGATGGACAGCTCACCGTTTTCTACTTCATATTCGATCACCGGAATCATTCCCTCGCGGCAGCCGATACACTCCACGCTTCCGGAAAAAGGCACCGCTGTCTCATAATGATAAAGCTCCTCCTTATCTCCATCTCCTGCATACATGCAGAACACCTTCAATTCCCCCTGCACCGCAATTTTATCATCCAAAATCCGAAAATCCAGATTCACCGGCTCTGCATCCCAATATACCAGACTTCTGATGTTCGGAAAGCTTCCCGGAATTTCGATTTCTTCTTTAATCGGGAAAATATCCTGATTCTTCATCGCCAGCGTTGCCATTTCCACGGATCTTTGCCGATATTCCACCTGTTCGTCACCCGATAAAGCAACCGGAATGTTCTCCTCCATCATTTCCTCACGTGTTGCATGAAATACGATAATCGCCCGTACACTGAGCTTTCTTGAATTGATCAGAGAGATCCCAAGTTCCTCCAAAACCGCTTTTACATGTACATGCTCTCCTGCACGAAGTCCTTCCATCTGCAGCTTTTCTTCAAATGGAAGGCTTCCCTCCATCTGGGAAACCGGAATTCCGTCCTGATCTCCTTCTGTCTGATACAATACCCGAAAATGAAGTTTTCCCTTAATGGTTACCGCATCTTCAAAGGAATTGACCTCCTCTATCGTAATTTTTCCTCTATCCAAAAGAAGTTTATCCGCATCTTTATTGGTGTCCGGAATGATGATATTATCCTCCAGCACAACCTGCTTTGACGCATGAAGCCTAGGTGTTTCCATATGCAAGGAACGCTTTTGAAGCTCCATAAAAATCCCTCCGTAGGTTTACTTATTCACATTGTATTCCTACGAAGGGTTGTTTATTCACAAAATTCGTAACACTTCAAAACCATGCAGATTGTGTCAATATGTCTGTTCCGATCCTTGAAAATTTCTTAATTCACAGCACCAATCAGCTCCTGAACATCTTCTATGCCATACTTTGTCATATATTGTTCGATTCCATCTACAATCTCAACGGTTGCGTACGGATTCATAAAGTTCACAGCCCCAATGGAAACGGCTGTCGCTCCGGCAAGCAGGAACTCGATTGCATCCTCTGCTGTCGCAATGCCGCCCATACCAATCACCGGAATTTTGACTGCATGGGAAACCTGATAAACCATACGAACTGCTACCGGCTTGATTGCAGGACCGGACATGCCGCCGGTCTTGTTCGCCAGTGCAAAGGTTCTCTTATGAATGTCAATCTTCATACCTGTAATTGTATTGATCAAAGAAATTGCATCTGCACCCGCAGCCTCTGCTGCCTTTGCCATCTCGGTAATATCCGTTACATTCGGACTTAACTTCATAATAATCGGCTTTTTTGCCACATTTTTGATCCTGGAAGTAATGTCAAACAGGCAGTCCGCCTTCTGACCAAAGGCAATCGCCCCCTCCTTGACATTCGGGCAGGATACATTAATTTCCAGCATATCTGCCACACTGTCATTTAACTTTTCCACAACCTCCAGATAATCCTCTACAGTTTTTCCACAGACATTCACGATAATCTTCGTGTCATACTGCTGTAAAAAGGGAATATCACGCTTTAGGAACACATCAATTCCCGGGTTCTGTAACCCGATGGCATTCAACATTCCGCCGTAAACCTCCGTTACACGCGGCGTTGGATTGCCCGGCCACGGTACATTGGCAACGCCCTTCGTCACAACGGCTCCCAGACGGTTCAGATCTACGAAATCCCCATATTCCATACCGGAGCCAAACGTTCCCGATGCAGTCATCACCGGATTTTTAAAGGTTACTCCTGCGATTGTTACACTTGTGTTCATTTAGATCTCAACCTCCTCAGCCAGAAATACAGGTCCTTCCGTGCAGATTCTTGCATTATGAACCTGTGAATGCTCATCCTTTTTCGTTGTCCTGCACACACATCCAAGACAGGCTCCGATTCCACAAGCCATATGTTCTTCCAGCGAAATATATGCCGGAATAGCTCTTTCCGAAGCCTCCTGTTTGATGGCTCGAAGCATCATCATCGGACCACACGCCATCATCACGGACGGCTGCACGTCGGTTTCTTGTAATGCAGTGAGGACATTGCCCTTCATTCCGACACTGCCATCTTCGGTTGCCACATAAACCGTACTGTATTTTTCAAAATCCTCTTTCAGGAACAGATTCTTATCACGGTATCCAATAAAGACAGATGGCTTCTTTCCTGCTGCCGCAAGTTCCTTGGCAAGCTGCAGCATCGGGGGAATCCCGATTCCTCCACCATATAGGGTAATTTCCGTAAATTCCGGATTCTTTGCAAGAAGCTCGGAAACCTTGTATCCATTTCCAAGGATACCAAGAATTTCTACCGTATCTCCCTTTTTTAAAGAAGAAAACTCCTTCGTGCCCTTTCCTGCAACCCGGTATACCAGGCGCAGTGCCGTCTTGTCCCCACTGACCTCACAAATACTGATCGGACGTGGGAGAAGGGTTGCCGCATTTTTCGGATAAACTCCGATGAACTGACCGGCACCTGCTTCCTTCGCAAGCTCCGTTGCAAGCCACAAATCATAAATTCCCTCTGCCAGCTTCTGCTGCGAAAGCACAATCGCTGTTTGTTTTGCTTTTTTACTCATAATTGCGTTTCATTCCCTGATCACCTGAACGGTGAAATCTGATGAATGTTTCCTTTCTTTATATTATATGATGCCAGTGTCAAAAGGTCTAAACCCACATGAGCTCGCTCATAGGTGGGGGAAAGACCTTGGAATCCGCCCCGATATGAGCATAAAAGTCGAGGGCCTTTGACCCTGGGCAGCATTAGATTTCATCGTAAGTAAAACTCTTAAAGCTTCCGGTATACGATCTGCCCGCCACAGATGGTCGCATGCACCACTCCCGGAAGCTCTTCTCCGATAAAAGGAGAATTCGCTGACTTCGACGCAAAATCCTGAACCTTCCAGATTTCCTCCGGATCAAAAATCACCAGATCTGCCGCTTTTCCTTCCTCCAGAGTTCCTCCCTGCAAATCATACAATGCACAGGGTGCCGTACTCATTCTCTGTATCAGCTGCGGATAGGTAAGCTTTTGCTTCTGTACCAATTCCCGGATTCCCAGGGACATTGCTGTTTCCAGACCGATAATTCCACTGGGTGCCTCTGTAATCGGCTTTTCCTTTTCTTCTTTGCTGTGCGGTGCATGATCGGTTGCAATCAGATCAATCGTTCCATCCTGCAGTCCCGCAAGAATCGCCTGCCTGTCCTCCTCCTCACGAAGCGGCGGATTCATTTTTGCAAGCGTTCCCCTGGCAATAACCGCATCCTCTGTCAGGGTAAAATGATGCGGGGTTGCCTCCGCATGGACATCTGCTCCTGCAACCCTGCCCTTTCTGACAAGCTCGACTCCCTCTTTCGTACTGATATGCTGGATCACAACCGTTGCTCCCGTCTGAAGCGCCAGCCGGATATCCCTCTCAATCATGGTAATCTCCGCATCACGCTTCGATCCGCCGATTCCGTAAAAGGCTGCTGCCTTACCGGCATTCACTCCATTATTCTGAATATACTTCGAATCCTCCTCATGGAAGCTGATCGGCTTATGGCACAAAGCCGCCTGCTCCATCGCCTTTGTCACCGTCTCTTCTGACAGGATCGGAACCCCATCGTCCGTAAATCCTACTGCTCCTGCCTCACTTAACTGTTCCATGTCCACAAGCTCTTTTCCGGCCATTCCCATAGTCACATTCGCACAGCTGTGAATATGGATTCCCGTCTGTGCCCCCTTTTGAAGTACATATTGCAGAGTTTCCACCCGATCCACACACGGCTTCGTATTTGCCATCAGCACAATCTGTGTATAGCCGCCCTTCTTTGCAGCCTCCGCTCCCGACAGAATATCTTCTTTATAGGTAAAGCCCGGATCCCGGAAATGCACATGCGTATCCGCAAGCCCCGGCGCAATCAGCATTCCTTTTGCATCAAAGACTTCGGTTCCGCTTTCTTCCTCCACATCAGCGCATCCCTTTTCTTTCTCCTCATAACCGCAATCCTCATCCGAAGTATTCTCACTCCTTCTTACAATCCTTGCAATTACACCATCCTTAACATACAGATCTGCCGGATATACTGCATCTGCGACAGGATCTATGATCTTTCCATTCTTAATTATCAGCATGTAATTCCTCTTTTCTATACCCAATATTTACTAATCCAGATCCTCCATAGCTTCTGAGAAGCTGCTATACCTCTTCGTGTCAGGATCTTTACTAATTCTTTTTGCTTCTTCCATTGCTTCCAGAACCTCAGACTTATATTGGGGAACTACCACATCAAAAGGAAGTCCTCCGCGCATAACACACTGTCTGAGAAATACATTCATTGCTCCAGACATATCCATTCCTAATTGTGCAAAAAGCTCTGTAGCCTGTTTTTTTAAATCTTCATCAATTCTTACCTGCGTAGGTACTGTAGCCATATAAACACCTCCCATACTAATATCTGACTATAGTATACACTCATCTCTTAATTCATATTATATGAATTAGTCCCATCTTTGTCAACGATTTGCTTTACATTGTAATGTAATTGCAAAATACCAATACACCTTGCAAAAAGTCATCGTATTTGACCTGCATTTATTCATAACCCCATTGGAAAAAACATAAAATAAACCAATTCCTTAATATTAATTTCGAGGTTTTCCATGAAAAACTTAATTCTATTCCATTCCTTTCCAAATAAAATGTTTCTAAGGCTCTTTTCCGTGTTATGCCTGCTTGTCCTTTTATTCATGACCGCCTGTGCAGGCAAGAACCAGAAGGATTCCCTTGCTCGGATTAAAAATCTGGAATTCACCGTTCTGTCCGAAGATGCCATTCCGGAGGAAATGCAGAAGGTCATTCAGGAAAAGCATCCCAATCCCTTCAAAATCACTTATTCCGACAACGGCTTCCTATACATTGGAATCGGCTACGGCGAGCAGCTTACCGGCGGCTTCGGTATCACCGTAAATGACCTTTACCTCACAGAAAACGCCATTTACTTTGACACCACCCTCCTCGGTCCTTCCACCGACAGTGAAACTCCGGTCAGTGACACCGCCTCCTACCCTTATCTTGTCATAAAAACTGAGTACATCGATGAGCCTGTCGTATTCAAGTAATCCTGAATATACTATGGCCTTGTTGCCTGACGCAGGATTTTAGAAGTTCTACTATTTCGTACACAATCAGCATGGATTGGACACGGATGTCCAATCCAGCAGCAATCGAGCCCGGATGGCTCGTTGATGCGTTTGCGTCCTATCTAAATAACCTATCCGAAATAGTTTAGAACTTCTTGATCCGGAGTATCGCACAAGGACAAGTATTTTGCACTTTTTCTCAGCCTTAATTTTCTCATCCCAATATAAATGCATTCAAAAAGACCATGGCGCAAGCGGTGCATATACACCTGCTCACGCCACGGCCTTCTGTTGTAATTTCCTTTTACCAAATGTTTCAAACTTCTAGGGAGATTTTCCATTTATTCTTTCCGGGATTACAACTCTTTCATCACTTTTACTGATTTTTACTGGTTCGTCATCTGTTTCCCAAGAGTAACCTGTACGTCCTTGGACTGATATCCGGATGGACTTCCCTGCATAATGGTCAGCGTTACGGTATCACCAGCCTGATAATAGTTCATTTCTTCCTTTAATTCTTCCATGGTTTCTATAGTCTGACCATCGATTGCGGTAATAATATCGCCACGAACAAGTCCGGCTGCGGCTGCTCCTGAATTATCGGTTACAGAAGAGATATAAACACCCATCGGGATACCATAAACCTCAGAATACTGGGACTCTACATTCACGCCGGTAATACCAAGAACACCCTTATTGGCTTCATCCACCTTCAGTCTTGTTTCCTTCTGCATCAGTTCTTCAATAATTGGCTTTGCATCGGAGATCGGGATTGCATAGCCTATACCTTCTACAGTGCTGCCACCGATCTTATTAGAGTTAATACCGATCACTTCACCTTTGGTATTCAGTAATGCACCACCGGAGTTACCGGGGTTAATTGCTGCATCGGTCTGGATAAAGGTATTAATCTGAGAATCTCCGGTCTGATCCTGTTGGGAATTAACGGCGATCGGTCGATTCAAAGCACTGACAACACCGGTTGTTACGGACTGTCCATAACCTAATGCATTACCAATGGCAATCACAGGTTCGCCTACGGTCAGATCATCCGAGCTTCCTAATGTTGCAATTGAAATCTCGTTCAAGGTATCCTGCTTGATATCCGATAACTGAACAGCCAGTACCGCCAGATCCTTATCGGCATCCGTACCCTTGATCTGTGCCTCTACCTGTTCCTCATCAACGAACTGTACAGACAGGGTATCTGCAGATTCTACTACGTGATAGTTTGTAACAATTAAGAGTTCACTGTCATTTTCACCAACAATAATACCGGATCCGGAGCTTACTGCTTCACTGCTGTATACCTGTCCGAAATATGTTCCACGCTGTACATAAGTATTGCTGACGGATACAACGGACGGCATCACTGCCTTTACTACCTGCGTGACATC
Source organism: Bacteroidaceae bacterium (assembly GCA_963650485.1). Taxonomy (GTDB): domain Bacteria; phylum Bacillota; class Clostridia; order Lachnospirales; family Lachnospiraceae; genus Suilimivivens. The sequence continues at coordinate 49,067 of CAVJLN010000007.1, forward strand.
TGTAACAACAGTCTCTGTCTGTGTCTGCTCTGAAAGTGCATCCTCTGTCTGCTTAATACTGCCGGATGCTGCCTCTGCGGTATCAGAACTGCTGTCTGGAAGCAATGCATCTGATGTTGTATCTTCAGTACCGGAAGCCTCTGCTACGGTACTGTCCTGGGAAGAATTTCCCATCATTGTGGAAAAAGCACTCCTGGCTCTGTCAATTCCACTATGTGCTGCGTCTACTGCCTGAAAACCAATTCCTGCAAAGACACCAAATACCAATCCACAGCACAAACCCGCTAAAATCTTTTTGCCAAATCCACCGGATTGCTTTTTCTGTTTTACGGGTTTTGCCTGCTGGTGATTCATCTGAGACTGCTGAAAGCTGGTCGAAGATGTCTGGTAATAATTCTGTCCCTGTGTTCCTGAAGCGGAACTCTGGTTTGGATTTGTCTGGTTTGTATAATAATTATTTGTATATCTATTCTCATCCATGATAACTGCCTCCTTTAAAACCTTTTCTTTCTTCTATGGTTCACAGTATAGGAAACAAATGTGTTGAAATTGTGTCTTAAATATGTTCCTTTTGTGTCATTTAAAAAATCCGCATCCTCTTTCTTTGAAGATACGGATTTCTCTGTTTTATGTGCCTTTTATACGGCTTTTTACTCTACCGTTACAGACTTTGCAAGGTTACGGGGCTTATCGACGTCAAGTCCCTTACCAACGGATACATAATAAGCAAACATCTGGAATGGAATAATTGCCAGTGAGTTCGTAAAGTACTTGTTGGTCTGCGGAATGTAAAGTACATAATCGGCAGTATCCTCAATATCATCATGTCCGGTCGTTGTGAGGGCTAATACAAATGCCCCTCTGGACTTCACTTCACGGATATTGCTGATCGTCTTCATATACAGATCTTCCTGCGTAAGAGAAGTCATCACCAACGTACCATCTTCAATCAGTGAAATCGGTCCATGCTTTAATTCCCCTGCCGCATAAGCCTCCGAATGCATATAAGTAATTTCCTTAAGCTTCAGGGAGCCCTCCATGGATAAGGTATAATCCAACCCTCTTCCGATAAAGAAAACACTCTTGGCAGCTACATAACGGTTTGCAAACCGCTGGATCTTGGTCTTATTACCGAGAAGCAGTTCAATCTGCTCCGGCAGACGGCGAAGATCCATGACAAGCTGCTGATACTCTTCTTCGGAAATCGTCCCCTTCACTTTTGCAAACTTCATTGCCAGAAGATAAAGAGCTATCAACTGTGCGGAATATGCTTTCGTGGAAGCCACCGCAATTTCCGGCCCTGCCCATGTATACATGACGCTGTCTGCTTCTCTCGCAATGGAAGAACCAACCACATTCACAATACCTAATACCCTTGCGCCACGTGCCTTGGAATCCCGAAGTGCCTGCAGGGTATCTGCGGTCTCTCCGGACTGGCTGATCACAATCACCAGTGCTCCCTCTTCAATGATCGGATTGCGGTAACGGAACTCGGATGCCATATCCACTTCTACGGAAATCCGAGCCATGGATTCCATGATATACTTGGCTGCCATGCCGGCATGATACGCCGTACCACATGCCACAATATGAATACGGGAAAGCTTTTTGATTTCTTCATCGGTCATATGAAGCTCTTCAATCTCCACATTACTATCCTTCATATGCTTTTCAAAGGTCTCGCGCACGGCTCTTGGCTGGTCGTAGATCTCCTTTAACATAAAATGCTCATATCCACCCTTGGCAACTGCCTCTGCATCCCAGTCAATATGAGAAGGTATTTTTTGAATTTCCTCTTCATCTACGGTATAGAATCGGATTTCATTCTCTCTTAAAACTGCCACTTCCTGATTGTCAATGTAATATACCTCTCTGGTATATTTCAAAACTGCCGGTACATCGGATGCAATAAAGCTGCCTTCACCGCTTGTGCCGACAATCAGTGGAGAATCCTTCCGTACAGCAAAAATTTCATCCGGATGATCTGCAAAAAGGATGCCCAGTGCATAGGAGCCTTCCACACGATGCATGACCTTCGTAATGGCTTCTAATGGATTTCCTTTATAATAGTAGTCTATCAACTGTACCAGAACCTCAGTATCCGTATCCGATACAAATTCATAGCCATGATCTAAAAGTCGCTTCTTTAACTGCTGGTAGTTCTCAATAATTCCGTTATGTACGACAGCAATCGTTCCTGCCTTGTTATCATGCGGATGGGCATTCACATCAGTCGGCTGTCCATGCGTTGCCCATCTGGTATGTCCGATTCCAACAAAACCTGGCATCGTCTCTCCGCCTCTTGTCATATTTTCAAGCACCTGTAGTCTGCCGGCTGCCTTCTGAATATGAATCTTCTTTCCGTCAAAAACTGCCATACCGGTCGAATCATATCCACGGTATTCAAGCTTTGCAAGTCCCTCTAAAATAATGGGTGCTGCCTGATGCTTCCCAATATACCCAACAATTCCACACATATCTGATCCTCCAAAATCAACCTGAACTTCTATCCTGATCTTTAAATTCTTATCGCTGCTATTTTGTTATTGGCATTTTGCCTCCAAAGTGCTTAGAGGCACTCTGATATATTTATAACATTTTTATGTCATACTGGCAACCCTATTCCCGGTCTGCATTCACCACGCACTCACCACGTCAGTTCCAATAGCGTATTCCTCGTACCTCTCAAATCATGTTCTTACGCAGCCTGACAGCAAGTGTCCGGCTGCTGTTGAAACAGTTACTCCCAATAACTCCGGTTCATGCTGCACCACTTTACAAACCACATAGGGAACTTCTGATAACGCTTTCCGAGGAAATAACCGACGTATTTGCAGCCACTCTGCCAGATCAGCTTCACGATCAGCCATGGCCTGCGGATCTTCATTAAATACCGGCAGGCCTGAAAAACCAGCTTCTTTCCTTCCGATTCTGCCTTGATCCCACGGAATTCCTCCGGGAACTGCGCATGCGATACACCCAGATCGAAGTTCCTGTGAAGCTGCTCCATTCCGCTGTAATTGTGGGAATGAATCACCTCTGCCTTTGCCGAATAGGAGATTGCATATCCGGCGTCAATCAGATGCCTTGCATAGATCATATCTTCATTAAAAATCGTATGCTCCGTAAATCCTCCCAATGCGTCAAAATAACTTCTCCGGTAGGCTGCACACACATTGGAGGCAAAAAAGGTCTTAATCCCAAGCTCCGGCAGCTCCTTTGCCGTTTTAATCCTTTCCGTCTCCGGATAATTAAAGTTCCTCGTATAACGCTCAATGATCCCGCAATCCGATGCCGGAAGCTGTCTCGCATAAGAAACACCAATGCTTTCTGACATAAAAGGCTTTAAAAGCTCCTCCATCATGGTATTCCCTGCCGGGATTGCATCATCGGTCATGCAGACAAAAAACGGCGCATCACTCAGTGATACTCCATAATTCCGCGTTGCCCCATGGTTAAACTCTGCCTTTTTAATATGATGCAGCTCAAGCAGCGGACTCCGGGTCAGAAACGCCTCCTCCGAACTGAATTTCAAAAATTCCTCCCGCTCCGTATTAATCAGAATGATCTTCCGGGGAAGCAGAGACTGTGTCAGCAGCGCATCAGTCAGCTTATTCAGTTTTTCATCCGGCCGGTACACCGGAATGATCACATCGTATTTAAGCATCGTTCCCGTTCTCTTTTCATATACGAAAAGGGTCTTTCACAAAGACCCTTTTCTATCTGTCTGTTTCTGTTTTCCTTGTTTTGCCAATTACCAGCTCTGCATATACAAAAAAGTTTTTATTTACTTCACATAACTATCTGTATCTGCAGCAATCTTCGCACTGTATTCCTTAACCGCTGAGGAAGGTTCATAGCCCTGCTCATCAAACAGGAACTCATGCAGCCAGGTAACATTGGATTCCAGACTTTCCGGAACAACACAGCTTCCCTTCTTACCAATATTACCGGTTTTCAACATATCCGAATTCGGGAATCCACCCTCATCTACAATATTGTATTTACTGATATTACCAAGGAGTGACACAATTTCGGTAAGATCAAGAGATGTATATACCTTATCAAATACAGAGCTTGCAATCTTCTCAAGCTGTGCAGGAGTTGCTTTCTTTGCCTCATCTGCTACAGCCTTCAATACACGCCGCTGTCTTGCAGTACGTTCAAAGTCATTCCCAACATAACGGATACGACAGTAAGCAGTTGCCTGCAAACCGTTCAGCTTCTGGTATCCGGCCTGAGTTACCGGTGTATAGCTTCCTTCTGCCGCGGTATAGGTTTTACCATCCTTCGATGTACCGACAATACTGATCTGATAATTATTCAGATGAGAAATTTCTTCTTCCTTGACATCAATATAAACACCGCCCAAGGCATCAATGGTCTCTGTAAGGCCGCTGAATCCAACGGTTACGAAATCAGTAATGTTCATATCCAGATTCATGTTCAGCATATTGATCGCCTGCATCGGTCCGCCCTTTGCATAAGCAGCATTACACTTATTATAGGTGTCATTGCTCAAGTTCAGGTACGTATCACGATAAACGCTGACCAGCTTACAATCGCCGGTATCCAGATTAATGGATGCAATCATAATCGTATCGCTTCGGGTATTCTTGGTCAGCGCTCCCTCTGTGGAGTCTACACCGAATAATGCAATATTACGATAGCCCTGTAATACCGAGCCTTCCTGTTCCTGCAGTTCCTCAACCTCCGGATTGATGACAATATCTTCCTCCGGCAGATCCACCTTACCAACCTTTTCCGTTTTCAAAACGGTCCATAATACCAAAATCATCAGTAAAAGTACCAGAATTTCTACAATAAACAAGATAATCTTGGAAGTTTTCTTCTTTTTCTTTTTGCCGCTCCTGTTATTTGAGGATTTCTTCGAAGGGGCACTCTTTCCTCCCCTGGAAGAACGGCTGTCTTCATAATAATCATCTTCGTAATAATCATCCTCATAGTAGTCATCTCTTCTGGATGATGTTCTTTTCTGCGAAGAGCTTCGTGCAGCCTGACTGTGCTGTGCCGGTCTCTTCTGCACAGGTCTTCCCTGCGAAGTCCTGCCTTGTGATGATCTTCCCTGTGAAGGTCTTTGATTATTTGTGGTCATACCTTTTCTCCCTTTCAAATACCATATCTGGGTTTCTCTTTCGTTCTCCCCACAAAGTAGCATTTTACCATATTAATGTTTCCAATTCAACCCGATTCATGCAAACTCAGGAACTGCCACGCCTTTAATAGGCATTCTTATTCACAAAACCTTTAAAAATGGTCATAAAAAGAATTTTGATATCGAGGGCAAGGCTCCAGTTCTCAATATAAAACAGATCATACTCAATACGTTTGCGGATTGATGTATCGCCGCGATATCCATTGACCTGTGCCCAGCCGGTCAGTCCCGGACGCACCTGATGCTTAATCATATATCTCGGGATTTCTTCCTTATATTTATCGACCCACTGCGGGCGCTCCGGCCGTGGTCCGACCAGTGACATTTCTCCCATCAGAATGTTAAAGAGCTGCGGCAGCTCATCAAGGCTGGTTTTACGCATAAATTTCCCAACCTTTGTAACCCGCGGATCATTCTTGACCGTCCATGCATTTTCCTCTGCGGACTGTTTCTGCACTTCCATCGTCCGAAATTTGTACATCTTAAATACCTTATTATGAAGTCCTACACGCTCCTGTTTAAAAATCACCGGTCCTTCACTGCTTGTTTTTACTAAAACCGCACAGACCAGCATCACCGGAGAAGCAATAATAATACCAAAGCAGGCTCCAATGATATCCATGGTTCTTTTTAATATACTATTCACAGCGTTCGATAATGGTACATAACGGATGTTGATAACCGGAAGCCCCATCAGATCCTCCGTATAAGGATGGCTTGGAACCAGGGAGTTGTAATCCGGAATAAACTTCGTATGCACACCCGACTTCTCACACAGATCCACAATGGACTCCAGCTGTTCATAATCTTTCAACGCAAGCGTAATCGCAATTTCATCCAGCTTGTTCTCCGGAAGAATATACTTGATATTCTCTATTCTTCCCACAACCTTAACTCCCTTATACACAGTACCGCTCGGCATTGTATCATCGAGAATTCCCCGGATCACATAGCCCCACTGTGGATTGGCAATAATTCTGGTAATATATTCCTCTGCAGCACTGGAATAACCAACCAGCAGAATGTACTTCAGGTTATAACCCTTTCTGCGGAAAAAATACAGAATGTTCCGGATCATCGTCCTGCACAGGGTCATCAGAATGATATTGATGATATAAAAGGCACCCAGCACGAATCGGGAAATATCAAGCTGATTGATCATGTACAACAGGGTCATAAACAGAATGAGACCCACGGTATTTGCCTTTACAATTGCAAAAAGCTCGTATTTACGTCTGGTTGCACGCTTCGGAGCATATAAATTAAAGAAATAATACAGCACCAGATAAAGTGGAACCAGAATATACAACGCACGGAAGTACGTGTACATATCCAGTACACCGACATTCGGATCTGTTTCTGCAAAACCGGTAGCAAATTTCAGATACCATGCCATGAGATAGGAGATTGCCGTCACAACAGCATCAATCAACACATGGATTCGATTCAATAATTTCTGATTGTCCTTAATCATTGCACAAGCCTTTCTACCACCACAGGCGGCGGAACATATTCACCCATAACTGTAGTTGTATTGCCACATAATTTCCAAGATGTTTCATGGAAAATCTTACCTTATGTTCTCTTCCTTTCTTAGAAAAGACAAGCTGAAAGCCCTTTCCAAGACCTTTCATATAATCTGCTCCCAGCCCCTTTTTCAGGAAAAACAAAAGCTTCACAAGATACCCCAAAAACAGGAACGGAAGATTTAATAACACCTGTAATATCGGCATGTTTTTATAAATCAGATAGATACTGTTCCGGGAAGACAAAGCCACCTTGAACTTATTATGTCTCGATCCGGATGATCCGCTTCCTGCATGAAGAACCACGGAAGACGGTGCATAGAAGCTCCGGTATCCATGGATATTCGCACGATACCCAACATCAATATCTTCCAGATAGGCAAAATGCTTCTCATCAAAATCACCGATTTCTTCAAACACAGCTTTCCGGTAAAGCGCTGCCCCGGCACAGGAAGAAAAAACAGGTGTTTCTTTTGAAAATTCTCCGGTTTTCCGATCCTTTCCGCGTGCAAACGCCCAACCTAATGCACAATAAAAATCTCCGGCACTGTCAATCAGCTCCGGATTCTTCATCTGCAACATTTTCGCAGCTACAGAAAACGCATTCGGATGACGTTCCATTGCAGCTTCCAGTTCTTCGATTGTATCTTTTAAAACAACGGTATCATTATTTAACAGAAAAACATATTCTGTACCTGCCGCACGGATTCCGATATTCACTGCCGCACTGAATCCGCAGTTTTCGGGAAGTGCAATCAGCTTTACCATCGGGAACTCATCCTTCACCATGGCAGTGCTTTCATCGGCAGAATCGTTATCTACCACAATTATGGCAGGAACCACGCTCCCCTCCAATAGGGAAGTAAGGCAGTCCCGCAGATAGTCCCTTCCATTGTAATTGGGAATTACCACCGTCGTTTTCATGCTTCTGTCCTATCTTCCATCCACTCGCTGCACCATTTCCGGATCCCAGACGATTCGTTTTCCTCTTCTGCGAAGTTCTTCACAGAATCTCAGGCTCAATTCCTGATAATATGCATCCGTTTTAAGGAGATCCTGATATAAGAAATATCCCGTATGGGGATGCGTAACATATGCCCGTCCGGTGAGCTCTGTCAGCACCCTCTGTGCTTCCTCTGAACATTTCATGCAGCGTACATCCACTGCATATGCCTCCTGCTGACAGGATGCCCGGTGCATATAACCACTATATTCTTTATGGAGTCCCAGATATAAGGGCTCCTTGTTTTCATCATAAATACCGCCAACCATGCGGTTATGCCGGTCAATCAGCTTTCCTCCGACCACAGCTACATCCGGCCGGTTACTTATCAGATCCGGCTGATAATTTACACGAAAGAATCCCAGATGACAGGTATGAACCACGTCAGCCTGATACTCCCGTGCCTTTAGAAAATCCTCTACTGCCCGTTTTCCGGCTTCATAAGCATAACGCTTGCTTTCCGGATTCTCTGACGTAGAGCCTTCATAACATCTCCAGTGATACAGTACCTTCGGGATATGGGTAATCGGAAGCTCTGCCTTTCTGGCAGCATACCTGTCCTCTCCCATCATCCGGTCTACGGCCCGCAGGATGATATCATGATCCTGTGCCCCATCGACACTACTGCGGAATCCCAGCTCCTGCATAAGTTTTCTCTGCATAACAAGCAGATGACAAATATAATTATTTGATAATATTAAATCCAGATTAAACTCTGGTTTCCGATTTACTTCATAAAATGAAGTTCCATCGCTGTTACATTTATCCTCATCAGAATATAACATGCGTAATTCTATGTTTTTCTTCCGATACGCCTCAATCACAGCGGCACATTCAAACAGCGCATCCCTTGTCAGTAAATCATCGTGATCGAGCAATGCAACATATTCTCCGGCTGCCGCTTTCAATGCTTCATTCGTGTTTCCGGATATACCCAGATTCTCTTTCAGTCTGTAATAATGGATACGTGAATCCTCATATCCCTTTACCACCTCGGATACCCGATCCGTTTTACTGGCATCTGCAAGAATCAG